>CAKUOS010000035.1 GCA_934670025.1 uncultured Oscillospiraceae bacterium
TGTGATTTTCTCGTTTTTTCTCATAACTTGCGCTCCTTTCTTCGGTTTTAGGTTGTGTGTTCTAAGAGACTTCCCAATCGCTTGATTAAGAAGTCTTTTAGAGCATACAACACCAACTGCCTATCTATGTTTTAGTGCCAAAAGAGCCTGCCATTGTTGGTGACGGCGGTATCGGTGCCGAGGAAATTTGCAACGTGCGCCTGCGGGCGCAAAACTGCGTAGGGGCCGATGCCCACATCGGCCCGCACAGAATGCACTGTTTTTACGAAAATCTGCGGCGAATTCGCAACTTCCCAACGGGCCGATGTGGGCATCGGCCCCTACGTCTTCCCGGAAGGTTTTGCAAAAACCAGGCTGGCATACAAATTTTTATTTTCTGCAACAAAACGCGGGGTTTGCCCGACAAGACAGATGTCAGTATACTGAACCATCACGCAAAGCGCACAAAGGAGGGATGCTGCATGGACGACGCAGGGCTGCTGCGGCAGCTTGGAAAGCAGGAGCCGAAGGCGCTGGAGCTGGCCGTGGCGCAATACGGCGCGTATGTGCTGGCCGTCATCCGCAACCGCAGCCGCGGCGTTCTGACCGCGGAGGATCACGAGGAGATCGCCTCCGACGTCTTCCTCGCGCTCTGGCAGAACGCCGGGCGCATCGCGCGCGAGCAGCTGCGGCCGTGGCTGGGCGCGGTCGCGCGCAACCGGACCGCCGAGGCCATGCGCAAAAAGAATGTTTTCGTCCCGCTGGAGGACGATACGCTCATCACGCTCGACCGGATGTGGGAGCGGCTGTACGACGCGCAGCGGCGCGAGGCACTCCTGCGCGCGATGGCGAAGCTCGCGGAGGAGGACCGGGAAATTTTCTACCGGTTTTACGATCTGTCGCAGACCGCCGCGCAGATCGCGGATGCGCTGGGGCTGAACGCCTCGACGGTGCGCTCGCGCTTAAAGCGCGGGCGCGAGACGCTGCGGCGGGAACTGTGTAAAGGAGGGATGTTCCGTGAAGACGACGTGGGATGAGCTCATGCAGTACGCACCGGAAAAGGATTACGCGATGCCGCCGCTGAACGCGGACGTGCAGGAAAGGATCTTGGGGAAAACCATGCAGAAAATCGAAAAGAAACAGCCCAAAAAGCCCGCGCGGGCGCTGCGCACGACGCTGATCGCGGCGGCTGTGGCGGCACTTCTGTGCGGCACGGCGTTCGCAGCCTACACGAACGGCTGGTTCGGCTTTGACCGGCTGTTCGGCAGCAAAACGGCGCTGATCGAAGAAAATATCACGAGCTACGATGAAAATACGACCATCGATATCACACAGCCGGCGTATACCGAAGAAGAGCAGGCCATGATCGCCGCGGGCACGATGCAGGTGCCCGACATTGCCGGTCTGTCGGATACGGGCGTATCGGCCACGACGGAGAATTTCGTGTTTACGCTTGAGTCCATGCTTGTCTCAAAGGACTCCGTGCTTGCCATCCTGCGCATCGACGCACGAACAGATGAGGCCGCGGCGACGCTTGCCGCACTGCCAGCGGCCAGTGACAACGAGAAGGAGATGGCTCGGATGCTGCAAGTGCACGTAAGCAACAACATCGACTTCACCGGGGATCACAGTCTGGAATGGAAACTCGGCGGTATGGGCATGGAGATCATGCAGGTGGAGGGAGGCACGGCCTATGCGCTGCTGACCAACGTCGGCGGCGAGTTTGAGCCGGGCGACCGGATCCTGTTCCATATGAGCTACCACGATCAGAATGTCGACCTGTTTGAGATCCCGCTTCCGGCGCAGCTGGAGCAGGAGCTGGTGATCGGGCTGCATGGCGAGGCTGGCCCGGACGACCGCTGCTGCTGGCAGACGGCGACGATCTCGCCGATCTCCTTCCAGCTCGATGGGACATACGGCAGCGGCGAGACGAACAACGATGCAGTCTCCATCACTCTCAAGGACGGAACGACGTTCGAGCTTGCCAGTGTGGCGAACGGCTACGCGGAAAGCAATTACGGAGCTTACGGCTCCATGAGCGATTCGGGAGCCGGCAGCTGGGAAGACAACGAGGTCAGGCGCACCTGGCTGTTTTCGCAGATCATCGATCTGGACGAGCTTGCGTCCATCACCGTGTGCGGCGTGACATACCCGATCGAGTAAAGCGCCCGCGTCCCCGCCGGCCATACGTTTTTGTATCGGTCCTCCAAATCTGCGTAGGGGCCGATGCCCACAGCGGCCCGGCAGAATACGCCGGTTTTTACGGAAATCTGCGGCGAATTCGCAACTTCCCAGCGGGCCGATGTGGGCATCGGCCCCTACAGGGTACACAGCAAATTCTGGAAGCACCTCTCTCTTGGCGTTTTGGCCCTCTTGTGGTATAATCATTGCAGATCATATCGCAAGAGGGAGTTTTTTATGGCCGCACAGGACGCAAATCAGATCAGAAAACGGCTCTGCGTGGGTTTGCTTGCCCACGTTGACGCGGGCAAGACCACCCTGTCCGAGGCCATGCTCTATCAGGCGGGCGCGATCCGCGCGTTTGGCCGCGTCGACCACGGCGACACGTTCCTCGACACCGACGCACAGGAACGCAGCCGCGGCATCACGATCTTTTCCAAACAGGCGATGCTGCCGCTGCCGGGGTGCGACGTGACGCTCCTCGACACGCCGGGCCACGCCGATTTTTCCGCCGAGATGGAGCGCACGCTCCAGGTGCTCGACTGCGCGGTGCTCGTCGTCAGCGGCACGGACGGCGTCCAGCCCGGCACGCAGACGCTCTGGCGGCTGCTGCGGCGCTACGGACTGCCCGCGCTCATCTTTGTCAACAAAATGGACATCGAAACGGCCGACCGCGCGGCGCTGCTGCAAAATCTACGGCAGGAGCTTTCGGACGGCTGCGTCGATTTTTCGCAGCCGAAGGACGCGCTTTACGAGGAGCTTTCGCTCTTTGACGAGGCGCTGATGGAGGAATTCCTGTCCGCCGGGACGCTGTCCGACCGCGCGGTCGGGCAGCTCGTCGCGCAGCGGCGCGTTTTTCCGTGTCTGTTCGGCTCGGCGCTTAAAAACACGGGCGTCGGGGCGCTTCTGGACGCGCTGTGCCGCTTTGTCCCGGAGCCGAAGCGCGAGGCCGCCTTCGGCGCGCGCGTATTCAAGATCATGCGCGACCCCAAGGGCGCGCGGCTGACGTTTTTAAAGGTCACGGGCGGCTGTCTGAATGTCAAACAGACGCTCACGGGACAGGATTGGGAGGAAAAGGCCGACCAGCTGCGGCTGTATTCCAGCGGGAAGTTCACGCCGCTGCAAAAAGCCCCGGCCGGGACCGTCTGCGCCGTGACGGGACTGACGAAGACCATGCCGGGCGACGTGCTCGGCCACGAGACGGCGCAGCAGCCGCCCGCATTACAGCCCATTCTGGAATACCGCCTGAAAACGGACGGCGACGATGCGCAGGCCTACGGCGTGCTGCGCGTACTCGAAGAAGAGGATCCGCAGCTGCACCTCGTCTGGGACGCGCAGCTGCGCGAGATGCGCGTGCAGCTGATGGGCCCGGTACAGATGGAGATCCTGCAAAAGCTCATCGAGACGCGCTTCGGCATACACGCCTCGTTTGACGAGGGCAATATCGTCTATCTTGAGACGATCTCCGCGCCGGTCCTCGGCGTGGGGCATTATGAGCCGCTGCGGCACTATGCCGAGGTGCAGCTGCTGCTCGAACCGGCGGAGCCCGGCTCCGGGATCCAGGTCGACACGATGTGCCCCACGGACACGCTGGCGCTGCACTGGCAGCGGCTCATTCTGACGCATCTGACGGAAAAGGCGCACCGGGGCGTATTGACCGGCGCGCCGCTGAGCGACGTGCGCATCACGCTCGTTGCCGGGCGCGCGCATCTGAAGCACACCGAGGGCGGCGATTTCCGTCAGGCGACGTACCGCGCCGTGCGGCAGGGACTCATGCAGGCGAAGCAGGCCGGCCGCAGCGTGCTGCTCGAACCGTGGTATGCGTTCTGCATGGAGCTGCCCGCGTCTGCCGCCGGGCGTGCGCTGACGGATATTCAGCGGATGCAGGGCACGTGCGAAGCACCCGAGATCCGCGGCAGCGAGACGGTCCTCCGCGGCAGCGCGCCGGTACGGCTGCTGCGCGGCTATCAGGCGGAATTCACCGCCTATACGAAAGGCCGCGGGCGGCTGCGCTGCACGATGGCGGGCTATCGCCCGTGCCCGGATCAGGACAGACTTGCCGCCGCCGCCGGCTACGACCCGGCAAGAGATCCGGAGAACCCTGCTGGCTCCGTCTTCTGCGAGCACGGCGCGGGCTATGAGGTCAAGTGGCAGGACGTACCGCACATGGCGCATCTGCCGCTTTTGCATCTGGACGGCAAGCCTCAGCCCGCGCCCGAACCGAAGCGCATCGTGCGTGCCGTCGCGCCCGGCGGCGCTCCGGAGCTGGAAAAAGAGCTGCTGGCCATCTTTGAGCGCACCTACGGCGCGATCCGCCGCCGCGACGTGCTGCCGCAGATGATGCTGCGCAGCGAAGACAAACGTGAGTTTCTCGCCTCACTCGGCCCGGCGGACGATTTTCTGCTCGTCGACGGGTATAACATCATCTTTGCATGGGACGAGCTGAAGGAGCTTTCGCGCACGAGTCTCGATACGGCGCGGCACGTGCTCATGAACCTGCTGTGCAACTATCAGGGCTACCGCGGCTGCACGCTGATCCTGGTCTTCGACGCATACAAGGTGCCGCAGGGGCTCGGCTCGGTTGAAAAATACCACAACATCCACATCGTCTACACCCGGCAGGCCGAGACGGCCGACCAGTATATCGAGCGGCTGAGCTTCGAGCTGCGCGGCCGCCGCCGCGTGCGCGTGGCTACGAGCGACAATCTCGAACAGCTCATCATCCTCGGCCACGGCGCCGAGCGCATCTCCGCGCAGCATTTCCACGACGAGGTCTATGCTGCCGAAGCGGAGATCGCGCGCATCCTCGCGCAGAACAACCAGCGCAGCGGCGGCTGACTCTACGCGCCGTGTCGCCCGTTTCGGCGAAATTCCACCCGTTTTATCTGCAAAAACCCGGACTCTACCGGCAGTAGAGTCCGGGTTTCCGTTTCGGAGAGTCCCGTTTTTCACGTCGGGAGACGCGCGCAGGAAAAGTCGGGGGACTTTTCTGCCGCCGCGCAGTATACTGTGAGCACAAACAGCCGCACGGGCGGCAGCGGGAGGCTCCAGGTTATGGATATGCAGAATCTCATCATTTTCGGCGACTCGATTATCAAGGGTGTCACGTTCGACGGCAAGAGCTATCACCTGTGCCAGCAGCACGACTTTGACGCGCTGGCGCAGAGCGGCGTCACGGTGGAAAACTACGCAAAGATGGGCGCGACCATCGACGCAGGGCTGCGGCAGATGGACAAAAAGCTGAAAGCCTGTTCGCAGGACACGACGGTGCTTTTGTGCTTCGGCGGCAACGACTGCGATTACAACTGGAAGGAAATTTCGGCGGACCCGGCCGGCAGCTTCCTGCCGAACACGCCGCCCGACACGTTCGTCGACCGCTATGTCACGGCCATCCGCAAGGCGCAAAACAGCGGCGCGCGCGTGGCGCTGACGGCGCTGCCGCCGCTGGACGATACGCGCTATCTGACGCACATCTCGCGCGGGCTGAGCCGGGAAAATATTTTGCAGTGGCTCGGCGACTGCGGCCATCTGTACCGCTGGCAGGAGTATTATAACTCCCTCGTGTGCCAGCTCAGCCGTGCCTTCGGCTGCCGTCTGGTCGACGTGCGCGCGGAGTTCCTCAAAAACACGCATTTCACCACGCTCATCGGCGCCGACGGCATCCATCCCACGCAGGAGGGCCACGATCTGATCCACCGGACGGTCCGCGCGGCGCTGTGCGGATGAGTTCTGCGCTGCCAGCACGCAAACACCCCGGCGCAGCCGCGCCGGGGTGTGTTTTCTCTATTCCGCGTGGCAGCCGAGCTGATAGAACGCCACGGCGCTCGCAGCGGCGACGTTCAGCGAGTCCACGCCGTGGTGCATCGGGATGCGCACGGTGTAATCGCACGCGGCGATCGTCCCGTCGGCCAGTCCGTCGCCCTCCGTGCCGAGGACGACGGCGAGTTTTTCCTCCGCGTTCAGCCGCGCATCGTCGAGCCGCACGCAGTCCTCGCGCAGGGCCATCGCCGCCGTCCGGAAGCCGAGGCCGCGCAGCAGCTGCGGCCAATCGGCCGGGACGTACGCCCACGGCACCTGAAAGACCGTGCCCATGCTCACGCGGATGGCGCGGCGGTAGAGTGGGTCGCTGCCCGCGTCGGTCAGAAGCACCGCGTCCATGCCCAGCGCCGCCGCCGAGCGGAAGATCGCGCCGATGTTCGTCGGGTTCATCACGTTTTCGAGCACCGCAACGCGCGACGCGCCTTGCAGCACATCCTGCGCAGCCCGCAGCGCAGGCCGGTGCATCGCGCAGAGCATCCCGCGCGTGAGATGGAAGCCCGTCAGGTTCGTGAGGACGGCCTCCTCCGCGCAATAGACCGGTACGTCCGGGCACCGCGCGAGCAGCGCCGCGCCCTTGCCGGTCACGTGGCGCGTCTCCATGAGAAACGACGCCGGCCGGTACCCCGCGTCCAGCGCCCGCCCGATGACGAGCGGACTTTCCGCCACAAACAGGCCGTTTTCGGGGTCTGCGCGGTTCACGAGCTGATTCTCCGTCAGCCGCGCGTACACGTCCAGCTCCGGCGCGTCAAAATCTGTGATTTCCCGGATATCCATCGATGCTCCTCCGTTTTCCGCAAGCTGCGGATATTATAGCATTGACAAGCGCGCGCTTCAACTTTATAATCGCGTCAGAAAGCAAAACGGAGGCTGGCATCATGGTTCAACTCGCAATTTTTGATCTTGACGGGACGCTGCTCGACACGCTGGCCGATCTGCGCAGCGGCATCAATCACGCGCTCGCCAGCGAGGGCTTCGCGCCGCGCACGCTCGAAGAGGTGCGCGCGTTCGTCGGCAACGGCATCCACAAGCTCGTTGAGCGCGCCGTGCCGCCCGGCACGGACGAGGCGCAGATCGAGGCCGTCTACGCGGCGTTCGGGCCGTATTACGCCGTCCACTGTGCGGACGAGACGCGGCCGTATGACGGCATTCTGCCGCTTTTGCGGACGTTAAACGACGCGGGCGTGCAGTGCGCGCTCGTCTCCAACAAACCGGACTACGCCGTGCAGATCCTTGCGGAGAAGCACTTCCCCGGGCTTCTGGCTGCGGCCGCCGGCGCGAAGGACGGCGTGCGGAAAAAGCCCGCGCCCGACGCGGTCTTTGCCGTCGTCCGTGACCTGCACGCGGAAAACCTCCGTGCGGCGTACATCGGCGACTCCGAGGTCGACATCGAGACGGCAAAAAACGCGGGTATGCCCTGCATCTCGGTCAGCTGGGGCTTCCGCGACCGGGCGCTTCTCATGCAGGCCGGGGCCGAATGTCTGTGCGACAGCGTGGAGCAATTGCAGCGCGCGCTGCTGGACGGCTGACTTGCATTGCGGCCGCGCGCGTGGTATGATAGATCCACTACAAACAAAGTGAGGAACAGGCCATGCAGGCGGAAAAAACCGGGACCCGGCGCGGAAAATTCATCGTATTCGAGGGCATCGACGGCTCCGGAAAGAGCACGCAGTCTTCCCTTCTGACCGCGCATCTACAGGCGCGCGGCCTCCCGTGCTACCGCACGTTCGAGCCGACCGACTCCCCCATCGGCTCGCTCATCCACCAGATGATGACCGGCCGCATCCGGGCCGACAACAAGGTCATCGCGGCGCTGTTCGTGGCAGACCGGTATGACCATCTGACGAACCCGCTCGACGGCTTCAAAGAAAAGCTCGACGCGGGCGTGACGGTCGTCGCCGACCGGTATTACTTCTCGTCCTACGCCTATCACGGTGTCGATCTCGACATGGACTGGGTCATCGCCGCCAACAGCATCAGCGCCGAACTTCAGCGCCCGGACATCACGATCTTCCTCGACGTGCCGGTCAAAAAGGCCGTCGAACGGCTGGCAAAGGGCCGGTTCCACACGGAGCTGTTTGAGCATGAGGAGCGGCTGACAAAGGTCCGCGAAAAGTATTTTGAGGCGTTTGAAAAGCAGAAGGACTGCGAGCGCGTCGCCGTCATCGACGCCGACGCCGACGCGGAAACGATCGCGCAGCGCGTCTGGTCCGCCGTGCAGGAGATTTTATAAAAAATACCGTCTGTTCTTTGAACGGACGGTATTTTTTCTGCTGTAGAAAGGACGTGTCTCCAACGGCACGGTGTTCCCTCTCGTATTGTAGGGGCCGACGACTCTGTCGGCCCGTGGGGAACCATCGTATTCGCCGAAAGGTTTCGCGTTTTGGACGTGCATACTGCCGGGCGGACAGAGCCGTCCGCCCCTACAGGTACGGAAAAGTCCCATTCTCAGAACAGCGCGCTTCGGATCTTTCCGACCGAGACGAAGCCGTGCGCCACGGCGTGGATATCGGTGCCGTCCGGGCTTTTTTGCAGCGCGGAGGTGTCGTTCGCCATCACAAACCGCGCAGGATCGTCCGGATCCGGGGTGAAAACGCTCTCGTAAAAGCTCATCTTCGCCGGGACGCGGTCGTAGAGGACGCCCGCGCAGTCCTTCAGCGGAAGACCGGGGAAATTGACGTTCCAGAACGCGCCAGGCTCCGGAAGGTCCGCGAGCAGACGCCCGATCAGCAGCGGCAGATAGTGATCGAGCGCGCCGGTGTCGCCGTTTTCCTCCATGGAGAACGCAATGGCCGGGATGCCGCCCATCACAGCCTCGAGCGCCGCGCCGACCGTCCCGGAATACGCCACGTCAAAGCCCGCGTTGTAGCCGTTGTTGATGCCCGAAAACACGACGTCGGGCCTGCACGGCAGCAGCGCCCGGCGCGCCAGACTCACGCAGTCGGCCGGCGTGCCGAAGACGCTCCACGCGCCCGCGACCGCAGCCGGGAACGCATAGGGCTCGGCCCGCAGGCCGTCGTGAATGGTGATCTTCTGCGACATACCGCTGCACTGGCTCTCGGGCGCGGCGACCCACACGGTCCCGAACGGCAGCGCCGCCCGCGCCAGCCGCTCGATGCCGGGCGCGCGGATGCCGTCGTCATTGGCGATGAGAATGTTCAGCTTCTTTTCCATATCTGTAAGGGGTTCCTTTCTCTTTATTCTTCCATCCATTGCGCGCGGCAGGCCTCCGCCAGCGCGGCATAGCGCGCCCTGGCCTCCTGCTGCGACGGCGCGCAGATCTCAAGGTAGCATTTGAGCTTCGGCTCCGTGCCCGACGGACGCAGCTGCACGCGGCCATGTTCCAGCCGCAGCTCCAGCATATCGGTCTTCGGCAGGCCGTCCAGCCCCAAAGCGTAGTCGCGCACAGCCGTGACGCGCTCGCCGCCGAGTTTTGCGGGCGGATCTTCGCGCAGCCGCTGTAAGATCCCGTGCATCCGCGCCGCGCCGGCCGCGCCGGGATATTCGTGTACGAGCTGGCCGTTTTCATACCGGCCGTATGCCGCATACAGCGCGTCCAGCGCCTCCGGGAGCAGGATATCGCTGCGCTTATACGCGCTCGTCATCTCGCAGATGAGCATCAGCGCGTTGACGCCGTCCTTATCGCGCACGTGACTGCCCGAAAGATAGCCGTAGCTCTCTTCAAAACCGAAAATGAAACGTTCGGCGCGGCCCTCGCGTTCAAGCAAACCGATCTGTTCGCCGATGTATTTAAAGCCCGTGAGCGTCCTGCGAAGCTCCACGCCGTAATTTTCCGCGATGCGGTCTGCAAGGCCGGTCGAGACGACGGTCGTCACGGCGACGGGATCGGGCGGCATCGTCCCGGCCTTCAGACGCTCCATGCAGAGGAAATTCAGAAGCAGCGCGCCCATCTCATTGCCCGAGATGAGGCGGCAGCCGCCTTCCCGTGTCCGCGCGGCGACGCCGCAGCGGTCGCAGTCCGGGTCGGTGCCGATGAGAAGATCGGGGCGCAGCGCCTCGCAGAGCTTTAAGCCCTCCTCCATCGCCTCGCGGATCTCGGGGTTCGGATACGGGCAGGTCGAAAAATGCCCGTCGGGATCGCGCTGGCTCGGGACGACGGTCACGTCCGTCACGCCGAGCCGTCTGAACATGGCCTGCGCGCATTCAAGCCCGCTGCCGCACAGCGGCGTATAGACGATTTTCAAATTACCGCACGGCGCGTCCGTCACACGCTGCGCGTACACGGCGTCAACATACGCCGCCAGCACCGCGTCGGAAACAGCCTCGATGCGGCCGTCCCGGCAGGCTGCTTCGTAATCGCAGCTTTTCACATCCGCGAAGCAGTCGAGCCTTGCGATTTCCGTCTCGATGTCCGCGGCGGCAGCCTGCGTGATCTGGCAGCCGTCAGGCCCGTAGACCTTGTAGCCGTTATACTGCGCGGGATTGTGGCTGGCCGTCACGCAGATGCCCGCGCCGCAGGAAAAATACCGCACGGCGAAGCTCAGCGCGGGCGTCGGTTCGAGCCGCGGATAGAAAAAGACCCTGATGCCGTTGGCCGCCAGCACGCACGCCGCGGCCTCGGCAAATTCCCGGCCGCAGAGCCGGCTGTCGTGCGCGATGGCCGCGCGCAGCGGCAGTCCCTGCGCCTTCAGGTAATTCGCAAGCCCCTGCGTGGCGCGCCGGACCACGTAAACGTTCATCCGATCCGTGCCCGCGCCGAGCACGCCGCGCAGACCGCCCGTGCCGAACGCCAGCTCGCGCGCAAAGGCGTCCTGTACGGCCGTCTCGTCCATTGCGCGCAGCTGCGCCAGCAGCGTCTCCTCCGTCACGTGCGCGCACCAGCGCGCATATGCCGCCTGCGCCTTATCCATGGTGGTAAATCTTCTTATCGAGCGCGAAAATGCGTGCGCTGAACCGGCCTGCCGGCACGTCCTGCAATGCCTCGGCGTAGATCTCCATGCGGCTGTCGATGAGGTCGATCTCCGACAGAAGCTCCGCCTCCGCGCACTGCGGACGGACGGCCGCGCCGAACTCCGGTTCTCCGTGGTGCGAGAGGATCAGATGCTGGAGCAGCATACTTTTCTCCTCCGGGATGCCGAGCTCCCGCGCGACCTGCGCGGTCTCCTGCGCGCCGAGGACGAGATGGCCCAGCAGCTGACCCGGCACGGAATAGTCCGTGACGAGGCCGAGGCCCGAAAACGTAAATTCGCGCTCCTTGGCAAAGTCGTGCAGCAGCGTCCCGGTCAGAAGGAGGCTGCGGTCGATGATATCGCCGTAAAGCCCGGCGAGGAAATCCGCCAGCCGCAGCATATTGGACGTGTGCATCAGAAGCCCCGAAAGGAAGCTGTGGTGGACGCTCTTGGCCGCGGGGATCGAGCGGAAGGCGCCCAGATGCCGCGTGAGCATCGTTTCGGCCACGGCGCGGTAATCCGCGTCCGCGAGCGTGCCGAGCAGGCGGCGGATCTCATCGAGCCGCGCGTCGATGTCGATCGGCGCGACCGGCACGAGCGCCGACACGTCGTAGCTGTCGCCGTCTGCCGCCATACGGATGCGGCCGGCCGTGAGCTGCGGCGAACCCTTGAACTCCGAGACCTGCGCGCGGATCTTGACCACGCGGCCGATATCGTCCGGGTTTGCGCCGACGGGGCCGGTATAGTCCCAGACCTTGAGATCGATCGTGCCGCTGCGGTCGGCCAGCACGCCGGTCAGAAACGGCTTGCCGGCGGCAGTCGTCTTGAGCAGCGCGTCCTTGAGTACATAAAATCCTTCCACGTCGTCGCCGGGCCGCATCGCGGCGATGGGCTTGTTATATTCCATATCCGTCCCTCACTGTCATTCAGATACCGCCATTATACCAGTCTTTTTCCCGCCGCGCAATCATACAAATCAGGAGCAGCGTATGTGAACAAACGGTGAAATTTTTGGCGCTTCGGGCCGCAGAGGCCCGATGGCGGTTGTTTTTCAGTGTTTTTCGTGATATACTGTGAAAAAATCAGGAGGCAGGAGGAACAAGATGGCTGATTTTTCGAAATTCCGCACGGCCGTGAGCGGCTTCAACCGCACGGACGTCGTCAATTATATCGAGTCCGCGTCTGTGGAGCATCAGAAGGCGCTGCGCAAGCTGACCGACGAGCGCGACCGGCTGAGCAGTGAAAACGCTGATTTGCAGGCGCAGCTGACCGCGCTGACCGCACGGCTGCAAGCCGCGCAGCAGGAAAACGACGAGGCCGCGGCCGAGCTTCAGGCCGCAAAGCAGGACAATGAATCGCTCGCGGCCGAGGTGCAGAAGCTCTCGGAGGAGGGCGTGCAGATGGCCGATGAGCTCAAGGCCGCCCAGACCGCGCGCGACGAGCTGAACGGCAGGCTCAACGCCGCGCAGGCCGAGGCCGAGGCGCTGCGCGCGCAGCTGGCCGAACGCCCCGGCGAAGCGGCGGCGCCCGCGCCCGCGGAACCTGCCGGCGAAGACGCGGCAGAGCCGCTCGAAACGAAGGAGCTTGCGGCCTATCGCCGGGCCGAGCAGGCCGAGCGCAACGCCGCCATGCGCGCGCGGCGCATCTATCAGCAGCTGTCGAACCTCTGCGAGGATGCGCGCGGACGGTATCTCGACTCCGGTGAGGAGATCGCGGCGCTGACCGCCGATCTGTCGACGAGCCTCGGCCGCTTGCAGGACGCCTTCGCCGAGGTGCAGGTCATCTTCGACGATGCGCAGAACGCCTTCGACGAGATGCAGCTGCCCGAGACGGACGATGCCGAAGCGGAAGACGCAGAATAACGCACAGACCCCGGACGGATTTCCGTCCGGGGCGCTTTTTTGCTTTTTATCCGAATCGTCCGGCGTAGCCGCAGCGGCGGCAGAGCGGCTCGGCGCGTTCGCCGCGCAGAAAGCCCGCGCGCATGGCGTTTGCCCGCGCGGAGGCCAGGATCTCGTCCAGTTCCTGCGCGAACAGATTCCCAAGCGCCAGCTTCCCGTCGCGGTCGAGACAGCACGGCACGACCGTCCCGTCGCACAGGACCGCCAGCTGATCGGACAGCGCGCGGCAGCGGCCCGCCGCGCCATAGTCGCGCGCATCCTCGTCGGGCCAGTCGAATTTTTCGCCGTAGCTCAGAAATACGCCGTCCGTCAGCCGCCAGCCCCACGTATTTTTCGTCCACGGCTCCGGGAATTCCGCGCGCAGATGCGACACGATCGCGTCGTTCTGCGCGTGCAGGCCGGTCGTCTGCGCGCCGTCGAGATTCCACAGGCGAAAATCGGTCAGTATGCCGCGCGGCCGCGCGGCGCGCGCAAAGTCCGTGCAGCCGGCAAGATACGCGGCAAAATCGCCGCGTTCGTTGGCCTCGAAGCTGTGCAGACTGACCGAAACCTTGCGCAGTGCGGGCGACGCGAGCAAAACGGATGCCATCTGCGGCAGGAGCGTGCCGTTGGTCGTGATGTTCACGCGGTAATCCAGCGCCTCGCAGACGGACAGGATCTCCTCCAGCTGCGGATGCAGCAGCGGCTCGCCCATCACGTGCAGATACAGATACTGCCCATACGGCCGCAGCTTCGCGGCCAGCGTGCGAAAATCCGCCGGGGATAGAAACGCTGCCGGGCGCGCAGTGCCGGGGCAGAAGCTGCACGCGCGGTTGCAGCAGGTCGTGATCTCGAGATAAAGCCTTGCGAACATAACGGGAGCCGCCTTTTTCTTCTTTTTCCTCAGTATAGCCGCTTTCACGCCAAAAGGAAAGATGGAATTCGCCGGCGCAGTGTGGTATACTGAACAGGAAAGAGGTGACGCGGCGTGTGGACGCTCGAACAGGTGCGGGAGGAATACCGGCGGCTCGACCGGCAGCTCGGGATCGACACGTCGTTCGTCGCGGTGTCGTTTTCCAAACGCATGACGCGGCAGTACGGCGTGTGTACCTTTTACAAAAATACGCCGCGCGAGATCCGCATCGCGGACTTTCTGCGGCAGGAGGACGGCGCGTTCCGGGACACCGCGCGGCACGAATACGCGCACGCGGCCGTGGCCATCCTGACCGGACGGCGGCACGGACACGACGAAGCATGGAGGGCCGTATGCCGCAAAATCGGCTGCCCCGACACGCGCCTCGCGCCCGAATGCCAAAGCGCCGAGGCACATAAAAAGAAGATCGCCGCCGCGCGCGGCGTCTGGGTCGTGACGTGCCGGGGCTGCGGCGCCGAATCGCGCTATTTCCGGCGCGGCGCGGTGGTGCAGGCACTCGAAACAGGGCGCGGCGTCACCTGCCGCCGCTGCGGCGGAAGGAAATTCCGATTGGAACACAGATTTGAATCACAGGAGGATGCGACATGACATACGCGGAACGTGCAAGGGAACACTTTTTAAACGGCTGCAACTGCGCGCAGGCCGTCTTCTGGGCGTTTGCCGAGGGGAAACTGGACCGTGAGACGGCGATGAAGCTCGCCGCGGGCTTCGGCGGCGGCATGGCCGGGATGCGCGAGACGTGCGGCGCGGTGAGCGGTATGTTTCTGGCCTGCGGTCTTCTGCGCGCGCCGTCCGACCCGACCGACCGCGCGGCGAAGGCCGCAAATTACGAGATCCTTCGTTCGCTGGCCGACGAATTCAAGCGCCGCAATGGCTCGCTCATCTGCCGGCAGCTGCTCGGGCTCGACCCGGACTTCAGGCCCCAGCCGCCCGAGCCGCGCACCGATGGATATTACAAAAAGCGCCCGTGCCCGGAGATGGTCTACGAGGCCGCGGATATCCTGGAGCAATTCTTAGCCGAACACCCGGAGGCATAACGGGCAAAACGTCCCCGCTGCCATGCAGCGGGGACGCGGTGTATCGCAGCGTTTCGGCCCTTGCAGGGTGCAGATACGGTCTGCGGTCAGGCTCGCTCGAAGCCGAGGTAGCGCGTGCCCTGGAACGTGAGCCGGCCGCGGTCGCCCTCGACGAGCATCCCGTATTCCGAGCCCTTGACCGACAGCTCCATGCGGTCGCCGCTTTCGACCTCGAACGTGACGTAATACTGCGTCGACGACGAGCTGGTGTGCGTCTCGGCGTTGTGATGGTGCGAGACCTGCATCCGTTTGGAGACGATTGAAGCGTTGACGGTCAGACGCGGAGAATTGTTGTTCTTGTGCCACTGGCCGATGCCGCGCACGGCCGTGACGATGAACATGATGAAAATGCCGGCGAACATGACCGTGAAGAGCACGGGAAAAACCGAATTCATAAAGCCGAAGCCAAACATGAGAAGCCCTCTCTTTCTGTTTTCTATATGATAACAGACGAGATTGCGGCGCGCAAGTTCCCTTTTGCGCATGACGGGCGCGAAAAACACATAAAAACTGTGCAGGATGGCCTTTGCATTTTCCCGCGCGGTGTGTTAAACTGATTGCGTTGTGTAGCAGATTTGCGTAAGTCCGAACGGACTTGCGCAATTTTTTTGTTTATGGGAGGTTTTTATGGAAAAGGATCAGAATGCCGTGCTCGGCGCCGCGCCGCTCGGGAAGCTCATGGTGAAATTTTCGCTGCCGTGTACGATCTCGCTGCTGGTCGGCGCGCTTTACAACATTGTCGACCAGATCTTCATCGGCCGGGGTGTCGGATATCTCGGCAACGGCGCGACGAACGTCGTGTTTCCGCTGACTGTCCTCGCGCTGGGACTTGCCGTGATGATCGGCGACGGCGCGTGCAGCTATGTGTCCATCTGCTTCGGCAGGGGCCGCCCGTCCGACGCGAACCGCGCCGTCGGCAGCGCCGTGACGCTGAGCGTATGCACCGGCGTGCTCGTTGCCGCGCTTTACGCCGTTTTTCAGACGCCGCTTCTGCGTCTGTTCGGCGCGACAGAGGCGAATTTCGCATACGCAAAGGAATATTTCACCTGTATCACCATCGGCATCCCCGTCTATGTCTTCGGCCAGGCCGTCAATCCCATCCTCCGCGCGGACGGCAGCCCGCGCTTTGCGATGGCCTCGATGCTGGCCGGGGCGATCGCAAACTGCATCCTCGACCCCATTGCGATCTTCGTCCTGCACTGGGGCGTGATGGGCGCGGCGGCAGCCACGGTGGCAGGTCAAATCATCACGGCCGCGATGGGCGTGTGGTATCTTTGCCATACGAAGGCGCTGCGGCTCTCGCGGGACGATTTCAGACTCCGCGGCAGAACGCTCGCCGCGTATCTGCCGCTCGGCTTTTGCAGCTTCCTCGCGCAGATCTCGCTCGTCATCGCCATGGCCGCGACCAACAATATGCTGGTGCAATACGGCGCCGCAAGCGAATACGGCGCGGACATCCCGCTGACCGTCCTCGGCATCGTGATGAAGGTCTTCCAGATCATCATCTCCGTCACCATCGGCATGGCCGCGGGCTGCATCCCGATCGTGGGGTATAACTACGGCGCGCAGCAGCTTCCGCGCTGCCGCGGCATTCTGTGGCGGCTGATGGGCGCGGAATTCGCGCTCGGCGTGCTTGCGCTGCTGCTCACGCAGCTGCTTCCATTGCAGCTGATCCGCCTGTTCGGCTCGGAATCGGCGCTTTACGACGCATTCGCCGTCCTGACCTTCCGCGTCTATCTGTGTATGCTGCCGCTGGCCACGGTCAACAAGGCTGCGTTCATCTTCATGCAGGCGCTGGGAAAGCCGGTCGAATCCGCCGGGCTGTCGTTTTTCCGCGAGGTGCTGCTTGCCGTGCCGCTCGTCGTGCTCCTGCCGAAGGCGTTCGGCCTGATGGGCGTGCTTTATTCCATGCCGGCCGCGGATATCATCACGTTCGCGGCTTCGTGCGTCGTCCTCGCGCGCACGGACCGGACGCTGCGGCAAAAATAATGCTTGCATTTTCCGCATCATGTGTTATACTCAGTATGACTTTTCATACTGAGTATGATTTTTATTACGGAGGTGCCACAATGGCCTTACGGTTTCCGAAGGGAAAATTCGTCAGTCTGGTCAAGGTCGGCGAAAAGGGACAGATCGTGATCCCCAAGGGCGCGCGCGATCTGTTCGACATTCAGCCCGGCGACCAGCTTTTGCTGATGGCCGACAAAAAGCGCGGCATCGCGCTGGTCGGCATGGACGATCTGAACGTTCCGGAGGAGCTGTTCCGGATCGCAAAAGGAGAGGAAGCGGATGACAATGGAAATTCTGAAGATTGAGGGCCTGTGCAAGCGCTATCCCGCGTTTGCGCTCGATCACGTGTCGTTTTCCATGGAGCCCGGCACGATCATGGGCTTCATCGGCCGCAACGGCGCGGGCAAGACGACCACGCTCAAGTGTATGCTGCATCTGGCGCATCCCGACGAAGGGACGATCACGCTCTGCGGGCTCGACATGGACGCGCACGAGCGCGAGATCCGCGCGCGCATCGGCTTTGTCTCGGGCGGCATTTCGTATTATCAGCGCAAGCGCATCGGCGCGCTGACGGCGGTGACAAAGCAATTTTATCCCGATTGGGACGAGGCGCGCTACGCGCGGCTGCTGCGGCAGTTCGCGCTGGATGAAAACAAGCGCGTCTGCGAGCTGTCCGAGGGCATGAAGGTCAAATACCAGCTGGCCGTGGCGATGTCGCACCGCGCACAGCTGCTGATCCTCGACGAGCCGACGTCCGGGCTTGATCCCGTCTCGCGCGACGAGCTGACGGAGGTCTTCCGCGGGCTTTGCGAGCGGGAGGGCGCGGCGATCCTCTTCTCCACGCACATCACATCCGATCTCGACGCCTGCGCCGACACGGTCACGTACATCCAGAACGGCCGCATCGTCCTGAGCGAGGACCGCAAAGCGCTCACGGGCGCATATGTCACGCTGCGCGGCGACGACGCCGCGTGCCCCGATGCGCTGCGGCAGAAGCTCATCGGCGCGCGCAGCCACAAAGGGGAGCTCGAGGCGCTCATGCGCCGGTCGGACGCGCCGCTGGCCGCAGGTCTGCGCGCGGAGCCGGCCGATCTCGAGCAGATCATGGTGCATCTGGAACGGGAGGCGACAGTATGAAGACGCTGATGAAAAAGGAATGGATGCTGGCCATGACGCCGGTGCCGCTGCTGTTTCTGCTGCTGAGCGGGCTGGTGCTCGTGCCGAGCTATCCGTATTACGTGACGTTTTTCTATAATTCGCTCGGCATTTTCCTGCTGCTTCAGGCCGCACGGGAAAACCGCGACCTGTATTACATGGCGATCCTGCCCATCGCCAAGCGCGACATGGTCCGTGCGCGGTTCTCCACCGTCGTGACGCTGCAGCTGCTGCAAATTCTCGCGTGCGCGCCGTTCCTATGCATCCGCGCGGGCTACGCGCACATCAATAACCCCGTCGGCATCGAGGCAAATCTCGCGTTCCTCGGCTTCGGGTTCGTGCTGATGGGCCTGTTCGACCTCATTTTCCTGCCGATGCACTACAAAAACGGCTACGATCTCGGCAAGCCCTTCGTGCTGGCGAGCGCAGCGCAGTTCCTGGCCATCGGCGTGCTCGAAACGCTCGACCACATCGTGCCGTATATGAAGACCGTCTGCGAGAGCTATGCTCCGGCCGATCTCGTGCGGCAGCTGCCGGTGCTGCTGGGCGGCATGGCCGTCTATGCGCTCATGGTACTGCTGGCCTTCCGCACGTCGGTCAGAAGATTTGAAACTGTGGATCTGTAAACGAAATGGTCAATCCCAATCTATTTCATGCGTCCCGCTATTCCGTGTAATCTGATAGTACAGCCCGAATTTACCGGGCTGTACTTTTTTATATGGGTCTTTCGAATTCTGTCGTAGGGGCCGATGGGCACACAAATCCAGCCGCCCTCCGAAGAGTGCTGCATCGTTTCCCGAATATTATTTATCGTTTTACGATAATTTTTCATTGACAAACGATGCGCACTGTGCTAGACTGACGCTACAGAAGGGATGTGCTTACAATGAACTGGTCGAAAAACAGCTCCATCCGCCTGTCGCAGGCGTGCGTGGTCCTTTTTATGATACTGCTCGCGGCGCTCGACGTCGGGTGCTATTGGGCGGTCCGTTGGTTCTGCGGGCTGCGGCTGATGGCCCGGCAGAATGTGCTTTGGATGATGCTTACGCTCTATCTTTGCAGCGCGTTCGGCTGGGTGCTGCTGTGGAAGCTGCGGCAGCTGCTGAAAAACATCCGCGCACAGGTCGTCTTTGACGAACAGAACGTGCGGCTGCTGCGTGCGGTCAGCTGGTGCTGCGCCGGCGCCGGGGCCGTATGCCTCGTCAGCTGCCTGTATTATCTGCCGTTCCTCGTCGTCGCCGTCGCGGCGGGCTTTATGGCGCTCATCGTGCGCATCGTCAAGAACGTGTTCGAGCAGGCCATCGAGATGAAGTCCGAGCTCGACTTCACGATCTAGGAGGACGCGGTATGGAAATTCTCGTAAATCTCGATGTGATGATGGCCAGGCGCAAAATTTCCGCCGGGGAACTGGCCGAGCGCATCGGCATCACCCCCGCGAACCTCTCCATCCTCAAAAACAACAAGGCCAAGGCCATCCGCTTTTCCACGCTCATGGCGCTGTGTCACGAACTGCATTGCCAGCCGGGCGATATTCTGGAGTTCGTGGACGACTGAAAGGAGACTCTCTCATGGAAGACAAACAAACTACCGGCTTCCCGCAGCCGCCCGAGACGCCCGATTGGGCGCAGGAGGCGCTCGCGCCGGTCAAGCCGCCGTTTTCGGCGAACCGGAAGGAATGCGTCCTCGCGTTTTTGATGTATCTGCTGGCATATATCTATGTGGGCTATCAGTGGTGGGCGCTGCCGCTGTTCACGGCCGGTTTCCTCGCCGCCGGGGAATATCTGTACCGGGACGTGAAGCGTCCGCGCGAGAGCTGGATCTGGCTGGGCTGCGTGGTGCTCATCGTGGGGTGTCTGACGTGGCGCGGGCTGCATCCGAACGAATATGACTCCCGGCTTCCCGCGCAGACCGTATATGAATACGGCATTCCCACGGAGCTTGCGCTGCTGGCGCTGCACATTCTCGCGGTCTGGTGGCTCCTGTGCCGCGCCGGCCGTCTGACGGGCGGCGAGAGCGGCCATCTGCTGCCGCTCGACGCGCTGTTCGCGTTTATCGTTATCCCGTTCAAAAATTTCTTCCTGCGCATCCGCTGCGCCGTCTTTGCGCTGAAGCCGAAAAAGGAGCGCGGCGTCAACGCGGGCGCCATCGCGGGCGCGGTGCTGGCGGCGTTCGTGGCGCTGGTGCTGCTCGTGCTGGCCATGACGCAGCTGTCCGCCGCGGACGATACGTTCAGCGCGCTGATCGGCGATCTTCGGCAGCTGCTGACGCCCGATCTCGACCAGCCGTGGTTCTATCGCTTCCTCACTTCCCTGCCGGTCGGCGCGTATCTGTTCGGGCTGCTTGCCGGTCTTGGCCGCGAAGCTCCGGAGACGATGCGCAAACGCGGCGACGGCGCGCTTGCCGCGCTGCCGAAGCTCCGCATCGTCCCGCAGAGCGTGTGGACGGCGGCGCTGGGCGTGTTCAGCGCGGTCTATCTGGTCTTTTTCTTCGTCCAGGGTCGGTATCTGTTCGGCGCGTTCACCCGGACGCTGCCGGCGGATTTTACGGTGGCTGAATACGCGCGTCAGGGCTTTTTCGAGCTGTGCCGCGTGATGGCCATCAATTTCACCCTCTTCTGGTTCGTCACGCGCACCGCGCGGCAGGAAAACCGTCCGGTCCGCTGGATGGCCGCGGCGCTTCTGATCGAGAGTCTGCTCTTCGCCGTCGTCGCGCTGTCAAAGCTCGCGCTGTATATCTCCTGCTTCGGGCTTACGCCGCTGCGCGTGCTGAGCACGTGGCTCGTGTGCGTGCTGCTGTTCGGCTGCGGCTGCGCGCTCTATACGCACCTGACGGGCCGAAAGTCCATGCGCGCGTGGATGATCTTCGGCGCGGTGACGCTGGCCACGCTGTGCGTGGTGACGCTGCCGATGACCGTTCCGCCCGCGGAATACGCGGGATAAAAAATTCCGGAGAACCCCTTGACAAACAGAACGCTCTCTGCTATTATAATAAGGCTCTGTGAGAGCCTTATATCGCGGGATAGAGCAGTTCGGTAGCTCGTCGGGCTCATAACCCGGAGGTCGGGGGTTCAAATCCCTCTCCCGCAACCATAAAAAACCTTGAAACCATCACGGTTTCAAGGTTTTTTCTTTGCCTATCGTACCCACTTTTGTACCCACTTCGGTACTTGAAACCGAATTGCGGCTACAGAAAATACAGAGGTTTCACACGTTTTACGTCATCACGTAAAATGCCTGCCTGGTTCCTCAATGCCCAAACCTATATGACGTAGCACGAGCCGGAAGCAGATTTCTCTGCTTCCGGCTCGTCTTTTACTTTAGGCTGCTTTCTCTACAATCACATCTTCCATTTGCACGTTCAGATACCGGCTGAGCGCAAACAAGTTGTCAACCGATGGTAAGTTACTTCCACATAACCAACGGTAGACCGCTTGCGGCGACGCAAGTCCCATTGCTTTCTGAATGTCTTGAACCGAGAGTTCCTGAGCGTCCATCAGCTCCTTGATATGCGTGCCTGTGGCACGCATATCAATAACAGGATATACGAATTTCTTGCTCATGCTGCAAAATGCATCCTCTGATGGGTCTTGGCAACCAGCTTGCTCTTGCGGGGTTCCGTCGGCGTGGTCATAGCCGCGTGCAAGGCTTCCTCGGTGCCGACCAGAATGACCTGCTTCTTCGCGCGCGAGATAGCCGTGTAAAGGAAGTTTCGGCGCAGCACATTGGGGTATTTGGGCGGCAGCATTACGATGACCGTGTCGTACTGAGAACCCTGACTTCTGTGCGCGGTCATTGCATACGCTAGAACAACGTCCCAGCCGATTTCACTCGCCAGATACTTGGCTTCGCGCTCTCCGGAAAGCGCGATGGTCACGTCTGCAAACTGGTCTTTTTCCTTGAGTACCGTCATCTTTTTGGCGATTCCAACGTCCCCGTTGACGCAGTCCTTTTCTCGATTATTTCTCAGAATCGTAACACGGTCGTTTTGTCGGACGGTCACGCCACGGTGCGTGATTTCCGGCTTCGTGGGAAGCGGCGGATTCACCGCCTCTTGGATGACCTGATTTAAACTGTAGACGTCCTTGTTTGTGCCGGTGATAACCTGAATTTCCTCGCCGTTCCGATACCGCTTCGCAGCTTCTCGCTTGACGACCGCACAGATGTTATTTTCATTTGCGGGCACCAACTTAAAGGATTTGTCAAACTTCAAATCATCTTTGTCAGTAAGGCACGGAAACTGTGTGACATTATATTGCAATGCGTTGTCATTTGCTGCCTGCCGATACTGCTGAGTCAAACGTGTGACAGGAAATCCAAGTGCCAGCAGGTCAGGGAGTACATTTCCGCTGCCAACAGAGCCAAGCTGATTCGGGTCGCCGATGAGAACAAGGCTGCACGTTGCGGGCATTTTGCACAGAATGCCTGCAAGCATCTCAATCGACAGCATACTCGCCTCGTCCACTACAACCATGCGAATCGTCGCCCAGCGAACGGGACTGAGAAAATCCTCGTTGGGTGTCTTACCGAGCGCGCTGTGCACCGTTCTGGCGCCACAGCAGCCGTGCTCACGCAAATTCTGGGCCGCCTTTCCCGTCGGTGCGGCCAGCACAAGCGTCCGGTCCTTGAAATACTTTTCTGTCAATGCGTTCACGAGCGTCGTTTTGCCCGAACCCGCGCCGCCGAGAATCATGCTCACCCGATGCGAGCACGCCATCTGAATCGCAGCCTGCTGCAATTCGTTCAAATGAACACCGCCGCTAATTTCGATAGTGGCAGTTTCTGCGTCAAGATTGTTGTTTGGAAGAATCTCCGCCAGTTCCTTCGCGGCGAAGTCCTCATACCGCTTGGTTTTGGCGAGATAAAGGCGGCTGCCCTCAAAAACCAGTTTGCCAATGGAAACGAGATAGTCCATATCAGAGCGAAGCTGCCGGTAAGAAATACCGTGCGCCGCCTGCATGCAGATGTGAATGGCCTCGTCGTCCGTGGTGTATGCGTCACCGTTCAAAAAATGGTTTTCAAGAGCGTGCAAAATATACGCGCCACGGGGTTCGTTTTTCTTCGGAACAAAGGCTTCGTTTTTCTTTTTCATGTTCCGCACCTCCTTCAAGCCGCCGGGCACAGGAGGCTGACCAGACCGAGCTGAACTGCCAAACCGTACTCAACCGCGCGAATCGTGAACGGATTCGTGATTTGACCGAGTTTTTTCAACATACGCCCCTTGTCGAGGCTCTGAATCTGTTCGCGCAGAGCAATGCTGCTGCAAGAAAGACCGGGATTGGAAATGAAAACATGGGTGGGCAGCTGACCTTTCTTCCGGTTGGAAGTGAGCGGAATTACCGAAACCACAGGGCTGTTTTCGTTTGCTGCATCGTTGCTAATAACGATTGACGGGCGCACGCCATACTGCACATGCGTGTCGTCGCTGGGCTTCGGAAGGTCAACGAGCCACAGTTCCAGTCTGGTGCAGCCGACACCGGCTGCGGTCATGGGTTTCTGCGGAAATTGAATGGTTTTCATTTTGAATACTCTCCTTAAAAAATATAGTTTTGAAAACCAAAACACCGTGCAGGCTTTGTTGCCTACACGGTGGATAAATAATCCGCGACAAAATGCACAACCGACCAATTCCCAGTCTTGCCAAAGTCCATGCAAACGGGTATACTGAGAGTGCGGTGCGGCGTCATGCCGTTGTGTAGGTGCTCGGACACCTGCGCAGGTCTATGGGAG
>CAKUOS010000036.1 GCA_934670025.1 uncultured Oscillospiraceae bacterium
GAACTGTGCGTCCGGAATTTTCATCCGAATGCGGTCAAAGAGAAGCTCTTCCATATGTGCTCCAATCAAAAAGACAGGGGGTGCTGCGTGCAGCACCCCCTTCTGGTTATGTGCTTATTCCTCAGAGATCGCGTCGTTGGGGCATTCTGCAGCGCAGGTACCGCAGTCCACGCACTGATCGGCGTCGATGACGTACTTGTCTTCGCCCTCGCTGATGCAGCCGATGGGGCAAGCGTCGGCGCAGGAGCCGCACTTCACACAGTTGTCGTTGATTACATGTGCCATTTCAAAGCACCTCCATTTTCAAGGTACACCCATTCTATCATACTTTCCCCAAAAAGCAATGGAAAAAGCGAAATAAATCGCAACTTCCTGATTTTTTCTCCATTGCCGTATAAGCGCGCGGGGAAGCGGCGAGAATGTCTGCACAGGAGGCGATGAAACCGATGAAAAAACCGCCCTTTTCGGAGGAGCTGACGCAGATCGTTCTGCGCGCGCAGACGCTTTCGGGCGAGCTCGGCGGCCGCGCCGTCGGCACGGAGCATCTGCTGCTGGCGCTGGCGCAGGCGCATTTGCAGCCCGCGGGGCGCATCCTGCGTCATGCGGGTGCGGAAGGACGGCTGCTGCGGTGTATGCTGCTGACCGGCGCGGCGCACACGCCGCAGGAGCGGAAAATGAACCGCACGGCGCGGGCGCGCCGTGCGCTCAGCTGCGCGCAAAAGGAGGCTGTGGCGCTCGGCGCGCGCACCTGCCGCCCGGAGCATCTGCTGCTGGCCCTGATGCGCGACGAGAGCTGCGGCGCGGCCAGTCTGCTGACGGGCCTCGGCATGGATCTGAACTGTATTTTTTCTGAAACGTATGACCGCCTGCGCCTGCCGATGCCCGCGCAGGCGCAGGGAGGACAGACGGAATTGAAACTGCTGGAAGTATACTGTGACAATATGGTCGAGCGCGCGGCGCAGCTCGACCCGGTCGTCGGCCGCGAACGGGAGCTGACGCAGCTCATGCAGGTGCTCAGCCGCCGCGGCAAGAACAATCCCGCGCTCATCGGCGAGCCGGGCGTGGGAAAGACGGCCATCGTCGAGGCGCTGGCGCAGCGGCTGGCGAGCGGCGACGTGCCGCAGACGCTGCGCGGCCGAAAGCTCTACTGCCTCAACATGGCGAATCTGCTGGCCGGTACGAAGTACCGCGGCGAGTTTGAAGAGCGCGTGCGCGACATTCTCGTGGAGGTCCGCCGCTGCGGCAACGTGATCCTCTTCGTCGACGAGATGCACACCATCGTCGGCGCAGGCAGCGCCGAGGGCGCGATCGACGCCTCCAATCTGCTCAAACCGGCGCTCGGCCGGGGCGAATTGCAGATGATCGGCGCGACGACGCTCGAGGAATACCGCAAATTTATCGAAAAGGACGCCGCGCTCGAGCGGCGCTTCCGTCCCATCACCGTGCGCGAACCCGACCGCGCGACCGCCTGCCGGATGCTGCAGGCGCTTGCGCCCGCGCTCGAGGCGCATCATCACATCCGCATCCCGGCCGAGGCCATCGACGCGGCGGTCGACCTGTCGACGCGCTATCTGACCGACCGCTTCCTGCCCGACAAGGCCATCGACCTGCTCGACGAGGGCGCGGCGCGCGTGTTTCTCTGCGAACCGGCGGACGATGCGGCGGCGCAGACGCGGCAGCGGCTCGAACTGGCGCTGGAACGCGCGGTCGCGGAAGCGCAGTATGAGACGGCGGCGCAGCTGCGCGACGAGCTGCGCGCGCTCGTGCGCAAACAGATGGCCGCACGCCGGTCACAGCGGCCGGCAGTCCTGACGGCGGGGGATATCGCGGCGGTCGTCGCCGCGCGGACGGGCATCCCGGCGGGACGGCTGGAGCAGACCGACCGGCAGCGGCTGTTGTCTTTGCAGGAGGAACTGTCCCGGCACGTCATCGGCCAGCCAGAGGCGGTGCAGGCCGTGGCAAGCGCGGTCCTGCGCGGCAGGACCGGTCTTGCCGACGGCGGAAGACCGGCGGCGTCGCTGCTGCTCATCGGCCCGACGGGCGTCGGGAAGACAGAATTATGTAAACAACTTGCGCAGACCGTCTACGGCACGGCGGACGCGCTCATCCGCGTGGATATGTCGGAATATATGGAGCCTGCGAGCGTCTCGCGCCTGCTCGGTGCGCCGCCGGGCTACGTTGGCTATGACGCGGGCGGCACGCTGACGGAAAAGGTGCGCCGCCGGCCGTACTGCGTCGTGCTCTTCGACGAGCTGGAAAAGGCGCACCGCGATGTGACGGGCATCCTTTTGCAGCTGCTCGGCGACGGCATTCTGACCGACAGCCTCGGCCGCACGGTCAGCTTCAAAAACACCATCGTCGTCATGACGTCCAATCTCACCGCCGCGCAGACCGGCAAGCCGGGCCTCGGCTTTACGCCGGCGGACGACGCGGCGCGCACGCAGGCCGTGCTGCGCGCGTCATTTTCGCCCGAATTTTTGGGACGCATCGACTGCGTTACGAGCTTCCATCCGCTTGACCGCACCGCGCTGACGCAGATCGCGCAGCTGCAATTGCAGCGCCTGGCCGCGCGGATGCGGGCGCAGGACGTTGCGCTCCTGACGGCTCCGGAGCTTCCGGAACGGCTCGGAACGCTCTGCGAACGGGATCCTGCCGGTGCGCGCAGCCTGCGCCGCAGGCTCCAGACGCTCATCGAGGGCCCGGCTGCCGAGCTGCTGCTGCGCACGCCGCAGGCGCGCGCGCTGCGCGCGGTATGGCGGCAGGGGAGCGTAGCCGTGGAGCTTTCGCAGAGCGGCGATGAGCAGCTGCTGTGCAGTTACTAAAACAAACGTTTAAAAATTCGGAATATGGGGAAAATTGACGAAAAACCGCACACATTCCGCAAAAAATTTTTTCAAAAAAGGGTTGCAATTTATGTAAACAGAACGTATTATATTATTGAAGTGGAGCAAAGTGGAGCAAGATTTCAGTAAAGTGGAGCGAAAGGAGGCGCGAAGGGATGTTCGGGAAGTACAAGCACTCGGTCGATGAAAAGGGACGTCTGTTCGTGCCGTCGAAGCTCCGCGACGAGCTTGGCAACACGTTTTATGTGACGCTTGGCCTGGACCACTGCCTGTCCGTCTATACGGAGGCCGGGTGGCAGGCAATCCTTGATAAATACAACGCGCTGCCGATCGTTCAGGCGCGAAAGATGCGTTTTCTGTTTGCGAACGCCGCAAAGTGCGAGCCCGATAAGCAGGGCCGCTTCCTCATCCCGTCCGAGCTGCGCCAGTATGCGGGCCTTCAGAACGAGGTCACGTTCATCGGCCAGGGCGGCCATGCGGAGATCTGGGACAGCGCGGCCTACGACGAGCTCGAGCGTCAGACGCTTACGCCTGAAAACCTGGCAGCTGTTATGGAGGAGCTTGGCTTCTGATGGAATTTGCACATCGATCGGTGCTGCTGAACGAGTGCATCGACGCGCTGGCGATCAAACCCGACGGGATCTATCTCGACGGGACGCTCGGCGGCGCGGGGCATTCGCTGCAAATTTGCCGGAATCTCACCACCGGCAGACTCATCGGCGTCGACCGCGATCTCGTTGCGCTGGAGGCTGCGAAAAAGCGGCTGTACCGGCACGCGAAAAAGGTCACGTTGGTCCACGATAATTTTGAAAATGTAGGCGCGATCCTCACCGCGCTGGGACTTGACCGCATCGACGGGATGCTCTTCGACCTCGGCGTTTCCTCGCCGCAGCTCGACGACGCGGCGCGCGGCTTTTCCTATATGGCCGATGCGCCGCTGGATATGCGCATGGACCGCGATCAGTCGCTGACGGCCTATGAGGTCGTCAACAACTGGCCGCGCGAGGAATTAAAGTCCATTCTTTATGAATACGGCGAAGAGCGCTACGCGCCGCAGATCGCCGCGGCGATCGAGCGCGTGCGCACAGACCGCCCCATCGAGACGACGATGGAGCTCGTCGACATCATCCGCTCGGCCATGCCGCCGGCCGCGCTGCGCGAAAAGCAGCACCCGGCCAAGCGCAGCTTCCAGGCCATCCGCATCGCCGTCAACGATGAGCTCGGCGCCGTCAAGCGCGGCATGGAGTCGGCCATCGACCATCTGAAGCCCGGCGGCCGTATTGTCGTCATCACCTTCCACTCGCTGGAAGACCGTATCGTCAAAAACGTATTTCAGGACGCGGCCAGAGGCTGCACGTGCCCGCCGGCATTCCCGGTGTGCGTCTGCGGCAGAAAGCCGAAGATCAGGATCCTGACCAGAAAACCGATCATCGCCACGCGCGAAGAGGTGGAGGAAAATCCGCGTTCGCGCAGCGCGAAGCTCCGCGTGGCGGAGCGCGTGTAACATAGAAGGGGAGTTCAAGCGGCATGGCGCAGTCCGACCGGCAATCATATAGGGAAAACGGCGCCGCCGCTTACGACGTCTACGCATGGAACGATTCCGCCGCGCGGCGGTATGACGATAACCGCGCCTACCGGCAGCCGCAGCGGCAGGAGCTGCCCGAAGAGCAGCGCCGCGAGCAGCCGTATCGCCGCGTCCGGGCAAAGACGGCCGTTGCGCCGTTCACGCTCGTCGGTCTTCTGACCGTGGCGTGCCTGATGGTGCTCGTCATTTTCGGCTACGTGCAGCTGTTTGAGGTCAGCAGCGAAGTCTCGCGCTACGAGGCGCAGCTGGCCGGTCTCAAGGAGCAGCAGCTGATGCTCCAGAGCAAGTACGACGCCAAGATCGACCTCGACGCCGCGGCGGATTACGCCGCCGAGATCGGCCTGACCAAATGCCAGCCCGAGCAGATCGTTTACGTGAGCTTTGCGGGCGCGGACGAGGCGCAGATCTACCGGCCCGTTCATACGAACGTCTTCGGCGAGATCGTCGACGCCATGCAGCAGAGCATCCTCGGCCTCATCGAGCGGTGCAGCCGCGTGTTCTAGGGCATAAGCGGCCCCTGCGCGCGCATACGATGGGATAGAGACTCCTCGTTGGGATCCGGCCATCAGGGGCGGTCTGTGAAAGGACCGCCCCTTTTTTGGAACAGAAAGGCAAGTTTTCATGGCAAGAAAAATCATCCGTCTGCCGCGCACGAACGCGCAGAAGCAGGCAAACCGTGAACAGAATCAACGGGCGAACCGGACGATCCTGCGCCGCACATTGGTCTTGATGATCGTGTGTGGCATTGTCGTTTTCATCCCGCTGATTGCCACGCTCTACCATCTGATGATCACCGAGCACGATTATTATGAAGAGCGCGCCATCAAGAATCAGACGCGCTCGACGAATCTCTCGGCCTCGCGCGGCGTGATCTACGACGCGAATATGAACGTGCTGGCCTCGTCGTCGACGGTCGAGACGGTCTTCATCGACCCCAACGAGATCGCCGAGCAGATGAAAAAGCCCGAAAACAGCAATCTGCTCGACCAGATCGCGCGCGGACTTGGCGAAATTCTGGGCGTCGAGCCGAGCTTCGTCTACGAGCAGGCTGCCGACAAGCAGTACCGCTACAAGGTCATCAAGCGCAAGATCCCGGAGGAGCTGGCCGACGAAGTGCGCGCGTTCGTGAGCGAAAACAGCATCAAGGGCGTCTATCTTGAGACGGATATGCAGCGCTATTATCCCAATTCCTCGCTGGCCGCGCAGATCCTGGGCTTCGTGTCGAGCGACAATAACGGCTCCGAGGGCCTCGAGGCGTATTATAACGACACGCTCTCCGGGACGGCCGGCAAGGTCGTCACGTCCAAGGGCAACTATGGCTCCGAGATGCTCTATACATATGAAAAATACTACGATGCGTCCGACGGCGGCAGTCTTGTCACCACCATCGACGCGACCGTGCAGGCGTATGTGGAAAAGAATCTGCAAAACGCCATCGATAAATACGACATCAAAAACGGCGCGTTCTGCATCGTTATGGACGTCAACACGGGCGAGATCAAGGCCATGGCTACGCTCGGTTCCTATGACCCCAACAATTATCTTGAGATTTACGACGAGTCCGTCGCTGCGATCCTCGAAAACGAATACGACGCGGCCATCTCGCTGCCCGAAACGTCCGACGCCTATAAGGCTGCCATCGACGCCTACAATCAGGACGTCGCGGCCGCGCGTCTGGCACAGTGGCGCAACCGCTGCGTGTCCGACGGCTACGAGCCCGGCTCGACGTTCAAGCTCATCACGCTGGCCTCGGCCATCGATTCCGGAGCCGTCACGCTGAACGATTCGTTCTACTGCGGCGGCCAGGAGAAGTTCACCGGCCGTGAGCAGATCCTCAACTGCTGGAAATCCGCCGGTCACGGCGCGCAGACGACCTCGCAGGCGCTCGGCAACTCCTGCAACATCGCCTTCGGCCATATCGGCCTGCGCATGGGCGGCGACACGTTCTATGATTATTTGCAGGGCTTCGGCGTCATGGAAAAGACCGGCGTCGATCTGCCCGGCGAGGGCAAGGGCCTGTTCTACGAGCGGAAATACCTGAACGATCCCGCACAGTACGGCACGTCGTATCTCATCACCTCCTCCTTCGGCCAGAGCTTCCGCATCACGCCCATGCAGCTCGTGCGGGCCGTCGCGGCAGTCGTCAACGGCGGCTATGTGCTAGAGCCGTATGTCGTGAGCGAGGTGCTTGACGAAAACGGCAGCACGGTGCAGAGCCACGAAAAGACCGTCCTGCGGCAGGTCATCAGCCAGCAGACGTCCGAAACGATGCGCGACCTGATGGAAAAGGTCGTCACCGAGGGCACGGCCTCCGCGGCCAAGACGCCCGGCTACCGCGTCGGCGGCAAGACCGGCACGTCCGAAAAGCTCGATACGTATGACGAAAACGGCCAGCAGGTTAAGGACAAGATCGTCTCGTTCGTCGGCGTTGCGCCGATCGACGATCCGAAATACGTCGTCCTCGTCGCGCTCGACACACCGGAATACTCCGAAACCAGCGAAAAATACACGCTGCACGGGATGTACATCTCGGGCGGCCTGATGGCCGCGCCGACCGTGCGCGACATTTTCCTCGATATCCTGCCGTATCTCGGCGTGGAACCGGACTACAGCTCCGAGGATATCCGCGGCGTCAACTTCACCGTGCCCGACGTCATCGGCCTGTCCGAGTCCGAGGCGGCGGCGCTGCTCGCGGAGAAGACCATCACCTACCGCGTCGTCGGTTCGGGTGCGGCGGTCACGGATCAGCTGCCTCTTGCCGGCAGCCAGGTCCCCGGCAACTCCGAGATCATCCTGTATCTCGGCGCGGAAAAGCAGGCGACGAAGGTCGAGGTCCCGGATTTCATCGGCTGCTCGGTCGCGGACGTCAATTATCTGGCGACGAACGCGGGCCTCTATGTGCAGGCCAAGGGCACCGACCGCACGGATGTTTACGTCCTCGCGGCCTATCAGGATATCGAACCCGGCACAGAGGTTGACAGAGGGACTACAATTACGGTAGAATTCTCTTCTACGGGCGCATCCGACTAAGGAGGGCAAATATATGCAGCTCAAAACACTCTTACAGGGCCTGTCCGTGCAGGCGCTTTGCGCGGACGAAACGCTTGAGATCTCCAACGTGCAGTATGACTCGCGCCAGGTGACGCCGGGCGGCCTGTTTGTGGCCGTCTCCGGCTTCCAGACCGACGGGCATCAGTATATCCCCAAGGCTGCGGAAAACGGCGCGGTCTGCGTCGTCTGCGAGAAACAGCCGCAGATCGACATTCCGTATGTCATCGTTCCCGACGCGCGCGCCGCGCTGGCGCAGCTCGGTGCGAACTGGTTTTCGCACCCGGCGGATGATATGTGCGTCATCGGCTTCACCGGCACGAACGGCAAGACGACGAGCACGTATTTACTTAAGCACGTGCTCGAGCGGACGCTCGGCGCGAAGGTCGGCCTCATCGGCACGATCCAGAATATGATCGGCGATGAGATCCTGCACACCGAGCGCACGACTCCGGAGTCGTTCGAGCTGCAAAAGCTCCTCGCGCAGATGCGGAGCGCCGGCTGCACGCACGTGATCATGGAGGTCTCGTCGCACGCGCTGGTGCTGCACCGCGCAGATGAGATCCCGTTCGCCGCCGGCGTGTTCACGAACCTCACCGAGGATCATCTCGATTTCCACAAGACGATGGACGCCTACTGCGACGCGAAGGCCATGCTCTTCACGCGCTGCAAAACCGGCGTTGTGAACGCGGACGATCCGTATGCGGGCCGCATCCTGCAAAGCGCTTCGTGCGAATGCCTGACCTACTCGGCCAAAGGTGCGGCTGCGGCGCTCCGTGCGGAGCATATCGCCCTGCACGCCGACCGCGTCGCGTTCGATGCGGCCTTCGGCGGCAAAACGTGTCCCGTGACGCTCGGCATCCCCGGCATTTTCAGCGTCTATAACGCGCTCGGCGTGATCGGCGCGGCGCTGGCGCTGGATATCCCGCTTGAAAAGATCGCGGACGCACTGCGTACCGCGCAGAGTGTCAAGGGCCGCGTGGAGGTCGTGCCCACGCCGGGGAAGGACTACACCGTCCTGATCGACTACTCCCACACGCCCGACAGTCTGGAAAACATCCTGCGCGCCGTGCGCGGCTTCTGTACCGGCCGCGTCATCGCGGTCTTCGGCTGCGGCGGCGACCGCGATCCCTTCAAGCGCCCCGTTATGGGCAGGATCGCGGCGGAGCTGGCGGATCTGTGCGTCGTGACCTCCGATAATCCGCGCACCGAGGATCCGTATAAGATCCTGCGGCAGATCCTCGAGGGGATGCGCGAAGCCGAAACGCCCTATGAGGTCATCGAGAGCCGCGAGGCGGCCATCGGCCGCGCCATGCAGCTGGCAAAGCAGGGCGACGTGATCGTCCTGTGCGGCAAAGGACACGAGACATATCAGGAGATCGGCCACGAAAAGCGCCATCTGGACGAGCGCGAGGTCGTACAGTCGTTTCTGAGGTGAGAACAATGAAGGAACTGACACTGAAGGAAGTCGCGCAGGCGTGCCATGGGACGCTTGCGGCGGAATATGAGGCCGTTACGGTCACGGGCGTACAGTCGGACTCGCGCAAAGTGCAGCCCGGCGACCTGTTCGTCGCCCTGAAGGGCGAAAAGGCCGACGGCCATGCGTTCCTCGCGGCGGCGGCCGGGCTCGGTGCAAAAGCCGCGCTCGTGACGCATCCGGCAGAGGCGCAGATCCCGCAGATCGTTGTGGAAGATACGCTGCGCGCCTACGGCGATCTGGCCGCGTACTACCGCCGCCTGCTCGGCGTGACGGTCGTCGGCATCACGGGCAGCGTCGGCAAGACGACGACGAAGGAAATGACGGCCTGCGTCCTTTCGCATACCTACCGCACCGCCCGCACCGAGGGCAATCACAACAATAACCTCGGCCTGCCCATGACCATCATGGATATGCCCGCCGACACCGAGGCCGCCGTCCTCGAAATGGGCATGAACCACTACGGCGAGATGGCCTATCTTACCGCCATCGCGCAGCCCGATATTGCGGTCATCACCAACATCGGTACCATGCACATCGAGCATCTCGGCTCGCGTGAGGGCATTTTGCAGGCGAAACTTGAAATCTTCCGCAGCGTACCGGAGTCCGGTGTTGCGGTTTTCAACGGCGACGAGCCGCTTTTGTGGAATATCCGCGCCGTCGGCAAGCATAAAAAATATTATTTCGGCGTGGAAAACAGCGCGTGCGACGTCGTCGCGTCGGAGATCGAGGAGCTGCCCGACGGGATGCGCTTCGTCGTCAGCGGCTTCGGTCAGCGCTTTGAGGTCTTCGTGCCCGCGCTCGGCCGCCACACGGTCTATAACGCGCTGGCCGCCATCACGGTCGGCCTTCTGATGAAGGTCCCGGCCGAGGGCATCCAGAGCCGGCTGTCCACGTTCCACAACACCGGGATGCGCCAGAAGATCTACGAGCGCGACGGCTTTACGATCATCGAGGACTGCTATAACGCAGGTCCCGAGTCGACCGAGGCCGCGCTGGAGATCCTCGCGGGCTTCCGCACGCGCACGAACGGCCGCTGCATCGCGGTGCTGGGCGATATGCTCGAACTCGGCGCACGCTCGGCCGCGGAGCATTACCGCATCGGCCGCATCGCGGCCGCGCGCGTCGACGCGCTCTATACCTACGGCCATAATTCGGAGCGCATGGTCTCCGGCGCCATCACCGGCGGCATGAAGCAGAAGGCCGTGGAGCATTTCCAGACGCATGAGGAGCTTGCGCATATGCTCAAGCTGCGCGCGAAGCCCGGCGACGTCATTTTGTTCAAGGGCAGCCGCGGGATGCAGATGGAAAAGGCGCTGGCGCTGTTTTTCAAAGAGGAAGAAACATAATTACGGAAGAAAGAGACGCTCGGAGGATCCTGTATGGATGCAATGTTTTTTATCGTATTGGGCGGAACGGCGCTGTCGTTCCTGCTGACGCTGCTGTTCGGACGCTTCGTGATCCCCATGCTGCGCGCGCTCAAGGCCGGGCAGTCCATCCGGGAGGTCGGCCCGCAGTGGCATAATTCCAAGGCCGGCACGCCGACGATGGGCGGCGTCATGTTCATCGCGGCGATCGTGCTGTGTACGGTCGGCCTCGGCTGGAAGAGCATGACGGAAAACGGGAGCTATACGCACCTGTACGTGCTGGCGCTGGCACTGTGCTACGGTCTGGTCGGCTTTGCGGACGATTTTGTAAAGGTCAAATACAAGCGCAACCTCGGCCTGACGGCCATCCAGAAATTCGCCCTACAGCTCGTCGTGGCGGTCGTTTTCCTGTTCGTGCTGAAAAAGAGCGGCGACCTCAGCTGCGACCTCTATATCCCGTTCTGGAACCTCGATATCGAGATCCCGACGGCCGTCTATATGGTCTTTGCGGCGTTCGTGATCGTCGGCTGCGTCAACGCGGTCAACCTGACCGACGGCATCGACGGCTTATCCAGCAGCGTGACGATCCCCGTTATGGTCTTCTTCGCGGCCACGTCGTATATCTACGGCCGCACGACGCTGGCGCTGCTGCCCGCGACGATCGCGGGCGGTCTGGCCGGCTTCCTCTGCTATAATTTCCACCCGGCGAAGGTCTTTATGGGCGATACGGGCTCGCTGTTCCTCGGCGGCGCGGTGTGCGGCATGGCGTTCGCGCTCGATATGCCGCTCGTCCTGATCCTCGTCGGCATCATCTACATCACCGAGACGGTCTCCGTCATCATGCAGGTCACGTACTTTAAGCTCACGCACGGCAAGCGCATCTTCAAGATGACGCCCATCCACCACCATTTTGAGCTGTGCGGCTGGAAGGAAGAGAAGATCGTCTGCGTCTTCACAGCCATCACGCTCGTCATGTGCGTGCTGGCCTACCTCGGCGTCATGAACCGGTATTGAGCCTGCGCCCGCAGGAAAGCTCCGACCTCTCCGGCCCTTCGGGCCACCTCCCCTTCACAAGGGGAGGCTTTAGACTGCGCAAAATCCAAGGCTCCCCTTCGTAAGGGGCCGATTCCCCCTGTCAGGGGGAAATGTCCCGCAGGGATAAAGGGGGTAGGGATGCTGTCAGCGAAGCTGACTGAGAGGTCGATAACCAAACGGGCATCGGGCTGTGCCGGTAAAACCGATTCCATGTATGAAAAACCAGAAAGGAGCGACGTCTATGGCAAGCCGGTCTGACGGCGTGACACAGCTGTATGATTTCCCGCAGGCGGGCGAGTCCGAGCGTCTGCCGCAGCCCGAGCGGAGGAAGGAAAAGATCCTCGTCGACGAGCGCGGCCTGCTCGATCTGCCGTTTCTGGCGCTGACGGTGCTGCTCGTCATCATCGGCGTCGTGATGGTCTTCTCGGCGTCGTATGCCCGCGCGTATTATGAGCACGGCAACTCGACGTATTACTTTGCCCGGCAGGCGATCTTCGCCGTCGTCGGCATCGGCGCGATGCTGTTTGTCAGCCGCATCAATTATCAGCTCTGGCGCAGCGCGTCGTTCATCATTCTCCTCGTCTCCGTCGGGTTCCTGATGCTCGTGCCGCTCATCGGCTCGTCGGCCAACGGCGCCAAGCGCTGGATCGAGGTCGCGGGCATCCGCTTTCAGCCGTCGGAGCTTGCAAAGATCGCCATCATCATGACGTTTTCCGCCATGATTTCCACCTACCGCGATAAAATGCGCACCTTCCGCTACGGCATCCTGCCGTTTGCGGTCATCATGCTCGTCCTGTGCGGCCTTGTCGCGCTCGAACGGCATTTTTCCTGTATCCTCATCATGCTCCTGCTCGCGGCCACGATGCTGTTTCTCGGCGGCGTGCAGATCAAATGGTTTGCCCTCGGCGCAGCCGCAGTCGGCCTGTTCGCGCTCATCTATCTCAAAACGCAGGGCTACGCCGGCAGCCGCATCACCGCCTGGCGCGATCCCGCTTCCGACCCCACGGACAACGGCTATCAGATCCTTCAGTCGCTCTACGCCATCGGCTCCGGCGGCCTCATGGGCCTCGGCCTCGGCAAGAGCCGGCAGAAGTATCTCTACCTGCCCGAGGAGCATAACGACTACATTTTCCCCATTCTCTGCGAGGAGCTGGGCCTTGTCGGCGCACTGGTCGTGATCCTGCTGTTCATTCTGCTCATCATCCGCGGATATTACATCGCCATGCACGCGCGCGACCGCTTCGGCGCGCTGCTGGCCGCGGGCATCACGACGCATATCGCGCTGCAAACGTTCCTCAACATCGGCGTCGTGACGAATTTCCTGCCTGCCACGGGCATCTCGCTGCCGTTTTTCTCGTATGGCGGCACGGCGCTTCTCATGCAGCTGTTTGAGATCGGCGTCGTCCTGGCCGTGTCCCGGCAGAACGACAATAAACTTCTGTAAAATCTGCGTCCGCGGAGAGGAGGCTTCCCATGAACATTGTTTTCACCTGCGGCGGAACCGGCGGGCATATCTATCCGGCCATCGCGGTCGCGCGGCTCGTGCAGACGCGCAGGCCCGATGCGAAGATCCTCTTCATCGGCGCCGACGACGGCATGGAAAATAAGATCGTCCCGCGCGAGGGCTTTCGGCTCGAAACGGTGAAGATCTCCAACTTCCTGCGCAAGCCGACGCCCGCGGCCGTCGTACATAATCTCAAAACGCTCTGCGATATGTCGCAGACGTTCGCAAAGACGAAGCGCATCCTGAAGGACTTCCGGCCCGACGTCATCGTCGGCACCGGCGGCTATGCCAGCTTCCCGGCGCTGCGCGTCGGCGCGAAGCTCGGCATCCCCACGTGCGTACACGAGTCAAACGCCGTCCCGGGCCTGACCACGCGCATGGTCGCGCGGACGGCTGAGCGCGTCATGGTGTCGTTCGAGTCCGGGCGCGCGTATTATCCCGACCCTGCGCGCGTGCTGCTGACCGGCACGCCCGTACGCGAGGAATTCCTCTTTACCAAACGCGCCGACGCGCGGCGGGCGCTCGGCCTTTCCGATGGGGAGAAGCTGATCGTCACCTGCTGGGGCAGTCTCGGCGCAAGGGAAATGAACAAAAAGATCGCGCAGTTCATGCAGTGCGAATGCCGCGACGGTACGCCGTACCGGCACGTCCACGCCACCGGCTCGTTCGGCTGGCGCTGGATGCCGGAGTATGTGAAGCAGCAGGGCATCGACCTTGCTGCGCATCCGCGCATCGATATGCGCGAGTATATCTACGATATGCCGCAGATGCTGGCCGCGGCCGATCTCATCATCTGCCGCGCGGGCGCGGCGACGATCGCGGAGGTCTGCGCCGGCGGTACGCCGTGCATCATGGTGCCGAGTCCCAACGTGACCGGCAACCATCAGGAAAAGAACGCGCGCGTGCTGGAGGCCGCGGGCGCGGCGATGGTCATCCGTGAAGCCGACTGCGACGGCGAGAGCCTCTACGCGGCGGCAAAGACGCTCCTTTCCGACGAAGACGCCGTGCGCCGTATGCGCAAGGCGTCGCGGGAGCTGGCCGTTGTCGACGCGGCCGAACGCATCTACCAGGCGGCGATGGAGCTCGCCGGGGGCTGACACGAAGCGCCGCGGGCGCGCATAGGATGGGCAAAATCCAGAAGTTTGGAGGAATTTGCCCATGCCGGAGCTGCTCGTATCAAAATCGCCGCCGCTTTGCGGCGAAACGGTCGTCCACGGCGCGAAAAACAGCATTCTGCCCATCCTGAGCGCGGCGCTTCTGTGCAAAACGCCCTGCGTGCTGCACAACTGCCCGCGCATCGCCGATGTGGAGCATACGCTCGCCATTCTCAGGAAACTCGGCTGCGCGTGCCAGCGCGACGGGTCGACGCTCTACATAGACGCGCGCGGCGCGCACGGCGGACGCATCCCGCCGCAGCTTGCGGGCGCGATGCGCGCGTCGAGCCTGTTTCTCGGCGCGCTGCTTGCCGGAGAGCACCGCGCGGCGCTGACGCTGCCGGGCGGCTGCTCGATCGGCGACCGGCCGCTGGACTACCATCTGGCCGCGTTCCGGGCGCTCGGCGCGCAGACCGCAGTACAGGGCGATACGATCGTCTGCAAGGCGGAGCGCCTGACCGGCGCGGCCGTCCGTCTGCCGGGGCCGAGCGTCGGCGCGACGGAAAACGCGCTGCTTGCCGCCGTGGCGGCGGACGGCGTCACAACGATCGAAAACGCCGCGCGCGAACCGGAGATCACGGATCTTGCGGATTTTCTGCGCGCGTGCGGCGCAAAAATTGCAGGCGCGGGCACGAAGACCATCACCGTGGAAGGCCCCTGCGCGCTGCACGGCGCGACGTATACCGTCCTTCCGGACCGCATCGAGACGGCGACGTTTCTGTGCGCGTGCGCCGCGTGCGGCGGGACGGTCACGCTCCGAAGAGCCGCGCCGCAGACGCTTGCGCCCGTGCTTGACGCGCTGCGCGCTTCGGGCTGCGCGGTCACGTGCGGCAGCGATACCGTGACCCTCGCGCGCACCGGCCGCCTGATGGCCGGCAGGCCGGTCACATCCGCGCCGTATCCCGCGTTTCCGACCGATGCGATGCCGGTCCTGATGGCCGCGCTGCTCCGGGCGGAAGGGGAGACCTCGTTCACCGAGACGATCTTCGAGCGGCGCTTCGGCTATGTACCGGAGCTGCAAAGGCTTGGCGCGGACCTCGTCCTGCGCGGCAATACCGTCTTTCTCACCGGCACACGGACGCTGCGCGCCGCACCTCTCTTTGCGCGCGACCTGCGCGGCGGCGCGGCGCTTGTGATCGCGGCGATGTGCGCGGAGGGGGAAAGTCCCATTTATGGAGTAAAACACATCGAACGGGGATATGATAATCTCGCGGAGGATCTCGCGGCGCTCGGCGGCGCGGTAAAATTCCGCGCAGACGCCAAAACAGTGGAAATTCCCATGACGGTGTGATATAATAACAACCAAATTGCCTCCAAAAGGAGAATCGATATGCGCACGATGCGGAATCAATCGAATAAAGACGCGCGCGCCGCAGGCAAGGCCCGCCGTGTGCAGAGCGGCGTGCTCGGAAAGCTGCTGATCATGCTGGCAATCGTCGCGGCGGTCGTGTTCGGCGTGGCGATCTTCTTCAAGGTCAATACCATCGAGATCCAGGGCAACAGCGTCTATTCCGCCGCGCAGATCGAAGAGGCCTCGCAGATCCGCCGGGGCGACAATCTCCTGACCGTCAACAAGGCGCTGGCCGTCGGCAATATCAAGGCCGCGCTTCCGTATGTCGAGGATGTGTCCATCGCGCGCAGTATGCCCGACGGCATCATCATCCGGGTGCGCGAGAGCACTATCTCGTTTGCCGTCATGACCGATACGAATACGTGCTGGCTCATCGGCCCCTCGGGCAAGGCGCTCGAGCGCATCGAGCCTGCCGCGTTCAACGAATATCCGCATATCAACGGCCTTCTCATCTCCGGGCCGGCCGCGGGCGAGAGCGTCGCGTCTCCGACGCCGACGGCGCTGTCCGCCGCGCTGGACGTCATGCAGGCGCTCGACGGCACGGGCCTGCTCGAGCATATCGCCTCCATCGACGTGGAGAAGGAATACGACATCGTCGTCCGCTATGACGACCGCTATGAGATCAAGCTCGGCGGCACCGACGACATGGCGTATAAGATCCGGTATCTGCTGTCGATCCTCGGCCAGCTCAGCGATTTTCAGGCCGGGACGATCGATCTGACGCAGGCCGCGCAGAAAAAGGCGACCTTCCAACCGGCGTCCTGAGATGCCAAACGCAAAAAAACGCGGTTTTTCCGCTGCTTTTTCCGGAAATTCTATTGACGCGCCCCATTTTTCGAGATAGAATATAGTCGACATAATGTAAAACGATGCAGTTTCGGGCTGTGAGATATATAGGAGGAAGACAAATGGCAGATACAGCAGATAAGGTAGTCAAGATCAAAGTCATTGGCGTCGGCGGCGCCGGCAACAATGTTATCAACCGCATGATCGCGTCTGATGTCAAGGGCGTGGAATTCGTTGCAGTCAATACCGATAAGCAGGACCTTGAAAAGTCCAAGTGCAAAAACAAGGTGCAGATCGGCGAAAAGCTGACCGGCGGCATGGGCGCGGGCTCCAAGCCCGACATCGGCCAGAAATCCGCCGAGGAGTCTAAGGCGCTCATCTCCCAGGTGCTCGAGGGCACCGACATGGTCTTCATCACCGCCGGTATGGGCGGCGGCACCGGCACCGGCGCGGCTCCCATCATCGCGCAGGTCGCGCACGACGCGGGCATCCTGACCGTCGCCGTCGTGACGAAGCCGTTCCGCTTCGAGGGCGCCAACCGTATGAAGCAGGCCGAAACGGGCATCGCTAACCTGTCCGACAAGGTCGACTCGCTCATCATCATCCCCAACGACCGGCTGAAGTTCGTCACCGATCAGAAGATCACCTTTGCCAACGCCTTCGGTATCGCCGACGATGTGCTGAAGCAGGCCGTCAGCTCCATTTCTGAGCTCGTCGGCTACAGCGAGCACGTCATCATCAACCTCGACTTTGCCGACGTTTCCGCCATCATGCGCAACGCGGGTCAGGCCCATATGGGCGTCGGCTCCGCGACCGGCCGCGACAAGGCCGAGCAGGCCGCACAGGCTGCCGTTTCCAGCCCGCTGCTCGAAACGTCCATCAACGGCGCGACCGGCGTGCTCATCAACATCGCCGGTTCCCACGATCTCGGCCTCGACGATGTCGAGACGGCTGCCAATATCGTCATGGAAGCCGCCAACCCCGATGCCAACATCATCTTCGGCGCTGCGTTCGACGATGAATTGCAGGACGAGATGCGCGTGACCGTCATCGCCACCGGCTTCGCCGAAAAGCGTCAGGCGCCCGCAAAGCCCATCGGCGCATACTCCGCCGCGCAGGAAAAGGCCGGCGCCAGCCGCGCGCAGGCGCAGGAGGATATCGACGATATCGACGAGATCTTCAAGATCTTCAACCGCAATTGAGTCTTTCCCGGATCTTCACAAAGCCGCCGCATCCCGGCGGCTTTGTTCTGTCCGGTGCACTTTTTTTGTGGAAAGCGTAAAATTATCGAAAACCCCTTTACTTTCAAGCACTAAAGTGTTACAATAAGAAAACCTGAGGACTACCATTAAAAAAGGAGATACCGATCTTGAACAACCGCAATAAGCGCTCCGATCCCGACAGCGAGCTGTATAATGCCATTCTGAAGCTGCAAACGGTGGACGAATGCTATGATTTCTTTACCGACCTGTGTACATTTTCCGAACTCAAGGCAATGGAGCAGCGCTTTGAGCTGGCCAAGCTGCTCAACGACGGCCTGATCTATAACGAGATCCTCGAAAAGACCGGCGCGTCCAGCGCGACCATCAGCCGCGTCAACCGCAGCCTGAACTACGGCATGGGCGCATACCGCATCATCTTCGACCGCATGAAGCAGGACGAGCAGGAGAAGGCCGCGCAGACCGCGGAGCAGCCGTGAGCGCCTACGAGGCGCTGGCTGCAAGCTACGACGCGCTGACCTACGACATTCCATACACGCGGATCCTGACCTTCTGGCAAAAGCTCTGCGCGCGCACGCGCACAGAGGTCCGGTCGGTCCTGGATCTTGCCTGCGGCACGGGCTCTTTGTCCGTGCTTTTGGCACGTGCGGGCTATCGCGTCATCGGCGCGGATCTGTCGGAGGATATGCTGGCCGAGGCCGCGCAAAAGGCGGCGGATATGGACGGGGAACGCCCGTTCTTCATCTGCCAGCCGATGCAGCGCCTGCGCCTTCCGCAGCCGGTCGACGCGGTGATCTGCTGCCTCGACAGCATCAATTATCTTACAAAACCGGCCGACTGCCAAAAGACGTTCCGCCGCGTATACGACGCGCTGCGTCCCGGCGGCCTGTTCGTGTTCGATATCAACACGCCGTGCAAGCTCCGCTCGCTGGACGGACAGGTGTTCCTCGACGAGACGGACGACACCTACTGCGTCTGGCGCACGGAGTTTGACGAAAAGCGCCGCCTGTGCTTCTACGGCATGGATATTTTCCAGCGCGCGGGCGCGGCGTGGCATCGTTCGTGCGAAGAGCACGTCGAATATGCCTACGAGCCGCAGGAGCTGGATGCGTGGCTGCGCGAGGCGGGCTTTTCCGCCGTGCGGCAGTACGGCGATCTTGTCCTGCGCGCGCCGAAGGAAACGGAGCAGCGCATTTATTTTTCCGCGAAGAAGGAGTAGACCATGAAAGACGAACTCGTCCGCGCCATCACGAAGGACGGCTATGTGAACGCCGTGGCGGTCACGTCGACCGCGATCGTCGAGCGCGCACGTCAGATCCATAAAACGCTTCCCACTGCCACAGCGGCCCTCGGACGGCTCCTGACGGCCGCCTCCATGATGGGCAATATGCAGAAGACCGACGACGGCTCGCTGACGCTCCAGCTCAAGGGCAGCGGGCCGCTCGGGCGGCTGCTGGCCGTGTCCGATGCAGAGGGCAACGTGCGCGGCTGGGTCGAAAACCCGCAGATCTCCATGCTGGAAAAGGCGCCCGGCAAGCTCGACGTCGGCGCGGCCGTCGGCACGGACGGCACGCTCACCGTCATCCGCGATCTGCGCATGAAAGAGCCGTATATCGGCACGATCGACCTCGTATCCGGGGAGATCGCCGAGGACATCACCGCCTATTTTGCCCAGAGCGAGCAGATCCCCACGGCCTGTGCGCTCGGCGTGCTCGTCGGCCGGGATCAGTCGGTCACGGCCGCGGGCGGCTATATCATCCAGCTGCTTCCCGGCGCACCGGATGATGTGATCGACAAAATCGAGCAGGGCATCCGGAATGCCGGCGCGGTCAGCCGTCTGCTTGCCGCCGGGATGGACGGGCAGGTCGTGCTCGAGACGGTTCTGCACGGCTTCGACGTCGAGATCCTCGAACGCCAGCCGGTCGAATACCGCTGCTATTGCTCACGTGAGCGCGTCACGCGCACGCTCATCAGCCTTGGCCGCGACGAGCTGCGATCCATCGTCGCCGACGGCAAGGATATCCACATCGACTGTCAGTTCTGCGACAGGATCTATGATTACACGCCCGATCAGGTGCGGCAGATCCTGAAGGAGCTCGACGAATAACAAAAGCCACGCCGTAAGGCGTGGCTTTTTCCGAGCCTTTTTCTGACGTGTCTCCGACGGCGGTGTCGGTGCAGAGGAAATTTACAACGTGCGCCTGCGGGCGCAGAACGGGTTGACAGAGCCGTCCACCCTTACAAGCGGCGCTCCGTCAAAGCTGCACAAATCGCTGCATCCGCGCATATTCTGGACTAAGTCGACCGAAAGGGGAGTGGCGTGGATGGAAAACAGGCGCTTATCAGCGCTTGCGCCGGGAGAATCGGGCGTCGTGCGGGAGCTTCTGCTTCCGCCGGCATCGTGTACGCGGCTGGAGGAGCTGGGGTTCTGGCCCGGGACGCGGGTCGCGTGCCGCTGCCGCGCGCCGTCCGGAAGCCCGGCGGCCTACGTCGCCGCCGGGGCGGTTTTTGCGCTGCGGACGTGTGACGCGGCGCAGATCGTGCTGGAGGACGCGCCATGAGCGCCGCGCGCGCCGTGGCGCTGGCCGGCAATCCGAATGTCGGCAAGAGCAGCATTTTCAACGCCCTGACGGGTCTGCGCCAGCACACGGGCAACTGGCCCGGCAAGACCGTCGAGACTGCGCAGGGCCGCTATGATTACGGCGGCGCGGCGTATGCGCTGACCGATCTGCCGGGGACGTATTCGCTTGCGCCGGGCTCGGAGGAGGAGCGCGTCGCGGCGGAGTTTTTGCAGACGCATCCGGAGGCGTGCGTGGTCGCGGTGTGCGACGCGACGTGCCTCGGCCGCAGTCTGACGCTGGCTGTGCAGCTGATGCAGCGCCACGCGCGCGTCATTGTCTGCGTCAACCTCATGGATGAGGCGCGCACGCGCGGTCTGACGGTCGATCTGCGGCTGATGCAGACGCTGCTCGGCGTGCCGGTCGTGGGAACGTGTGCGAGCTGCCGCGACGATCTGCGCCGCTTACAGGAGATGATCCGCGCCGTCATGGACGGCTTCTGGCCGCTGCATCCGCACGTACCGGAGACACACGCCGCGGCCGCCTGTGCGCGTTATGCGCGCACGATCGCGGAGCGGTGCGTCTCGGGCGGCTGCGAAGACGGCCGCACTGCGCGGCTCGACCGCGTGTTGACGGGGAAGTGCACAGGGCGGCTCGTATTCGCGGGGCTGGTGCTGCTGCTGTTCGGGCTGACGCTCACCGGCGCGAACGTCTGCTCCGACGGTTTGCAGACACTGTTCGACGCGCTGCTGCGCGCGCTTGGAACGTGGCTGCCGCCGCTGCCGGGATGGCTGCGCGGCGCGCTGCTGGACGGCGTCTGCGCGACCACGGCCCGCGTCACCGCCGTCATGCTGCCGCCTGCGGCGATCTTTTTCTTCCTGTTCTCCGTGCTGGAGGACGCGGGCTATCTGCCGCGCGCGGCGTTTCTGGCCGATCATGCGTTTGAACGCTGCGGCGCGTCCGGGCGGCAGGCGCTGACGATGTGCATGGGCCTCGGCTGCAACGCGGCGGGCGTCATGGGCTGCCGCATCCTTCCGACGCGCGAAGAACGGCTCAGCGCCGCCGTCACGAACAGCATGACGGTCTGCAACGGCCGGTTTCCGCTGCTGCTGACGATGGGCGCCGTCGTCTGCGGCGAAGCGAACGGATTTTTGCAGGCGCTGCTGCTGTCGGCGGCGGTGGCGCTCGGCATATGCGGCACATTTCTCGTCACGCGCGTGCTGCACGGACGGCAGGGGCGCGGCGCACGGCCGCCGTTCGTCCTCGAACTGCCACCCTACCGCCGCCCGAATCTGAAAAAGATCGCTGCCGAAGCGCTCGCGGGCAAAACGCTGCATCTGCTGGGAAGAGCGGTGCGCGTCGCGGCCCCGGCAGGACTGCTTCTATGGCTGCTCGGCGAAACGAACGCGCTGCCGCGCGTTGCGGAAGCGCTGGACGGCACAGGGCGGCTGCTTGGCATGAACGGCGCGATGCTCACGGGCTTTCTCTGCGCGCTCCCGGCCAACGAGCTGGCCGTTCCCGTGATGCTTTCCCTGCTGGAGGGCACGGGCGAGAGCGCTGCGGCGCAGCTTCTGTCCGCAGGCGTCGGTGCGAAAGCGGCCGTGTGCTGCATGATCTTCTGCGTGTTCCACTGGCCCTGCACCACGACGCTGCAAGCTATCCGCCGCGAGACGGGCAGCGTGGGCCGGACGATCCTGGCCGCGCTTTTGCCGACGGCCATCGGCGCGGCGCTGTGTATGCTGGTCAATTGGGTTTTTCCGTAACAAAAAACAGGCGCTGCACGTGTGTGCAGCGCCTGTTGCGGATAAACGGGATAAAATTACTTGATCTCGACTTCTGCGCCGGCCTCTTTGAGGTCGTTGGCGATCTTGTCGGCATCGTCCTTGGAGACGCCTTCCTTGAGGGTCTTCGGAGCGCCGTCGACGAGTTCCTTTGCTTCCTTCAGGCCCAGGCCGGTCAGAGCACGGACGACCTTGATGACAGCGATCTTGTTGGCGCCAGCGGCCTTCAGAACGACGTCGAACTCGGTCTTCTCTTCCTCAGCAGCAGCAGCGCCGGCAGCGGGAGCGGCGACAGCAGCGGCAGCGGCGGAAACGCCGAATTCCTCTTCCAGAGCGTGGACCAGCTCAGCCAGTTCCAGAACGGTAAGAGTCTTAACTTCTTCGATCATAGCAGTAATCTTTTCGGATGCCATTGTAGTTACCTCCAGTAAATTGTTTCAATCGATTTAAAATTTTGTAGTGAATCAGGCTTCTGCGGGAGCTTCTTCCGCAGGAGCGCCGCCCTTCTGCTCCAGGATCTGGTTCAGAACAACTGCCAGAGAGGAGATCGGAGCGAGGAACGTGCCGAGGACCTGCGCAACGAGTGCGTTCTTGGAAGGCAGCTCGCCGAAGGACATGAGTTCTTCCACAGACAGAACCTTGCCTTCAACCATGCCGCCCTTGATCTTGACGACGTTCTTGTTTTTCTTTGCGAATTCGCAGATCACGCGAGCCGGAGCAATGGGATCGTCGGTGGTGGAAGCCATGGACGTCGTGCCGTTGAGAACCTCGTCGAACTCGGTGTAGCCGGCCTTATTGGCGGCGAAGCGGGTCAGCGTGTTCTTGACGACAGAGTACTCGACTCCCGCAGCACGGAACTGATTGCGAAGCTCGGTATCCTGCGCGACGGTGATGCCCTTGTAGTCAACAAATACAGCAGCGGTAGCGTTCTGGATCTTGTCAGACAGAGCATCAACGACGGTTTTCTTGCTTTCAAGTACCTTTGCGTTGGGCATGAATGTCACCTCTGAAAATAAAATGTCCTCACGCCAAAGACGTGAGGACACAAAAATGTTTCCATTTGTGCGGAACCTCGGCAGGAAGGACGGATCCGTTATGGCATAAAGCCTCCTGCTGTCTCTGGCAGCTCATATATTATAGCAGAAACTCGGGATTTGTCAAGGGGCTGCGCGATGAATTTCCGCGAAGCCGCGCAAATTCATCGCAGAACAGGCAAACCTTACAGCTTGGCGGTAGCGACCTTGATGCCGGGGCCCATCGTGCTGGCCACGGTGCAGCTTCTGACGTACTGGCCCTTGGCAGCGGCGGGCTTGGCTTTGATGACGGCGCCCATGAGTGCGTTGAAGTTCTCAGCGAGCTTCTCGGGGCCGAAGGAAGCCTTGCCGATCGGGCAGTGGATGATGTTGGTCTTGTCGAGACGGTACTCGATCTTACCGGCTTTGATCTC
>CAKUOS010000037.1 GCA_934670025.1 uncultured Oscillospiraceae bacterium
TCCCGTCACCAACATGGAAAACCATGACGCTGCAAGCGTTTGGACGCTAATTTACATACAGTGGAACACTTTACGTGTTTTTTTCGTTTTGGATTGAAGACTGGTCTATCGGCTACATATTGGGTCATTGTCGTTTCCAAATCGTGTATTCTTACACAGGCTGTTTGATTTACGCTATAAAAAGTGACGCATAAAATATTTTTTGCGCAAACATAACTTGCAGCTAGAATAATATAGCTCGTCGCAGATTCATTTCTTTCGTGCCTATTGATTATAATATTGCTATAGTTTTATTAACTTTCAGTTAGGTGGACGGACAGAATATGGACACAAAAGAATTGAAACTGCGAATGAGGGAAAATGTCCGTCAGTGCAGAAAAGACCTTGGCTATACGCAAGAGGTGTTAGCAGAAAAATGCGGTTTTACTGCACCATTCTGCGCACAAGTTGAAACCGGCGTACGATTGCCGTCACTATCGAATTTTATTACACTGGCAGAGGCATTGGATGCTACTCCGACTGTTTTAATCTACGGAAAATCGAAAAGCGAACGTGTCGAGCATATTGTGAACCTCCTGAGCGGTATGTCTGAAAATGATATTGCGTATGTCGAGAAAATGATTCTTCTGACGAGGGACTGGCTCAACGAGAAATAGCGCTCTAAATAAATATGGATTGTTTTTGCGGGAGGTGGAAACGGGATGCAGCAAAATGATCCGTTGCGCCAGTTGTATATTGAATACTACAGTTATCTTGTCCGCTTAGCTCGAATCTTTGTTAATCAGGATTTGGCAGAGGATCTTGTACAGGAAACCTTTTTGATTGCGCAAAAGCGGCTGAACTGCGTCACCGGCAGCATAAATCCAGCAGGTTGGCTGGTTAATACGCTGAAGAATGTGATCGGGAATACATACCAGAAGCGTCACTTTATCTATACGCAGCTTATCCCAGAATCGATCGTTGATAAATCCAGCGAGTACGTACATCCCGTCAATGATATGTATGCGGGTTTAATTGACGAAGAGGCTCTCTCGTTACTTGTCTGGATATACTGTGAAGGGACAAGCTACCAGGAAGCTGCAAATCGGCTGGGCATCTCGCTAAATGCCTGTAAGAAGCGAATCCAGCGGGCAAAACAGGCGTTAAAACTGGCAATTGAGAAAAATAAATTGTTATAGTGTCACTTTTGACCGATACCTTCAAACAGCCTTTACGGAAGGGGGCGAGAAAATGTCTGAAAAAAGCGGAGCCAGCTTCGTCGAAACGATATATGGGAAGATGTCCGACGAAGAACTGCAAAACACACTCCGCTGTGAAATGTTGTCTGGAGATGTACCTGATAGCAAGCAAATAGATTTACTTCTTGCGGAAATGGAACGGCGCGGCATCAACGAGCCAATTCGTTCCCCCGAAGAGGCCTGGGTTGAATTTGAGGAAGAATACTCCGGAAAGGAACCATGCTACACCGAATGTACTCCAGTTGTTTCTCCGAGCATCGAAACGCTTCCGTCCGCTCAGCCGCGTCATCAGCATCACCTGAAGCGAAAAGCACTTGTGCTGGTGGCTGTGCTTTCTGTTATTCTGGCTTCCCTGCTGACCGTGCAAGCCGCCGGCGTCGATGTTTTCGGTGCAATAGCCAGATGGACAACGGAGCTGTTCAGCCTCGGGACAATGGAAGACCAGAAACGGCAGGATGGTAACGAAGCCTGGATCGCCTCTATACCAGATGACGGTGCGTCTTTCGACTCTCTACAGGAAGCTCTTGATACGTATGGCATCACGGAGGTAGTTGCGCCAAAATGGATTCCGAGTACTTTCAACAAGGTAACCGCATATGTAGAAAAGGTGAACCATGGGGTTTCTATTTCTGCAACATATGGCAACGAATCTAGTGAGTATATTATCGTGGAGTATGCCTGCAGTTCCAGTTTCAACTACTATGAAAAAGTTGATGTTCCCCCATTGGAATACGAATGTAATGGGCAGGTCTATAGCATTATAGCGAATAGCGAAGAATTTCTTGTCGTTTGGAAAACAGAGCATTTTGAATGCTATATCAATGCACCAGTTGATTCGGATACCTTGTACAGAATAATACGTTCTTTGCGCTAATGTTCTAAATCCCGAAGGAGGCATACATATGAAAAAGAGAACATATAAACTAATCGTGGTCATTATTGCGGTTCTGTTGTTTATTACAGTTCCTGTTAACGCAGCAGTTTTCCGTGCTAGCGACTATCTCAGCGTCTATTCTGCAGATCTTATTAAAACAAGCACCGGTGAGCTCAGTTTGTATTTTCGCGTAACAGCACCCGCAAAAATGGATTATCTTGGTGCGAACAGAATCTATATTCAAAGGTACACAGGTTCCTACTGGACGACAGAATATACATATACTTACCCTGAAGAACCAAGCCTTCAAGGCGAGAATGTAGTCCGTTATTCACAAACACTTATATATGAGCCGCTGTACTCATCTGCTCAATACAGAGCGGTTGTGGTTTTCTATGCGGCAAAAGGCTCTGGTTCCGACACCGGCACATACACCACAAATAGCGTCAGTTGATCGTCTTAACTTTTTTGGGGTCTCGCCTTCATAGGCGAGGCCCTGTCTTTTGAAATTTCACTGTCACTTTTTTACTGCCCGTCTAAATATTATGGAAAAATGCTTGAAAGGTGGCAGCGACAGTATATGCCGATCGGTTTCAGATTCTATTGCAGGGAAATTGCAGTTTTTTTGCACAGTTTTGCCGAATCATTTCCGAACACCTGTACTTGTTTCTGCGCACCATCCTATGCTATTCTTAGGATGAAAAAACAGATGCACCGCACAACCAATGTGCCATGCATCTGTTTTTGCTTTCTTGCATTCCAAATACTGATTGAATATGGAGGAGTGCTGTTGATGGTGAAAGATATGAAGCAATACGTTCTGTCGCTTTTGGAAAATTATCCGCAGATGATTCGGAAGATCGAGCTTATGCGTTACGAGCTTCGTTTCACCAAGGCAGTTACTCCGCAGGAAATGATAGAGGTCATGACATACGCAAAGAAAGGAACACAAGTCGCTGCGGAAATGCCCCGCGACGTACCCGGAATAGCACTGAGTTACAGGAACGTCACAGAACGGCTGAATCAGGAAATGATCAGTGAGGCTTTAGAGACGTATATGAGCCTGCTTCGAGAGCAGGATCGATTATTGCATTATGTAAACTTACTAAGCGCGCGTGAACGCGAGATCATAACTGCATATTACTTCGACCAACGCAGTTGGAACGAAATATCAAAGAGCCTTGGCATCTCGCCGCGAACGGCCTACGCAATTCGCAGTCAGGCAATTGACGAGCTTGTAACCATGTATTCCTACGCAAATCAAATCTTTGCGGTTGAATAGGCAGGTCATTTATCATTTTGAAGAACCGGAGGAACTCACTATGAGCAAAAACAGAGAAGAAGACTATCGTACATCAACAGGAACGCTTCCCATAACCCTCTGCGTAGAAGATTTAATGCCCATCCTCAATGTTGGCCGAAATACGGCTTACCGGTTAGTCCGCTCCGGTGAAATCAGGAGCATCAAGGTCGGAAGGCAGATCAGGATTCCGCGGCAAGTCCTGCTGGACTATCTGGGGCAGAAATAAATACCTTTGACCGTAAAACTCGGTCTGTCCGCAGCATTGCGTTCATCTCCTACCCATGTTATACTGGCAGTACGAACGGATATCGTACTCTCAGGTTTATAGACACGGGAAGGAGGCAGCTGCTCCAATTCATTCAAAGGAGTGGGAGTATGGTACCAAGGAAAAAAGGTCAAAAATATGAAATCAGCTATCGCTGCCCGAAATATGAAAAGCTGTTCTCGGAACGGTTTGATTCCTACGAAGCGGCGAAGCTGCGCATTGCACAAATTGAATATGAAAGAAGCCTCGGCGTATTCGAGCCGCCGCAGCAGACGATTCTTGCACCGAAAAAGGATCACTATGTGACGGTAGGAGAATTGCTGGATGAATATGTGCAGCTCTATGGGCTGAAGCACTGGGGAGATTCGTACCTATCCAGCAGCCAGCATTTCATCGCGCATTATATTAAACCAGCGATCGGAGACGTTTTGGTCAAAGACGTGACGACACACGGCCTGGATGTTTTTTACGACAAGCTGCTTGACCAGCCGGCTGTCGTACTCAAGGGACATCGGAAGAAGGATAAGAAAATCTCGCCGACTGTTATCGTCAAAATTCACGCACTGATGAGCGGCGCTTTCAAAAAGGCCATTGGTTGGAAATACATTGACATCAATCCGGCGGAAAACGTAACGCTCCCGCAGCGTGTGAAAAAGGAGCGTGATTCATGGTCTGCCAGTGAGGTCAAATATGCGCTGGCGATTTGTGAGAATCCTGTTTTGAAATTGGCGATGCTTCTGGCGCTCGGTTGCTCCATGCGGATGGGGGAAATTCTCGGTCTGACATGGGACTGTGTGAACTTGTCAGAGGAAGCCCTTGCTTCTGGAAACGCTTCGCTGTTTATTAACAAGGAACTCAAACGCTGTGAAAAGAGCAGCGTGGAAGCACTGGAAAAGCGAGGTCGGAGCAAAGTCTTTTTTACGTTTCCGGAATGGAAGAAAACAAACTGCAAGACAATGCTCACATTAAAAACGCCGAAAACAGACAGCAGTGTCCGCACGGTCTTTCTTCCCAAAACTGTCGCACTGGCACTGATTGAGACGAAGAAACGGCAGGACGAAGAGAAAATGCTGGTTGGCTCCGATTACAAGGATTTTAATTTAGTCCTTGCACAGCCGGGCGGCCGCCCGTATGAGCCGCGGCAGATCGATCAGATGCTGGCGGCGTTTATTCGGGAAAACGAGCTGCGGAGCGTTGTGTTTCACAGCTTGAGGCACAGCAGCACCTCCATCAAGCTTCAGATCAGCCGCGGCAACATCAAGGCAGTCCAGGGCGACACCGGTCACGCGCAGGCCCGCATGGTGACGGAGGTGTATGCGCATACGAACAATGAAGAGCGACTGCTTCTGGCACAAAAAGTGGATGAAAATTTCTTTCAGACGCCGACACCGGGGGCATTTGCACCGACCAGCGAGATGCAAAAAGTTCTTCAAATTCTTGCTGAAAAGCCGGAACTGGTCAAGCTGCTTGCCGCCATGTAGCTACTGCGCGGGCAATTTTGTTGGAAGATTTGTTGGAAAACGTCAGAAAAAAGCGCCTTACAAAAAATAGAAAAAATCCTCGAAATCATTGAGATTTCAAGGATTTTTTCTGGAGCTGCTGGGCAGATTCGAACTGCCGACCTCGTCATTACCAATGACGCGCTCTACCGACTGAGCTACAGCAGCAGATGGGCCTTTCCGAAGAGCGCTCCGTTATTATAGCACAAAGTCGGGATTTGTCAAGTGGTATCCGGGATTTTTTTGCAGAACTATTGCGGAGGCCGGCGCACGGTGTTCAGGTGATTCCGGTTTTGCCGCATATCCGTCGACTGCCATTATTGAAAGGGAAGCGCGTCCACAAAAGTCCCAAACAGATCGGGCAGCTGCTCCTGCGTCATGTCTGCTTCCTTGCGGAATTTCCGCAGCGTATCTGCAAATCCTTTTTCCATCGCGCACCTCCCATTGGCTGTAACTATTATAACAGCACGGCCGGCTCGTTGGAACGCACAAGGCACACAATTGTTTATGTCTTTTTCAGACTGCGCGTAAGGGTCCCGGCTGCAAAATACCCCCCGGTCTTGCGGCGTTCCGTGCAAAACCGAAGGGGCAAGCGTTATTCTTTTATCTTCCGTCCGTCGTGAAGTACTTTACCGTATCCGTTGGATGCTTCAATTCGGTTTTGAAAAATTCCGGATAGATCTGAATGTCCTCGTCGAGTGAAACCCAGCGAAGATGTTCCCTGCTGCTGCCTTCTGTGAAGCTCTCGCTGACCGGTGCAAAATCGCCCGGCACCTTCATATAGAAGAAAAACGAGATCTCATAAATCAGCTTGTTCCGATTGGACGGCGCATCGCCATGGAAATAGTTTTCATGCACAAAGCCAAGGCGGTCGATTTCCATCCGAACGCCTGTTTCTTCCAATACTTCGCGGACAACAGCCTCTTCCGCTGTTTCACCGAATTTTACCCGGCCGCCAACGGAGTAGAGATAGTCTCTGTCATTGCTGACCATCAACAGTTTCCCATCCTTCATGATGATCGCACCGGCACGAATGTTCAAAAGCCCGTCGCCGCAGGCAACGCACATATCCTTGTTCATGGTTCTTTCTCCAGCTCATTCCTCAGGTTCGCGGCCTCCGCATATGATTTCTTCAATCTGAAGGTCAGTCCATCATAATGCTGCCCGTCGACCTTCCGTGTGCCCACGTTGCGATTGCATTCAACAAAACCGAGCTTTTCGGCACAGCGGAGCATACGGACATTGCCTGACCAAGTTTGCGTGTAAAGCTCGTCCACACCGTTCTCAAAGTAATAGTTCATAAAGGCACGGAGAGCGTTTGTGCCGACACCTTTGCCCCAAACATCGGGTTCGCAAATGTCAATGCCGATGGCACGATAGACGGTCTGACCGTCCTTGATCTCGCCAACCCATTCGTAGTTCTCGTCAATGGGATAGGAGCTTACCCAACCAATGTGTCTGCCGTTCCATTCGATTTCAAATTTGTAACGGCGGACATCATCCGGACGATCTTTTCTGGATTCATAGTATTCTGTCCAGCTTCTGCGTTCGCTATCTTCGTCGGTATCTTCCTTTTCCCATGGCGCATCCCAGTTTTCCCATTCACGCTCCACGGTGAACCAACGTACATAGTCCTCAATGTCGGACGCTGTCATATCCCGAAGGACGATGTTTTCGAATTCAATTCTCATCATGAATGCCTTTCTTGCCTGTCTGATCGGCACACGGCACTTCCGTAGATTTTTACCGTTTCGGCTGGTTGACGACGTTGACCGGGCTGCCGTCCAGGAACGCGCGGAGATTGCGAACCGTCTCGTCCATGATGCGCTGGCGGCTCTCCTTCGGGGCCCAGGCGATATGCGGCGTGATGATGCAGTTTTCCGCGTGCAGGAGCGGATTATCCTGCTTCATCGGCTCATAGCTCACAACGTCGACCGCCGCTCGGTAGAGCTTGCCCGACGCGAGCGCGTCGGCCAGCGCCTGCTCGTCGACGAGCGCGCCGCGCGCGGTGTTGATGAGGATGGCGCCGTCTTTCATCTGCGCGATGGTCTGCTTGTTGATGAGGCCCGCGGTCTGCGGCGTCATCGGGCAGTGGAGCGAGACGACGTCGGACTCGTGCAGGAGCGTCTCAAGCGGTACGTACTTCGCGATCGCGCGGCCCGCGTCCGTTTCCGTGCGGCTGTAGGCCAGCACGCGCATCCCGAACGCCCTTGCAATGCGGCCCACGGCCTGACCGATGCGGCCGAAGCCGACGATGCCCATCGTCTTGCCCGCAAGCTCGATGAGCTTCGTGTCCCAGAAGCAATAATCCTGACTGCTGCACCAGCGCCCGGCGTGGACGGCGTCGGAATGATGGCCCACGGCGTGGCACGCCTCGAGCAGCAGCGCGAACGTCATCTGCGCGACGGCGTCGGTGCCGTAGCCGGGGACGTTGCAGACCGGCACGCCGTGCGCGCTGGCCGCGTCGCAGTCGACGATGTTATAGCCCGTGGCCAGCACGCCGATGAAGCGCAGGTTCGGGCAGGCGTCGAAGACCTCGGCCGTGACGGGCGTTTTATTCGTAAAGATCGCCTCGGCGTCGCCGATGCGGCGGATGATCTCCTGCGTATCGTCCTGCGGTGTGCGGTCATAGACCGTCAGATCGCCGAACGCCGCGAGCGCGTCCCAGCTCAGATCGCCGGGGTTTTCACAATAGCCGTCGAGAATGACCAGTTTCATGGCAAACAGCTCCTTTTTGTTGATATTCTTATCATACCGTCTCGCGCGCCGCGCGTCAAGCGTATTCCGCGTTCCGCCGCCCGCGGGAAAGTTCACAATTCCTTTGCTTCGTGTTCACAGTTCCGTCACGAACTTCCCTTATAGTATAAAGCAAGGATTCATCCAATCCTCTCTTTCTTCTCTTTTTCTTTTCTTTCTTCAAAACGAAAACCCGCGGTGAAAAACCGCGGGTTTTCGTTTTCTTGCGCGCAAACGCTTCGCTGGTTCGCGGTTTGGTTTTGCATTGGTCTTCCAAATTTGCGTAGGGGTTTGCGCCCGCAGGCGCACGCTGCAAATTTCCTCCGCACCGACACCGCCATCACAAACAAGGGCGTGCTCTTTCGGCAGTTAAAATCAGATAGGCAAAAGGGGCGGCCCGATAAGGCTGTCCCTTTTTTGAGAAGATACGTGATGGCGGTTTTTGAGCAGAAAAGCGTCCTTTTCTTCCATATCTTTTCCCACGCACGGGAAAAGATATGGCCGTCGGAGACACGGGGGTTCGGTTTTATTTCGTGTAATCGAACTCGAAATCGTAAATGCTGACGGTGTCGCCGTCTTCGATGCCCTGCTCTTCAAGCCGGTCGAACAGGCCGCTCTTGCGCAGCTGCCGGTCGAAGTACATCCGCGACTCATAATCGTCGAAATTGATATCGTTCAGCAGCTTTTGCAGCCACTTGCCCGACACGACCCACAGATCGTCATACCGCTCGATCTGCAACTCGTTCGCATCGCCGGCCTCGGCCAGGGGCTTGACGTACTCCGGTTCGTAGATCGTCACGGGCGGCAGCGCCGCGAGCTTACCGGCGATGGTCTTCATGAGCTCACGCGTGCCCTGCGTCGTGGCGGCGCAGATGGTGTAGAATTCATAGCCCTTCGCCTCGACATGGGCGCGGAGCCTGTCGAGATTGTCGCTGTCCGGGGGCAGAAGATCGACCTTGTTGGCCGCGACGAGCATCGGCCGCCCGGCAAGCTCGGGCGAATACTGCCGCAGCTCCTCGTTGATCTTCTCAAAATCGTCGACCGGGTCGCGGTCTTCGCTGCCCGAGACGTCGACGATGTGGACGAGCAGACGGCAGCGGTCGATATGGCGCAGGAAATCGTGCCCGAGGCCGACGCCGTCGGCCGCGCCCTCGATGATGCCGGGGATATCGGCCATGACGAACGAAACGCCGTCGGCGACGTAGATGACGCCGAGGTTCGGATAGAGCGTGGTGAAGTGATAGTTTGCGATCTTCGGGTGCGCGTTGGACGTGACGGACAGGAGCGTCGACTTGCCGACGTTCGGGAAGCCGACAAGGCCCACGTCGGCCAGCAGCTTGAGCTCCAGGATCACGTCGTGCTCCTCGCCCGGAAGGCCCGCCTTGGCGAAGCGCGGCACCTGCCGCGTCGGCGTTGCGAAATGCTGGTTGCCCCAGCCGCCCCGGCCGCCCTTGCAGAGGACGAAATCATCGGAATCGGACATATCCTTGATGATCTCGTTCGTGGCCTGATCGCGCACGACAGTGCCTCTGGGCACCTTGATGATGAGATTCTCGCCGTTTTTGCCGCGGCAGCGCCGTCCCTGTCCGTTTTCGCCGTTCGGCGCGGTATATTTGCGCTTGTAGCGGAAATCCATCAGCGTGGACAGATTATCGTCGACGCGCAGGACGATTGAGCCGCCGTTGCCGCCGTCGCCGCCGTCCGGGCCGCCTGCGGCCACGTATTTTTCCCGGTGGAAGGCCACCGCGCCGTTGCCGCCCGCGCCGGCCTTGACCGAGATTCTGACTTTATCAATAAACATATGCTTCGTCTCCTTTCAGATGAAGCTCGTAAAACGCCGCGTCAAATGTTTCGCTGCCGTCAAAGCGGCTGTACTGGCCGTAATGCGTCAGCTGAAAGCCGCACTTGCGCGCAACGTTTCCGGATGCCGTATTCAAAACCGCGTGCATCAGCGCGAAATCCCGCACGCCGAGGCTGTGATACGCCCACGCAAGCATCGCCTGCGCCGCCTCTGTCGCATACCCCTGTCCCCAGGCGTCGCGCCGGAGGTTGTAGCCCAGCATATGCACGCCGTCTTCGTTTTTGCCCACGCCGCCTGTGCCGATCAGCTGGCCGTTGTCCTTGCGGTAAAACCCGAATTCCAGTATTTCCGGCGTAAGCGACGCGATCCACGCGCGTGTATCCTCGATGCTTTTGTGCAGCGGATAGGGCATATACCGGTTTACCGCCGGGTCGCTGGCCCAGACAAAGACCGCCGGTGCGTCGTCCAGCGTGATGGGCTTAAGCACCAGCCGCCGCGTTTCAATTCTCCGATTTTCCATGAAAGCTCGCTTCCTCCAGCGTATGTGCCCAGATCTCCGGGTAATTCTCCTGATAATAGTGCGCGCAGTCGGAATCCGAGGTCTTCCAGAGCGCTTTTTTCCGGATCTCTTCGGAGATAGCCTTTTTCAGCCACGCGCGCTTCTTTGCAAATTTCTCCGGGTCGGACGCAAAATGCGCGTAACCCAGCAGCAGGATATTGCCCGCTGCCTGCTCGCGTAAAAACGCTTCATAGGCGTCCGGGATATATTCCGCGCCGGTGATGCGGACGGGATGCGCGGACACGAACTCGTTCGGGATTTCCGTCTTTTCGTACTCGCCGTCTTCGCAGGTATAGAGCCATCCGGATTTGCCCGCGTAGAGCTTTTTCAGCGCATCGGGGAACGGATCGTCGAAATACAGCTTGCCCTGCCGGGTATAGCCGTATGCGTATTCATAGTTCCGGATGAGGTAGAACAGCGCCATCGCGCGCAGCGACGTCAGGCAGACCTGCGTGGGCTTGTCGAAATACGGGGATTTCCGCGGTTCGAGGATTTGCAGCCCGCCGGCCGGCGAAGCGTGATAGTATGTCATGCTGTCACACCTTTCAAGAAAAAACCCCGAACGGGACTCGTTCGGGGTTTTTACAACAAATTACTGTTCTGCGTAGACAGAGCACATCTTGCGGTCTTTGCCCATACGCTCGAACTTGACCTTGCCGTCGATCAGAGCGAACAGCGTATCGTCCTTGCCGATACCGACGTTGTTGCCCGGATGAATGTGCGTGCCTCTCTGACGAACGAGGATGTTGCCAGCCAGAACGAACTGACCGTCAGCGCGCTTCGCGCCGAGTCTCTTCGATTCAGAATCACGGCCGTTCTTGGTGGAGCCGCCGCCTTTCTTATGTGCGAAGAACTGGAAACTCATATTAAGCATCGTTTTGCACCTCCAAAACTTCGATATAATCAGGATAGTCATCCCGCAGAGAACATAATGTGAGCATCATGCCGGAGAGAACCGCCTGTACGGCCTCTTCGCTTTCACACGCTGCGGGAAGGGTTAAGGTGATTCGGGCCTCGTCTTCATTCACCCTGGTTTTTGCGTGCTCGCCGAGTACATCGTTGATCGTGCATTCCGCAAGCTTGACGGCTGTGGAAACAGCTGCGCACACAATGTCGCCGCCTGCCTCTGCATAGCCGCTGTGGCCCGAACAGCAGAATCCGGTGATTCTGCCCTCGTGATCGAAAAATTCGACGCGCGTCATAACTTACAGCGCGATCTTTTCGATCTGCACCTTGGTGTACGGCTGTCTGTGGCCCTGGAGGGACTTGGAATCCTTCTTCGGACGGTACTTGAAGACGCGGATCTTCTTGCCCTTGCCATTCTTCAGAACCTTAGCCTCAACCTTAGCACCTGCAACTGTGGGGGTACCGAACTTGGAGTCAGCACCGTCGACAACTGCCAGAACCTGATCGAAGGTAACGGTAGCTTCAGCCTCCGCCGCGAGCTTCTCGATGTAGATCACATCGCCCTCCTTGACGTTGTACTGCTTACCGCCGGTAACGATAATAGCCTGCATATTCGTTTGCACCTACCTTTTCTTTGTAGACTCGCTCTTGAGGCGTGCGGACGCAGCTTGAGCCTCTTCAATGCGGCTTGTCAATTATAGCAGAGGAAATGGCGCTTGTCAAATGATTTTTTGCGAAAAATCGGCCTTTCCCGCGTCTTTTTCACCCGTTTTTCCGTTTTCGGAAAATTTGCGCCGGGCAGTTGACAAGTTCCCCTCCGGGTGGTATGATGGCATTAACCGTTTGAAGGAGATCATTTCTATGTTCACGACTATTTTCGCGTCCTATTATTACTTTACTGTCACCGGATAGTAAGGTCAATTTGTGATGCGCAGATTTCGGAACTTTTGATGCGGCACAGAATTGACTGTGCCGCATTTTTTGTTTGTTTTCGCCGGCAGCGCAGCGATACAGCTGCGGTCTTCGACGGATCTCCTTTCCCGTTATTCTGTCTCTTTATGTATTGTTGGAGGTACTTTATCATGATCGTCGTATTGAAACACAATGTCACCGCGGAAAAGCGCGAGCAGCTCATCACGTGGCTGAAAAATCAGGGGCTGGACGTCCATCCGTCGCTCGGCGAATACCAGACCGTCCTCGGTCTGGTCGGCGACACGAGCCGCATCGATATGTCGCTGCTGGAAAGTCTCGACATCGTCGATTCCGTCAAGCGCGTGACCGACCCCTTCAAGTGCTGCAACCGCAAATTCCACCCCGACGACTCTGTCGTGTCGGTCGGCGAGGCGAAGTTCGGCGGCGGGCATTTTGCGATGATCGCAGGCCCGTGCTCCGTCGAGTCCGAAGAGCAGATCGTCGCCGTGGCGAAGTCCGTCAAGGCCTCGGGCGCGCAGCTGCTGCGCGGCGGCGCGTTCAAGCCGCGCACCTCCCCCTACGACTTCCAGGGCCTGCACGAGCAGGGCCTGCGCTTGCTTGAGATCGCCAAGCAGGAGACGGGGCTGCCCATCGTGACGGAGCTCATGAACATCAAGCATCTGCCGCTGTTTGAAAACGTCGACGTCATTCAGGTCGGCGCGCGCAATATGCAGAATTACGACCTGCTCAAGGAGCTCGGCAGCGTGAAAAAACCCATCCTTTTAAAGCGCGGTCTTGCCAATACGCTCAAGGAGCTTCTCATGAGCGCGGAATATATCATGGCCAGCGGCAACGATCAGGTCATCCTCTGCGAACGCGGCATCCGCACGTTTGACGACTACACGCGCAACACGCTCGACCTTGCGGCCGTTCCCATGCTGCACGAGCTGACGCATCTGCCCGTCATCGTCGACCCGAGCCACTCCACGGGCATCAACCGCCTGGTTCCTCCCATGACGCTTGCGGCCGTCGCCTGCGGCGCGGACGGCGTCATCATTGAGGTCCACAACGATCCGATCCACGCGCTGTGCGACGGCGCGCAGTCGCTCACCTGCGAGCAGTTCGCAGACGTGGCCGAGAAGGTCCGCGCAGTCCGCGGGGTGGTGGCGAAATGACGGTCGGCATTGTCGGCCTCGGCCTCATCGGCGGCTCGTTCGCCAAGGCGTATCACGACGCCGGCTGGCGCGTGCTGGGCCACGACGCAGATGAAAGCGTCCTGAATTTTGCCATTCTCGCCGACGCGGTCAACGCGCCGCTCACGATGGAAACCATTTCGCAGTGCGACGTGGTGCTTTTGTGCGTGCGCCCGCTCGCCGCGGCGGACTATCTCCGCGCGGCCGCGCCGTATATCGGCAAAGCCCCCGTCGTCATCGACTGCTGCGGCACGAAGCGCGTCGTGTGCGAGGCGTGCTTCCCGCTGGCGAAGGAATACGGCTTCACGTACCTCGGCGGCCATCCGATGGCCGGTACGCAGTACTCCGGTTTCGGCCACGCGCGCGCAAATCTCTTCCACAACGCGCCGATGGTCATCGTGCCGCCCGATCACAACGATATCGCCCTTCTGGCGCGCGTCAAGGAGCTGCTCGCGCCCGCGGGCTTCGGCAGCTTCTCGGTCACGACGGCCGAAAAGCACGACGAAATGATCGCCTTTACCTCGCAGATGGCGCATCTCGTCTCCAACGCCTACATCAAAAGTCCCACTGCCGGCGCGCACAAGGGCTTCTCGGCCGGCAGCTATAAGGATCTGACGCGCGTGGCGTGGCTCAACGCGCCGATGTGGGCCGAGCTGTTTCTGGAAAACGGCGACTGCCTGCTGCGCGAGCTGGACTGCCTGATGGAAAATCTGCAAAAATACCGCGCGGCCATCGCCGCCGGGGACGAAGCGGCGCTGACGCAGCTGCTCGAAGACGGCAAAAAGCGCAAGGAGGAGGTCGACGGCCGATGAAAACCGTCCATATTTCCGCCTCGCGGCAATATGACGTGCTGATCGGCGCCGGGCTTCTGCACGAAGCGGGCGCGCGCATCCGCGTCGTGTCGGACGCAGGAACCGTGATGCTCGTCTCGGACGACGCGGTCTGGCCGCTGTACGGCGCGATCGTACAGCGCGCCTTGCAGGACGCGGGCTTCGCGGTCTGCTCGTTCGTATTCCCGCACGGCGAGGCTTCCAAGTGCGCCGATACCTATTTTAAATTATTGAACGCGCTGGCCGAAAACCGGCTCACGCGGCGCGACGCGCTCGTGGCGCTCGGCGGCGGCGTGGTGGGCGATCTGACGGGCTTCGCGGCCTCGACGTATCTGCGCGGCGTGGGCTTCATCCAGATCCCCACGACGCTTCTGGCCATGGTCGACTCGTCGGTCGGCGGCAAGACGGCCATCGATCTGCCCGCGGGCAAAAACCTCGCCGGGACGTTTTATCAGCCGCAGCTCGTGCTGTGCGACCCGGACTGCCTCGCGTCCTTACCGGAACCGGTCTTCCGCGACGGCTGCGCGGAGGTCATCAAATACGCCGTGCTCGGCAGCGCGCCGTTCTTTGAAGAACTGAAAACCGTGCCGCCGCGCGCGCAGCTCGATCACATCATCGAGGTCTGCGTCGGTATGAAGCGCGACATCGTCGGCGCGGACGAATTCGACCGCGGCCGGCGGCAGCTGCTGAACCTCGGGCACACGTTCGGCCACGGGATCGAAGCGTGCAGCGCGTTTTCCGTCAGCCACGGCTCTGCCGTCGCTGCGGGCATGGCAATGATCGTGCGCGCAGCGGCGCAGTTCGGCTATTGCGATGCAGCCACGCGCGACGCCGTCGTTTCCCTGCTGCAAAGCTACGGTCTGCCGGTCGACTGCCCGTATGCCGCGGCGGCGCTGCTGCCGGCCGTGGCGCATGATAAAAAAAGCGAGGGCACGTCGGTCAACCTGATCGTTCCCACGCGCATCGGCGCGTGCGAGATCGTCAAAACGCCCACGCAGGAGCTTTCGCGCTGGCTGACGGCGGGAGGCGCGCAATGAACCGCACGCTCACACCCGGCCCGCGCACAGGCGCGGTCCGCATCCCCGCGTCCAAATCGCAGGCGCACCGGATGCTTCTGTGCGCAGCGCTGTCGCACACAACGTGCCGACTGCCGCTGCGCGGCCTGTCCGACGATATCGAGGCCACAATGCGCTGTCTGCCCGCGCTCGGCGCGCAGGTTTCGGAAACGGACGGCGGGCTTCTCGTCACACCGGCCGCCGGTTCGCCGCGCGAGGTATGCATCGACGTCGGCGAAAGCGGCTCGACGCTGCGGTTTCTGCTGCCCATCCTCGGCGCACGCGGCGTGACGGCCACGATCCGGATGCACGGACGTCTGCCTGAGCGGCCGCTGGCGCCGTTTGACGCGCTGCTGACGGCGCACGGCATGACGTTCGTGCGCAGCGGCGATACGCTGCGCGTATCCGGTGCGCTGACGCCGGGCGATTATGCGCTGCCGGGCTCCGTGTCGTCGCAGTTCGTGTCGGGACTGCTGTTCGCGCTGCCGCTGCTTGCGGGCGCGAGCACGCTCACCGTCACGGACACGCTGCAATCGGCGCAGTACGTCGCCATGACGGAGCAGGCCGTGCGCGCGTCGGGCATTACGTTTGAAAAAGAGGCGCAGATCTGGCGCATCCCCGGCGCGCAGCGCTATCGCGCGCCGGCCGTTCTGACGGTCGAGGGTGACTGGTCGAACGCGGCGTTTTTCCTGTGCATGGGCGCGTTATCCGCGCGCGGCGTCACGGTCATGGGATTGGATCCGGACTCCGCGCAGGGCGACCGCGCCATTCTTGAACTTCTGACGCGCTTCGGCGCGGATGTGACTGTCTCACAGGATGGTGTGACCGTCCGCCGCAATCAGCTGCGCGGCATCACGATCGACGCAGGGCCGATCCCCGATCTCATCCCCGCCGCCGCGGTGCTGGCGGCCTTTTGCAGCGGCGAAACGCGCATCACAAACGCCGCGCGGCTGCGGCTGAAGGAATCCGACCGTCTGAAAACGACGGCGGCGCTCCTTACGGCCCTCGGCGGACACGTCGAGGAGCTTCCGGACGGTCTGACCGTCACCGGACAGCCGGCGCTTGCCGGCGGCACGGTCGATGCGTGCGGCGACCACCGCATTGCCATGTGCGCGGCGGTGGCCGCGTGCGGCTGCACGGCCGCCGTCACGGTCCGCGGCGCGGAATGCACCGCAAAATCCTATCCCGCGTTCTGGGATGATCTCGCGCTTTTCAGGGAGGAACCGGTATGAGCAGCGTTTTTCACGGCAATTTCACCGTCTCCGTCTTCGGGCAGTCACACACCGACGCCATCGGCGTCACGATCGACGGCCTGCCGGCGGGCATCGCGGTCGATCCTGCCGCATTGCAGCGGTTTTTAAACCGCCGCGCGCCCGGGCAGAACGACTGGTCGACACCGCGCAAAGAGGCCGACGCGCCCGAATTTCTCTGCGGCCTGACGGACGGGCGCACCTGCGGCGCGCCGCTGACGGCCGTCATCCGCAACACGAACACGCGCTCCGGCGACTATGACAATCTGCGCGATCTGCCGCGCCCCGGCCACGCGGACTATACCGCGCAGGTCAAATACGGCGGCCGGCAGGACGCGGCGGGCGGCGGACACTTCTCCGGGCGTCTGACGGCGCCGCTGTGCATTGCGGGCGGCATCTGCCTGCAAATCCTCGCGCGGGAGGGTGTCACGATCCGCGCGCGCGTATTGTCCGTCGGAACCGTCACAGACAGCGCGCCGTTTGAAGCCTCCGTCGCAGAAAAGCCCTTTCCCGCCGTCTCGGACAGTGCGGCGCGCGCGATGCGGGATGTGATCGCCGCCGCGAAGCAGGACGGCGATTCCGTCGGCGGCGTGATCGAATGCGTCGTGGAGAGACTCCCGGCGGGCGTGGGCGACGCGATGTTCGGCGGGCTGGAGAGCCGCATTTCCGGGGTGCTTTTCGCCGTCCCGGCGGTCAAGGGCGTGGAATTCGGCGCTGGCTTCGCCGCGGCAAGGCTGCGCGGCAGCGAAAATAACGACGCATTCTGCGTCGAAAACGGAAAAATCTCGACCGTGACAAACAACTGCGGCGGCATTCTGGGCGGCATTTCGACGGGCGGGCCGGTCGTGTTCCGCGCGGCGTTCAAGCCCACGCCGTCCATCGCAAAGCCGCAGCAGTCCGTGCGTCTGTCTGCGATGACGCCCGAGACGCTTGTCATTCACGGCCGTCACGACCCGTGCATCGTGCCGCGGGCTGTGCCGTGCGTGGAGGCCGCGGCCGCCATCGCCGTGCTCGACGCGCTCATCGACCGGAAAAAGGAGCTTGCCTATGGACAGTAATACGCTTCGCTGCGGACTGCTGGGCCGGACGCTCGGCCACAGCTACTCCCCCGCTATTCACAAACAGCTGGCCGGTTACAGCTACGAGCTGTTCGCTGTCGAACCGGAAGATCTCGGCGCGTTCCTCACATCCGGGCAGTTTGACGGCCTGAACGTGACGATCCCGTATAAAAAGGCCGTCATCCCCTACTGCGCGGCGCTGTCCGAAACGGCGCGGGCCATCGGCGCGGTCAATACCATCGTCCGCCGCGCGGACGGCACGCTCTTCGGCGACAACACCGACGCCTACGGCTTTGCGATGCTCGTGCAGCACAGCGGCGCGGACGTGACGGGCAAAAAGGCCATCGTGTTCGGCTCGGGCGGCGCGTCGGCCACGGCGCAGTACGTGCTCAGAACGCTCGGCGCGCGCGAGGTCGTGGTCATCTCGCGCAGCGGCGAAAACAATTATGAAAATCTCGAGCGTCACGCCGACGCCGAACTTGCCGTCAACACGACGCCCGTCGGTATGTACCCGCACACGGGCGCGTCGCCGGTCGATCTTGATCGCCTGCCGAAGCTCGAGGCCGCGCTCGACGTTGTCTACAACCCTGCGCGCACCGCGTTCCTGCTGCAAGCGGAAAAACGCGGCCTGCGCACGGAAAACGGCCTTCTGATGCTCGTGGCGCAGGCAAAAAAGAGCTGCGAGGACTTCACCGGCGAACCGGTCGACGACGCGCGCATCGGGCAGATCGCCGCGGCGCTGGAAAAATCGATGCGAAACATCGTCCTGATCGGGATGCCCGGCTGCGGCAAGACGAGCGTCGGGCGGCTGCTGGCCGAACGGCTGGGCCGCAAATTTGTCGACGCGGACGACGTGCTCGCGCAAAGCGCCGGGATGCCGGTCCCGGAGATCTTCCGCCTGGAAGGCGAGGACGGCTTCCGCCGGCGCGAAACGGACACGCTGCGGCAGCTCGGGATGCAGTCCGGGCTTGTGATCGCCACGGGCGGCGGCTGCGTCACGCGCGAAGAAAACTATGATCTTCTGCATCAGAACGGGACGATCGTCCGTCTGACCCGGCGCCTCGACCGGCTGCCGCTGAGCGGCCGCCCGGTATCGCAGGCACTCGGCCCGGAGGAGATCTACCGCCGCCGCAAGCCGCTCTACGAGCGTTTCGCGGACGTGACGGCCGGCAACGACGGGCCGATCGAAGAAACGGTACGGAACCTTCTGGAGGTATTGGCATGAATCTTCTCATCCTCAACGGGCCGAATCTCAACCTGCTCGGCCTGCGCGAACCGGATATCTACGGCAGACAGAGCTACGACGCGCTCGTGCGCTTCTGCGAGGACACCTGCCGCGCAGCGGGCTTCGGCTGCAAGGTGTTCCAGTCGAACCACGAGGGCGCGCTCGTCGACGAGATCCAGGCCGCCTATGGCCGCTTCGACGGCATCGTCATCAACCCCGCGGCCTATACGCACACGAGCGTGGCGATCCTCGACGCGCTCAAGGCCGTCGCCATCCCGGCCGTCGAGGTGCATCTGTCCGACGTGACGCAGCGCGAGGACTTCCGTCAGGTTTCCTACGCGCGCCTCGCGTGCGTGAAGACGTACATGGGCCTCGGCTTTGAAGGCTACCGGCAGGCCATCCTGTTTTTAAAAGAGTATTTGCATAAAGATGCATAAATTCATATGCGTATGCGCCCGGAGACTCCGCGGAGCCTCCGGGATTCTTTTTGCGTTTTGCAAGTTTCCATAATTGATTCCTTCATCATTTTGCATGATTTCCTTCTTTTGTGTGCAGGATTTTTCTATTCCTCTTCATTTTTGCAGGATTTCCGTTGATTTTCTGATTTTTTCAAAAAATATTTTTTCAAAAATGACAATTACCCCATTGAAAAATGCATTTCAGTGTAGTATACTAAAGTCATAAATTCTGATTCCGGAGGGAATACATATGAAAAAGATTCTTGCACTGCTGCTTGCCGCGCTGATGGTCGTATCCATGGCCGCCTGCGCCGGCTCGACCGACACCCCCGCATCCACCGACACCCCTGCCGCCTCCACTGACGCGCCCGCCGCTTCCACCGGCGCGAAGCTCCGCTTCGTCACCGGCGGCGAGTCCGGTACGTACTACGCGTTCGGCTCCGTCATCGCCCAGCACGCGACCAACAACGCCGGTATCGACGTCGTCGGCCTCGTCGGCAACGGTTCGCAGTCGAACGTCTTCGAGCTCGAAGACGGCAACGCCGACCTCGCCTTCTGCCAGTCCGACGTCATGGCCTACGCCTACGACGGCACGAACCTCTTCGCGGAGACCGGCGCTGTCAAGTGCTTCTCCACCGTCGCGGCCCTCTACACCGAGCAGGTGCAGATCGTCACCACGAACCCCGACATCAAGACCGTCGCCGATCTCAAGGGCAAGAACGTCTCCATCGGCGCTGCCGGCTCCGGTGTGTACTTTAACGCCATGGACGTGCTCGGCGTCTACGGTCTGACCGAGGCTGACATCAACCCGACCTACCAGTCCTTCGGCGACAGCGCCGACGCGCTGAAGAACGGCCAGATCGACGCGGCCTTCATCGTGGCCGGCGCACCGACCACCGCCGTGACCGACCTTGCCACCACCAAGGACGTCTACCTCGTTTCGCTCGACGACGAACACGTTGACCAGCTGCTCGCCAAGTGCCCGTACTACGCCAAGGTCACCATCGACAAGGACGTCTACGGCCTTGATTCCGACACCGTGACCGTTGCCGTCGGCGCCGTCGTGCTCGCCCGCGACGATGTCTCGGAAGACGCGATCTACGCGCTCGTGGCCGACATCTTCGACAACGCTGCAAACCTGACCGACACCCACGCCAAGTACGCCGAGATCAGCACCGAATACGGCGCTTCGATCACCTCCGTTCCGTATCATCCGGGCGCGGCCAAGTACTTCGCAGAAAAGGGCTTCACCGTCCCGACCAAGTAATCCTTAACGCGCGCTTTACGCGATTTCGCCGCTACGGCAGGGTCTCCCTGCCGTAGTTGTCGTCCAGAAACGAAGAAGGAGAGAATCAATTTGTCGAATCCGAAGGAGAAAACCACCCCCGCGACCGCCAACACCGGCACGGACGCGCAGAACATCGCCGCCGACGTCGACGAGGTCATGCGCAAATATGACCGCGAATCCAATACCCGCATCTGGAGCGGCTGGCGTGCGATCGCCATCAAGGTCTTCATGGCGGCGTTCGCGCTGTTCTGCATCATTATGACGCTGTTCACCACGTGGATGCCCGAGATCCGCCTGCCGCTGTTCATGGGCCTGATCATCATTGCGGGCTTCCTGAACTTCCCGGCCAGCAAGCACCATGTCAGGCCAAACTTCCTGCCGTGGTACGACATCGTTCTGATGATCGTCGGCGCGGCGTGCTTCTTCTATTTCACGTTCAACGCCATGACGATGATCCGTCTCGCCACGCGCATCCAGCCCGTCCATGTCGTCATCGGCGTGGTCGGCATTCTGGTGCTTGTCGAGCTGTGCCGCCGCTGCGTAGGTCTGCCGATCCTGGTCGTCGCAGGCGCGCTGATCGTCTATGCGTTCTATAACCAGATGAGCTACGGCGCGGACTTCTATCAGGCGCTCAAGAACATCATCTACAAGCTGTTCTACACCACGAGCGGCGTCATCGGCACGCCGGTCAACGTCTGCTATACCTACATCGTCCTGTTCATCATCTTCGGCTCGTTCCTCGAGCGCACCGGCATTGCAAACTTCTTCATCTCGTTTGCAAACCGCCTGACCGGCTGGTCCTCCGGCGGCCCGGCGAAGGTCGCGGTCATCTCGTCCGCGCTGTGCGGCATGGTGTCGGGTTCGTCCGTCGGCAACACGGTCACGACCGGCTCGTTCACCATCCCGATGATGAAAAAGACCGGCTACAAGCCCGAATTTGCGGGCGCAGTCGAGGCTGCGGCCTCCACCGGCGGCCAGATCATGCCCCCCATCATGGGCGCGGCTGCGTTCCTGATGGCCGAGTACATCGGTATCCCCTACGCACAGGTCGCCGTCAAGGCCATCCTGCCCGCCATCCTCTACTTCACCGGCATTTTCATCGCCGTCCATCTGGAGGCAAAAAAGCTCGGTCTGCGCGGCATTCCGCGCGATCAGCTGCCGAAGTGGGGCCTGCTCGCGCGCGACTGCTACCTCATTCTGCCGCTCATCCTGCTTGTCTGGCTCGTGTCCTCGGGCGCGAAGACGATGTCGCACTCCGCGGCGTATTCCATCCTCGCGGCGATCGTCGTCGGCTTTGTGAACTTCTTCCTGACGCGCAAGCGCGGCACGGAGGAAAAGGCCCCGCAGAAGACGCTTCCCGCCGTCGGCGGCGCGCTCGGTGACAGCTTCCTGTCCGCCGTTGACTCGCTGGAGGCCGGCTCCAAGGGCGCCATCACCGTCGCCGTCGCGTGCGCGATGGCCGGTATCATCGCCGGCTGCATCACGGTCACGGGTCTTGCGTCCATCCTCATCAACGCCATCGTCCAGCTCGCGGGCAGCGCGACGTTCATCGGTCTCATCCTGACGATGGTCTGCTGCATCATCCTCGGCATGGGCGTGCCGACCACGGCCAACTACTGCATCATGGCCTCGACCTGCGCGCCGATCCTCATCAAGATGGGCTATCCGCTCGTCGCGGCGCACTTCTTCGTGTTCTACTTCGGCATCGTCGCCGATATCACGCCGCCGGTCGCGCTGGCCGCCTATGCAGGCTCGGCCATCGCAAAGTCGAACCCCATGAAGACCGGCATCAACGCCACCAAGCTCGCCATCGCCGCATTCGTCGTGCCGTACATCTTCGCGTACAACCCGCAGATGCTGTTTGAAAACGTCTCGAGCGTGTTCCAGGTCGTGCAGATCGTTCTGTCGGCGCTGCTCGGTATCTTCGGCGTGGCCGCGGGCCTCGAGGGCTATATCCTGCGCCCGCTGAAGTGGCCGCTGCGCGTGCTGGCCATTGCCGGCGGTCTGTCACTGATGATCCCCGGCACCGCGTCCGACCTTGTCGGCCTTGTGATCCTCGCGGGCATCGTCGTGCTCCAGATCTTCCAGAACCGCCGCGAAAAGGCTTACGCGGACTGATAAAAATCGCGAAAAAGAAGCAGTTCCCGTGAACCGCACCCCGTCAAGAGGACAGTGAAAAAATATAAAGTTTTTCCGGTCAGCAGCCGCGTGCTGCTGGCCGTTTTTTATGCGGCGAGGCAAAGCGTGTGCTTTTCCATCGGCGTCAGGACACCCGGATTACGCTGAACACGTCTCGTGTTGTAATAGCGAATATACTGCCGGATCATCTGAACAAGCTCATGCTTGCCGGTGAACCGTCTGCCGTAACAGCGTTCCCGTTTCAAAATGCCCCGGAAGCCCTCCATCGGGCCGTTGTCAATGCAATGCGCCACGCGGGACATACTCTGCGTCATGCCCGCCTGCACAAGCTTGTGGCGGAAGGTACGGTTGGTGTACTGAAAACCTCTGTCGCTGCGGAACAAAGGATGCGCGTCCGGATTGGCCTGCGCAGCCTTGTCGAAGGTTTTGAAAACCAGTGGGTTATCGTT
>CAKUOS010000038.1 GCA_934670025.1 uncultured Oscillospiraceae bacterium
GCGGGTGACGGGAATCGAACCCGCGTCCCCAGCTTGGAAGGCTGGTGCCCTGGCCGTTGTGCTACACCCGCAGGCACACTGAAATTCAGCCTTAGAATCATACCATATGATAGGCCGGGTGTCAAGCGGTTTTTGAAATTTGGCGCGTTTTTCGCGCTATCGCGCGCTCGACGGCGGCTGACCGAACTGGCGGCGGTAGGCCCGGCAGAACGCCGAATAATCGCCGAAGCCGCAGGCCGTCGCCGCCTGGGTCACGGGGACGCCGGAGGCGATCTGCTCGCGCGCGAGGCTCAGGCGCTTGCCGACGAGGTAGGCGTGGATGGTATAGCCCGTCTCGGCGCGGAAGCGGCGCATCATGTGGTATTTGCTGATGTAAAACTGCGCGGCAAGATCGTCGATGGAGATCTCCTGCGTGGCGTTCTGCGAGAGATAGCGCATGATGGCGGCGATCTTTTCGTCGGCCGCGAGGCTCGGCACATCCGCGGACGGCTGATCGTCCATCGCGCGGCGCACGAGGATGAGCAGCTGCGTCAAAAGCGCGTGCGCGAGCGCCTCGCTGCCGAAGCCGCCGCCCGCGACGGCCTCCTCCAGGCTGCGGACGGTCTGTCCAAGCTGTTTTCGCAGCAGCTGCGGGCGGAGGATAAAGCGGAACTGTGTCTGCGCGAATGAAAAGCAGGCGTCGAGCGGGCACTGCGCGTCCGACGCGCGCGTGAGGAAGGCAGGGGAGAGATAGAGGATGACGCGCGCATACGGCGCGCCAGGCTCGGCCTCGGGCCTGTGGACGCAGCCCTGCGGCACGACGATCACGTCGCCCGGCTCGAGCGGATAGCTCCGCCCCTCGATGCCGTAGGACGATTTGCCGCCGAGAAAGAAGATCAGCTTGTGGAAGGTATGGTAATGCCAGTCGAGCTGCTCCTCCATCGGGCCGGTGAGGCGGAAGAGGCGGAAATCCTCGCGCAGATAGCCGCGCCGGGCGTATTCGTGCTGCATATGCGCGCCTCCTTTCGCGTGCCTGCAAAAAAGCGCCGCAGAAGGACTCTGCGGCGCCTGAGCATTCAAATTCAGTCCATATACCGGGTGATATAATCCGGTGCGCCGGCTGCGTCGCCCGGAATGGTCAGCGTGAAGGCCACGCCGTTTTCCGCGGAGAAGACGCTGCACCAGTCGAGGAAGTTCTCGGTATCCTTGGGATCGTCGTCCTGCGAGAGCTTGTACAGGTTGTCGATGAAGATGTGGGTAATATCAAAGTTCCCGGCGTGCAGGCCGCTGATGAAGCCGCGCAGGAACGCATAACCGCCGTAGGCGTATTCGCTGATGTTGATGAGACGGATGCGGTGGCTGACGTCGTAGCGAAGGGTATCGCCCTTTTCGATGCAGACGATGCTGCCGTTTTCGCGCTGGACCGCGGTATTGAGGGCGCCGATGAGGAGCTTCGTCTTGCCGGAGCCTTCGGGGCCCATCATGATGTTGACCATGGTGGCATTCCTCCTTTTCGTCATGTCTGGTCATGTTTATTCTATCAGTTTTTTTACGGAAACACAAGTGTCTGCTTGTAAACAGAACGTGAACTTATCAGGCTTTTGCGCTCAGGACTGCAAAAGCTCTGCCGCGCGCACGCGGGTCGAGGCGGCCTTTGCCGGGGTGAAGGGCGAGAGGCCGTCGGTGCGGGCGCACAGAGCGGCGGTCAGCTCGAGGAAGTAGACGAGCTCACCCCAGAGCTGCGCGTCGAGTGTGCCGGCAGACAGAACGATCATCGGCACGTCGGCCGCGGCGTGCGTCTGCACGAGCGCGTCGAACAGCGCCTCGTCCGTCTCGCCGACGGAACGACCGGAGAGGAAGCCGAGCGCGTCGTGATCCTTCCAGTCAAGCTCGATATTGCGGCGGCGGTCAGACAGCGGCACGCGCAGGAACGTCTCAAATGCACCGGACGCGCCGGCAAGCATTCCGTCGAGCGCGTCGAGCATCATGGGCAGCTCCGCCGCGACGGGGAACACGCCGTAACCGCCGCGGCAGCTGTGCCGCGCGGCGTACTGCGTCCACCAGCGCCCGAGCGAACGCAGCGCGGGTTCGAACGTGCAGAAAAACTCCGTGCGCCGGGCGCGAAGCTCCAGCGCGTGGCGCGCGCCGGCGTACATCCAGACGGGATTTTCAAAGGCGCGCAGATCGTAGTCGCGGCAGGCCTGCTCCGCGCCCTCGAGCACGGCGAGCGGGTCGATGCCGGCCACGGCCATCGGCAGAAGCGCCGCGGGCGAAAGCGCGGAGACGGCGCAGCCGAGCTGCGGCGGCTGGGCAAGGAAGGTATAGCCCTCTTCCTTCGCCATCGTGTGCATCGCGCTGCCGCGCGGCGCGCAGACGAAGACGTGCTGTTTGGAATCGGGGCCGTAGCGCCGGTCGAGGAGCCACCGCACGGCGCGCGAAGCGACGCCGCATTCGAGACTCACGTCGTTCCCGGCGGCGAGAAACAGCGAAAAGTCCACGCCCTCGAGCTGCGCGCAGAGAGACTCGTAGGCGTGCGTGGAGAGGCTCGTCCCGGCGAACAGGATCCGGGTATCGTCCGTGCGGCCGAGCGCGCGGACGGCCGCCTGCGCCGCGTAAAGCGCCGGTCCGTCGCCAAGGACGACGAGCAGCGGCCCGAGCGCGCGGATCTTCTCCGCGGCCTCGCCGATGGCGAGGACCGCCCGGGCGATGACGCCCTCGGGCGCGCGCAGCCAGCCGAGGAAATCGGGGCCGTCGACGGTATTGCCGCGCAGCTGCATATGCGCGTCGAACAGATCTTTCTCTCCGGACAGAAGATCCGGAAGACTGACGCTGCCCCAGATGTTTGATAATTCGACTTCGATCATGCTGCGCCTCCGAGCTTCAGGATTGATCTATTATACTACAGTTCCGCGAAAAACGCAAAAAAATCTGCGCCGGTCCGCAGAAAGCTGTGCGCAGGCGCCCGAAGGGCCGCTTTTGAACGGATTTATATTGAAAAAAACGCAATTATTTTGCATATCGTTTATAAATGCTTCACAATTCTGATATGGAATGGCGGTATAATCTACAACATAAAAAGCGGGAAGGAGGCGGTTTGCATGGCGGCAGATCCGTTTCAGGTGCTCGGCGTTTCTCCGGACGCATCGGAGGATGAGATCCGGCAGGCATACCGCCGTCTGGCGAAGAAATATCACCCGGATCTCAATCCCGGCGATAAGGCGGCCGCGCAGAAGATGAACGAGGTCAATGCGGCCTACGACGCGATCAAAAATCCGCAGGCGTACCGCCAGCAGCAGGCGCAGCAGCAGCAATACCGGCAGTATCAGCAGCAGTACCGTCCGGACGGACAGAGCGGACAGAGCTACGACGATCCGTTCGCGGCGTTCTGGCAGCAGTGGCAGCAGCAGACGCGGCAGGATCCCGGCGCGTCGCAGTCGTATCAGTGGTATACGTATGATCCGTATGAGCAGGAGGACGACCGGCAGCCCGGCTCCTCGTACCACTGGACGTATCACCGGACGAGAAGACGGGGCAGCTTCTTGGTGCGGCTGCTGGGCATCTATCTGCTCATCCAGCTGATCGCAGCGATTTTCGGCAGCTGCGGCTACCGCGGCGCCTATTATGACCCCTATTATTACCGCTATTACAACAGCTACAGCGACACCGGCGAAAGCGGACAATCAGCCGACAGCGGCGCGTCCGGTTCCTGGTATTGACGCTGATTCAGGAGGAAGCCCGTATGTCTAAAACCATTGGTATCGATCTCGGCACGACCAACAGCTGCGTGGCCGTGATGGAGGGCGGCGAGCCCGTCATCATTCCCAACGCCGAGGGCGGCCGGACGACGCCGTCGGTCGTCGCGTTTTCCAAGACCGGCGAGCGGATGGTCGGCGCGCTGGCCAAGCGGCAGGCCGTGACGAATCACGACCGGACCATCAGCTCGATCAAGCGCCAGATGGGCTCCAACTACAAAGTCTCGATCGACGGGCATAAATACACGCCGCAGGAGATCTCGGCGATGATTTTGCAGAAGCTCAAGACCGACGCCGAAAGCTATCTCGGAGAGCCGGTCACCGACGCGGTCATCACCGTCCCGGCCTATTTTACCGACGCACAGCGACAGGCGACGAAGGATGCGGGCAAGATCGCGGGCCTCAACGTCCGCCGCATCATCAACGAGCCGACGGCTGCCGCGCTGGCCTACGGCATCGACCGTGAGCAGGCGCAGAAGATCATGGTCTACGATCTTGGCGGCGGCACGTTCGACGTGTCGATCCTGGATATTTCCTCGGGCGTGATCGAGGTGCTGGCCACCGCGGGCAACAACCACCTCGGCGGCGACGATCTTGACCGCTGCATCGTGGACTATCTCGTGAGCGAGTTCAAAAAGGAAAACCGGATCGACCTCTCGCGCGATCCCGTCGCCATGCAGCGCGTGCGCGAGGCCGCGGAAAAGGCGAAGATCGAGCTGTCGTCCATGAAGCAGACGACGGTCGAGCAGCCGTATATCGCCGTCGGGAAAAACGGCCCGCTGCATATGGAGATCCCGCTGACGCGGGCAAAATTCAACGATCTGACGTATCATCTCGTGCAGGCCACGCGCGAGCCTGTCAATCAGGCCATCAACGACTCGGGCGTTCCCATTTCGCAGATCAGCAAGGTGCTGATGGTCGGCGGTTCGAGCCGCATCCCGGCCGTGCAGGAGCTGGTGCAGTCGATGACGGGGTCGCTGCCGTTCAAGGGCATCAATCCCGACGAATGCGTGGCGATGGGCGCGTGCTTGCAGGCGGGCGTGCTGTCGGGCAGCGTGAAGGGCCTTCTGCTGCTGGACGTGACGCCGCTGTCTCTTGGCATCGAGACGCTCGGCGGCGTGTGTACGCGCATCATTGAGCGCAACACGACGCTCCCCATCCGCAAAAGCCGGACGTTTACGACGGCGTCGAGCTTCCAGTCGTCGGTCGACATCCATGTCTTGCAGGGCGAGCGCCCGATGGCGCATCAGAATAAAGAGCTCGGCCGCTTCCAGCTGACGGGCATCCGCCGCGCGCCGCGCGGCGTGCCGCAGATCGAGGTCACGTTCTCCATCGATGCCAACGGCATCGTGAACGTGTCGGCCAGGGATCTCGACACCGGCAAGGCGCAGCAGATCACCATCACCGCGTCCGGAAACATGAGCCGCGAGGAGATCGACCGCGCCGTGCAGGATGCGCAGCGCTACGCCGCCGAGGACGCGAAGCTCAAAGCCGAGGCTACGGCACGCGACCGGTGCGAACAGATGATCTTCCAGGCGGGAAACGCAAAGACGCTCGGCAAAGAGGACAAGGCGCGCGTGGCAGAGGCGGTCAAAGCCGCGAAGCGGGCGATCAAATCAAAGGATCCCGCGCAGATGAACGAGGCGGCCGACGCGCTCGAAGCGCTTTTGAACGCGGCCGGCGTCCGCATCGACCCGAACGCGGAGTACCGCGGCACGGCGGGCTATGAAAGCCCGGACGACGGCGGCGACGACGCGGTCGATGCGGATTTTGAAGAAGTGAAATAAGCAAAGCCCCGCGGACAAAAGTCCGCGGGGCGATTTTTTGCGATTCCGACCGCACCGCGCGTCGGAAACGACCTCGACGGAACATCCTTTGCAGGGGCCGACGACTCTGTCGGCCCGCGCAGAATGCACGTCCGAAATGCGGAAGTCTTCGGCAAATTCGATGGTTCCCCACGGGCCGATGTGGGCATCGGCCCCTACACCTCCCCGGAAAGTTCGTTTCTGACGCGCACGCCATTGTTGGCGACGGCGGTGTCGGCACTCTGAAACTTATAACGTGCGCCTGCGGGCGCGGGTGTTTCCTTACGGCTGTCTGGGTGCGACGCGGGAAAAGCGGCGCGGCAGGCGCGTGAGGATGGCGTCGTAAAGCAGAAACAGGATAAGCCCCATCAGGACGGTCAGCGCGAGCAGCCACGGCGCAGTCTCGCGCAGCTCGCGCGTGAGCGCCTCGAGACGGAAGACGAAGATGAGCAGCGCATAATCCGCGCCGCCGCAGAGAGCGGCGAACAGGAGCTTGCAGAGGGCGCTGCGCAGCCGCGGACGGATCGCGTCGAAGCGCGGCTTGACGAGCGGATAGAAGCCAAGACTTGCGAAGACGGACGCCGACTCCTTATCCGGAGACAGCAGCAGCCCCAAAACGGCAATGGCTGCAAAGCAGGACCACGCGACGCGCCCGCTGCACCGCGCGCGCACCGGCAAAAGCGTCAGCGACGCAAGGATGGGACAGATATAAAGCGCCAGCGGGACGATGCCGCCGAGGCAGAGGATGACGACGCCGAGCGCGGCGAACATACCGCCGAGCGCAAGCTGCGTTGCAGAGGTTTTCAAAAGAACCGACTCCTTCCGGGGCTATTGTACCACAAACGCATCCGGAAGAAAAGCGCGCGTTCAGTCCGCGACGACGGGTACGGCGTCAGGCGGGATGGGGCAGACGTAGCCTTCGGCCGTGGCCTGCAAAAATTCCGCTTTCGCCTGTTCGAGCAGCTGCGGCTGCATGAACAGGTCGACAGCCGTACAGGCGATGACTTTGCCCGCGTGCAGCGCGGCCTTGTGCGCGATGGAGGTTCTGCCGCAGGAGACGATCTGCCAGCTGTGGCCCGGGCAGCCGTTCGGGATAGACGCGACGGAGCACTGCGCCGTGGGGCACAGCCAGCTCACATCGCCGACGTCGGTCGAACCGGCGCGGAATGCGTCGCCGGTGAAATACGGCAGGAGGAAATCGTTCATTGCGTGCCCGGAGACTTCGCGCAGCTGCTTTGCTTTGCGCGCGTATTCGCCCGACGCAGCGCTGCCCGTGCCGGGGATCTTCTGGTTGCTTTCGTATGTCGCGGCGAGCTTCGCGGCGAAGTCGAGTTCCGCGGGCGTGTACTGCGGTACGCCGAGGGACTCGAAATTCCGGTGCATGAGCGTTTCGAGCGTGCGGTTCGGGACGCAGTCGGCCGTGCCGTCGATGAATTTGCGGTCATAGTGCGTCTCGGTCATGAGCGCCGCGCCGTCGGCGATCCGGTCGACGCGCGCCTGGAGCTTCACGGCCTCGGCCACGTGCTTCGAGCGGACCATGTACAAAACCACCGCGCGGTCCTGCACGACGTTGGGGCTGCGGCCGCCGGCGTCGAGGATGGCGTAGTGGATGCGCGCGTCGTCCGTCATATGCTCACGCAGGAACTGCACGCCGATGTTCATCAGCTCGACCGCGTCGAGCGCGCTGCGGCCGAACTCCGGTGCGTCCGCCGCGTGCGAGGCGACGCCGTGGAACGTATACTGCACCTGAATGCAGGCGTTCGAGCCGCCGGTGATGACTTCGTTGCAGTCCTCGGGGTGCCATGTCAGCGCGGCGTCGAGCGTTTTCCACACGCCGTCGCACGCCATGAAGGCCTTGGCCGCGCCGCCCTCTTCGCCCGGGCAGCCGTAAAGAATGACGGTACCGGGTGTTTTCGTCTGTTCCAGATACGCCTTGACGCCGAGTGCGGCGGCGAATGCGCCTGCGCCGAGCAGGTTATGGCCGCAGCCGTGGCCCGTGCCGCCGGGCGTGCGTGTCTCGTGCGTGAGAAGGCCGGGCTGCTGCGACAGCCCGGACAGGGCATCGTATTCGGCCAGAATGCCGATATACGGCCGGCCGCTGCCGAATGCGGCGGTGAAGGCCGTCTCGATGCCGCTCGTGCCGGTCTCGACGCGGAAACCTGCGGCGCGCAGGGCCTCGCAATAGAGCGCGGCGGATCTGTATTCCTGCAACGACAGCTCCGCATAGTCCCAGATCGTGTCTGCGATGCGGAGAATTTCATCCTTCTGCGATTCGATCGCAGAAAGGGCGATCTGTTTGGGATCCATAAGAAGTACCTCCAAGGATGTTTTTGGACGGGAATGTGTGAAGTGTAGGGGCCGATGCCCACATCGGCCCGTGCCTTCCCTTGTGAAGGGGAGGTGGCTCGGCGAAGCCGAGACGGAGAGGTCGACGTGTCTCCGACGGCCCAATCTTTTCCCGTGCGTGGGAAAAGATTGGGGAGAAAAGGACGCTAATAACTCAAAAACCGCCGTCACGGCGATGCGTGCGTTCTGCGAAACAGACAAAGGTCTGTTTCGCAAGAGGAGGAACAGAGCGTCAGGATAAGAGGCTTCGCTTTGCGGAGACTCGTTCCGTAAGCTCTGATTCCGACGATGTTGGTGACGGCGGTGTCGGTGCCTTTGAAATTTGCAATGTGCGCCTGCGGGCGCAGGACGGGCCGATGTGTACCCGTAAAGGGCAGGCCGCATCCGTAAGGCAGCATAGCTGCCAACGGCTGCGCTCCTTGCCTTCCCCCAGGGGAAGGCAAGGAGCATGGGGTTCGGCAGAAATGAAAAACGCGCGGGAAGTGCCCTGCACTTCCCGCGCGGGGATCACAGGACTTTGCTCAGGAAGTCTTGCAGACGGGGATTTTCCGGGTGGTCGAAGATCTCGGCGGGCGTGCCCTGCTCGACGAGCTTGCCGTCGGCCATGAACAGCACGCGGTTGCCGACCTCGCGCGCGAAGCCCATCTCGTGCGTGACGACGACCATCGTCATGCCCTCCTGCGCCAGCTCCTTCATGACCTCGAGCACCTCGCCGACCATCTCGGGGTCGAGCGCGCTCGTCGGCTCGTCGAAGAGCATGACATCGGGCTCCATCATGAGCGCGCGGACGATGGCCACGCGCTGCTTCTGGCCGCCGGAGAGCTGGATAGGGTATGCCTCGGCGCGGTCGCCGAGCCCGACGCGCTCGAGCAGCGCCTTTGCCTTCTGTTCGGCCTCGGCTTTGGGCATATGCCTGACCTGAACGGGCGCAAGCGTCATGTTGTTGAGGATGGTCATGTGCGGGAAGAGGTTGAAATGCTGGAAGACCATGCCCATCTTCTGCCGGTGCCTGTCAAGGTCGAGCTTGACCCATTTCCCGGCGGCGTCCCTGACCTTCTTCTTCGTGATATCCACGCCGTCGAAGATGATCTCGCCCGCGGTCGGGACCTCGAGCAGATTCAAAGAGCGCAGAAGCGTCGATTTTCCGGAGCCCGACGGGCCGATGACGACCATGACGTCGCCGCGCGCAATGCTGACGCTGACGTCGTCGAGCGCCTTGATCTCGCCCTTGTTATAATATTTTTTCAGGTTTTTGACCTCGATCAGACTGCTCATTTCGTGCCCTCCTGCGCCTGAACCTTGCGCTTGTGCGCGACGTTTGCGGCGTTGCGGTTGGTGCCGGCGCTCATCTTCTTTTCAAAGTGCGCGATGACCTTGCTCGTCGGGTACGTCAGGCAGAAGTACAGGACCGTTGCGATGACGAGCGCCTCGGTGATGCGGTAGGTCGCGCCCTTGACGGAGTTGACGGCGGACATGATATCCTGCACGCCGATGGTGAAGCAGATGGCCGACTCCTTGATGATGGTGACGAATTCGTTGGCGATGGCGGGCAGGATATTGCGGATGGCCTGCGGGAGAATGATGAAGCGCATGGTCTGGAGCTTGGACATACCGAGCGAACGCGAGGCCTCCGACTGGCCGCCGTCGATGGACTGGATACCGGAACGGATGATCTCGGACAGATACGCGCCCGAGTTCAGCGCCAGCGCGACCACGCCGGGGAAAAAGCGCTCAAAGCGGATAAAGCCGAAGAGCATGAAGCCCGGCAGGACCTTGACGCCGTTAAAAAGGCCGTAGTACACGAGCATGATCTGCACGACCATCGGCGTTGCGCGGAACAGCTCGACGTAGACCGAGGCGATGAAGCGGATGGGATTGAAGCGGCTTAGGGCGGCCAGGAAGCCCTCCTCACGCTCGTGGCCGTCGCGCGTGAGCGCAAGGGCGCGGAACGGGCGGAAATCGGACATCCGCATTCCCGTGATGAGAAGCGCGAGGACAAAGCCGAAGAGCACGGTCAGGAAGGACAGGCAGACCGTACAGACCACGCCCTGTAGAAACAGCTTCCAATAGGCCAGCGCCTTTGCAAAGCCGGCAGCAGTAAACATAGCGGTTCCTCCGTTTGAAATGCACACAAGGGCCTCTCCGGGCAGGGGAGAGGCTCTTGCGGTGATGGATGGGATGATGAAGAAAATTGTAAGTGAATGGGGAGAAGGTCAACCGGCGACCTGGCCGTTTTCGTCGAGCAGGCCTTCGTAGACGTTGCCGGCGGACAGCTCGTTGGCCTCGGCGATGAACTTGTCCATGGAGCCGTCGGCCAGAGCCGCGGCGATGGCTGCGTTGACGCCGGCCATCAGGGCTTCGTTGCCCTTCATGACGCCGACGGCGGAACCGGCAACATCATAGGGAACGTCGCAGACGATGACGAGATCGGGGTAGTTCTTGGCGTAGTTCTCGGCAACAGCCGTCTCGATGAACGCGCCGTCGAGCTTGTCGTTGAGCAGATCGCCGATGATGTCGGTCACCTTGGTCAGGGCGATGACGTCGGCATCGGGGGTGTTTTCCATAGCCAGGTCATACTGGATGGAGCCATTCTGCGCGCCGATGGAGTACTCGGACTTGTTGGCGGAGGCAAGATCGGTGAACTTGTCGGCCTTGGACTTGACGGTGACGAAGCTCTGGCCGCCGAAGTAGTAGATGTCGGAGAAGTCCATCGCGTCCGCACGGGCGGGATCCGGGGACAGACCGGCCATGCCGAGGTCGACGTTGCCGGTGGCAAGCTCGTTGAGCACGCCGTCAAAGTCCATCGGGATGATGTCGAGCTCGAGGCCGAGATAATCGGCAATGTACTGCGCGAGCGCAACGTCGAAGCCGGCCAGCTTCGGATCGCCGGTTTCGTCGATGGCGTAGAACTCATACGGAGCGAAGTCCGGGCTCGTGGCAACGGTCAGCTTGCCGGAGACGACGGTGGAAACTTCCTCAGCGGCGGGTTCCTCAGCGGCAGCCGGTTCTTCGGCGGCGGGGGTTTCCGCGGCGGGCGTTTCGGCGGCCGGTTCCTCGGCAGCGGGGGTATCATTGGAAGTGGCGGCGCAGGCCACGAGGCTCAGCACCAGGACAGCTGCAAGCAGCAGAGCAAGGATCTTTTTCATTTTGTTTTCCTCCTGTCACGCGGATGCGTGTGTTGTGTTTGTTTATGCTCATAATTATACACACGAAATGCATATTGTCAAGGGAAAATGAATAAAAAGTCGCACAAGCATTACGGGAAAAGCGTCCCGGAATCATGCAAAGTGCACAGAAGTTACAAAACCGAAACGAAAACGGGCGAAATACGCCCGAATACAGACAGTATGGATATGCATAAAGTGCGAATATATACAAAGGACTTACAGAGACGGCGCCGCACGTCGGAAACGACCTTAGAGAATAAGAGGCTTCGCTTGCGAAGACTCGTTTCGTCGAGGTCATTTCCGACGTGTCTCCGACGGCCCAATCTTTTCCCGTGCGTGGGAAAAGATTGGGGAGAAAAGGACGCTTTTACCTCAAAAACCGCCGTCACGTATCTACTCTGTAGACAGACGCACTTCTTCGCCGTCCCATTTGCCTATCTAAAAACCAAACCGCAAACTTGGTTTGCGGTTTGGAAAGGAAGAAACGAGCTTAGAGAATAAGAAGCATCGCTCTGCGATGATTCGTTTCGGCAAGGTCGTTTCTGACGCGCACGCCATTGTTGGTGACGGCGGTGTCGGTGCAACCGAAATTTGCAGCGTGCGCCAGCGGGCGCAGGAATCGTAGGGGCCGATGCCCACATCGGCCCGTTGGGAACGATCGGATTCGCCGAAGGGTTTCGCGTTTCGGAGGTGTATACTGCGCGGGCCGATGTGGGCATCGGCCCCTACAGGGTGCGGAGGAGATTTGCGGGCGGACAGAGTCGATCTTTGTCCCTGCGGGACATTTCCCCCTGACAGGGGGAATCGGCCGCCCCTACAGGGTGCATACGAAAGGCGGCGGCCCCTGCAAAGGATGCTGCGTCGAGGCCGTTTGCGTCGTGCGGCTTTCGGAAGGCGCTGCTGCTCCTCTTGACTTTCCGCATTTACGTGCTATAATTGTATTATCACATCTAGTACAGTTAACACAGCCGAGGAGGTGTCCCGTATGATCTGCGTCAATTACCGCGATCCGCGCCCCATCTACGAGCAGATCCAGTCGGAGCTGCGCCGGCTCATGCTGACCGGCGCGCTGCCGCCCGGCAGCAAGCTCCCCTCCGTGCGCGAGCTTGCCGGGCAGCTCGCCATCAACCCCAACACCATCCAGCGCGCCTACCGCGAGCTGGAGACCGCGGGCTATATCCTGAGCGTCGCGGGCAAGGGCTCGTTCGTCGCGCAGCTCGACGCGCTGACGCTGCACGAGCGGCAGGAAGCCACGCAGGCGTTTCTCGACGCCGCCGCGCGGCTGCGCGCGCTGGGTCTGGATGACGATGCGCTCGCGCAGCTTCTGCAAAGAGAGGAGAAAGCAGAATGATCGAAGTATCCCACGTCACCAAGACGTTCGGCCGCAAGCGCGCGCTGAACGATCTTTCCCTCACCGTGCCGCTGGGCGCGGTCTACGGCCTCGTCGGCTCGAACGGCGCGGGCAAAACAACCGCCCTGCGCCACCTGATGGGCATCTACCGCCCCGACAGCGGCACCGTCTCCATCGGCGGCCTGCCGGTCTATGAAAATCCCGATGTCAAGCGCCGCATCGGCTATATCCCCGACGATCTTTCCGTCCTCGGCAGCGAGACGATCACGGATCTGGCGCGGTTTTACCGCGCGGTCTATCCGCGCTTTGACGCCGGGCGCTTCGCCGCGCTGCGCGAGGTCTTCCGTCTGGACGAGCGCACGCCGCTGCGCCGCTTTTCCAAGGGTATGCAGAAGCACGCGGCGTTCTGGCTCGCGCTGTGTATGCGTCCGGACTATCTCGTGCTCGACGAGCCGGTCGACGGGCTAGACCCCGTCATGCGGCGGCAGATCTGGAGCCTCGTCGTCGAGGATGTCGCGGGCTACGGCATGACGGTGCTCGTATCGTCGCACAATCTGCGCGAGCTGGAGGATATCTGCGACCACGTCGGCATCATGCACGAGGGCCAGATGCTCGTCGAGCGCGCGCTGAGCGACTTGCAGGACAATTTCGTCAAGGTCCAGCTCGTCACCGAGAATCCGCTTCCCGAAGGCCTTACCATCCTGCACGAGAGCACGCTCGGCCGCGTGCGGACGCTCATCGTGCGCGGCGATCCGCGTGTCGTCGCCGACAAAATCGGCACGAGCGCGCCGATGCTCTGCGATCTTTTACCGCTTTCGCTCGAAGAGATCTTCATCTATGAGTTAGGAGGGACGGGCTATGACGTCAAAAATCTCGTGCTTTGATGGCGCGCTCTTTCGCCGGGCGCTGAAAAAGACTGCGCCGGTCTGGAGCCTGTTCGCGCTCTATGAGCTGCTGCTGCCGTTCGGCCTGCTGTCCAACGCGCAGCATTTCGACCGCTATTCCATGGAATTTGCCTGCTATCAGACGCGCAGCATTCTCGAAACGGGCGTCACCGGCGCGTCCGTCGTCGCCTGCATCTACGGCGGCATTCTGGCCTGGGCGCTGTTTTCGTGGCTGTTCCGGGCAAATTCCGCGTATTTCCACGCCGCACTTCCCATTCGGCGCGAGACGCTGTTTCTGACGAATTATCTGACGGGTCTGCTGCTGTGCGCTGTGCCGGCGCTGCTGTCCGCGCTCGGGACGGGCCTGTTCGGCCTGCTTGCTGCGGATCGCGCGTCCATATCCGCCGTCGCGGGCAGCGTGCTTTTGCCCGCGTTACAGGCCGCGGGCGCGACGCTGCTGGGGTTCGTGTGCTTCTTCTCGTTCGGCGTGCTCGTCTGCACCGTCATCGGTCAGACCGCAGCCGTGCTCATCGTCTACACGATCGCCAACTTCGCAGCCTATGTCCTCGCGTCCATCGTGCAGTTGCTGCTGTGCTCGTTTGTCTATGGGATGCCGCGCAGCCAGACCGATGCGCTCACGCGCATCGCCATCCGGATGTCGCCGGTCCTGGGCCTGATGGACGGCGGCTTCCGCGTGAAGACCGATTATGCCCTGCTTGCCTCCACCGGCTATTACGTCGATACCGACCCGCACCTTGTCGGCTGGGTCTATCTCGGGCTGCTGGCTGCGGTGGGTGTCCTGTTCGCCGTGTGCGCGTTCTTCCTCCTTAAAACGCGCGAGATGGAGCGCAGCGGCGACGTCATCGCCGTCGGCTGGCTGCGGCCGGTCGCGCTGTACGTGTTCACGATCGGCTGCGCGCTGGTGCTGGGCGAGCTGATGCTGACGCTCTTCCCGAGCAGCACCTCGAATAATTTCTGGTATGTGCTGCTGTTTCTGATCCTCGGCGCGTTCATCGGCTATTTCTTCGCGCAGATGCTGCTGCAAAAGACCATCCGCGTGTTCAAAACCGGCTGGCTGGGCTACGGCGCGTGCTGCCTCGTGCTGATCCTCGCGTTCGGCACGGCGAAGTTCGACCTGTTCGGCTATTCGTGCCGCCTGCCGGCGCGCGCGGAGATCGCCGCCGCGGGTCTCACCGTCAGCCAGTACGACAGCAGCACCTATACCACGGACGACGCGGCGTTCATCTCCGACGTGCTCGCGCTCCACACGGCGCTCGTCGAGGAAAAATCCGCGCAGGAGGCGCGCCGGTCCGCCCTCACGCTCGGCACGGACATGACGCAGGCGTTCTACATCACCTACCGCATGACGGACGGTTCCGTTTTGCAGCGCTATTATGACATCGTCTACACCGACGCCGAGCTGGAGCAGCCGGACAGTCTCATCGCGCGCTTTGAATCGCTCTACAACAGTCCCACCGGCGTGCGCGTGCGCACGGGCTTTGACAAGCCCTATACGCAGGAAAACATCCTCGGCTGCACCGTCACATACAACTCGACGGGCCAGTCGACCATCCTCGCCGCGCAGGATGCGTGGAAGCTCTATACTGCGTGCGTGCAGGATATTGATAACGGCCGCCTCGGCGCGGAGGACGTCCGCTTCAATGCCAAGGAAGCGATGAAAGACAGCGACTTCACGCCGCTCTGGCTCCAGTTCACCGTCGAGACAGGCCGCGGCACGCAGACGCTCTACGTCGACGCCATTCCGCTCACGGCATCCAGCACCGTCGCGGCGCTCACCGGGCTCGGCTTCGACGTCTACTGGCCGGGCGCAGAAGGATAAGCGCATTGACTTTCCTCCGCCTGTGCGCTACACTGAAGAAAAACGCAAGGAGGAGCTTTCCATGAAAACCGTTATCGCCACGGATAAGGCCCCGGCAGCCATCGGCCCGTATTCGCAGGGCATCCGCGCGGGCGCGCTCGTCTTCACCTCGGGCCAGCTGCCCATCGATCCTGCGACCGGCGCGTTCCCCGACACGATCGAGGCGCAGACGAAGCAGTCGCTCGAAAATTGCAGGGCCATTCTCGCCGCGGCCGGGCTTACGATGGAAAACGTCGTCAAGACGACCGTTTTCCTCAAGGATATGAACGATTTTGCCGCCATGAACGGTGTCTACGCGACGTTTTTCCCCACGAACGCCCCGGCGCGCAGCGCGGTCGAGGCCGCGCGCCTGCCGAAAGACGCGCGCGTCGAGATCGAGTGCGTCGCATCGTTCTGAACTGCACCAGATCGCACGGCAGAACGCCCGCAGTCCATCCGGACTGCGGGCGTTTTTTGCGTCTGTTACCCCTGCTGCTCCTGGTATTCCGTCGGGCTCATGCCGACGATCTTTTTGAACGTCCCGGAGAAATACGCGATGTCGCGGTAGCCCGCGGCCTCGGCGATCTCATAGACCTTCAGCTTTCCTTCGCGCAGAAGAGCCATCGCCTTCTGCATCCGGCAGCGCGTCAGAAAGCCGCCGACCGTCAGGCCCGTCTCTTTCTTGAACAGGTGGCTCAGATGCCCCTCGCTCAGACCAAGCTGCGCGGCGAGCTGGCCGATGCCGAAGCCCGCGTCGCCGCAGTTTGCCGCGGCAAGCTCCATCGCCTCCTGCACATAGCGGCTCTTGCCGCCGCTTTTGATCGCAGGCAGCGGATCGGCCGCCGCGGCGCGATTGGCCGCGCGCTTTTTTTGCAGCGCCAGCACCGCGTTTTCCAGATCGCCGTCGTGAAACGGCTTCAGCAGGAAGTCCACCGCGCCGAGGCGAATGGCCTGCTGCGCATATGTAAAGGAGTCGTAGGCGGTCAGAATGATGACGTATGCATCGTTTCCCGCCTCGCGCAGCCGCCGCACCATCTCCAGTCCGTCCATTTTCGGCATTTTCAGGTCCGTGATGATGAGCGACGGGCGGCATTCGGCCGCCGTGGCCAGCGCCTCTTCGCCGTTGGCGGCTTCGCCGACTACCACGCAGTCCAGCGCGGCCCAGTCGACGGCCAGCACGATGCCCCTGCGGATCATCTCCTCGTCTTCGACGACCATCACTCGCAGCATTCCGTTTCCTCCTTTTGCATCGGCAGCCGCGCGAGAATGCACGCGCCCGGGCCGCCGCACCTGTTTTCCAGACGCAGGCCGAAGCCCTCGCCGTAATGTTTGCGCAGGATCGTGTCCACGTTCAGAAGGCCCAGATGACCCTTCTGCTCCCGCGGCGCGCGGTACGCGCCGATCAGCTCCTGCGGCAGTCCTTTTCCGTTATCCTCCACGCAGATGACGAGCGCGCCGTCCGCATCCCACGCCGAGACGCTCAGCCGCCCGTTCTCCACGCCCGACAGCCCGTGCAGGATCGCGTTTTCGGCCAGCGGCTGGAGCATCATCTTCGGCACCATGCACCCGCGCAGCCGCTCGGGCACGCGGCACTCGTAGGAAAAGCTGTCGGACAGGCGGATGCGCTGGATCTCGATATACCGCGCGAGGATCGCCAGCTCTCTGCGCAGCGGCACAAATTCGTCCGGGGAGATGCAGAAGCGCAGGATATCGGCCAGATCCGTCGACATCAGCGCCACCTGCGGCACCTGATTGATCTTGCTGATCCACTTCATCGTGTCGAGCGTGTTGCACAGAAAATGCGGGTTCAGCTGCGCCTGAAGCATCCGGATCTGCGCGTCGTTGAGCGCGCGCTGATTTTCCAGCAGCGCCTGCTGGTTGTGCCGCAGCGCCACGACCATGTCGTTGAACTGCCCGGCAAGCTCGCCGAGTTCGTCGCGCGCTCCCTCCGGGACCGGCACCTGCACGTCCAGATCGTTCTTCCCGACCTGCCGCAGCGCATGGTGCAGCGTCCCGATCGGGCGGAACAGCTGCCGGCTCAGCTGCAAGCTCAAAAGAATGCTGATGGCCACGCACGCCAGCGCGCAGACCAGCCCCGCCGTGTACAGCAGGCGCAGCGTCCCCTTTGTAAACATCTGCGGCTGCTGCAAAACGAGATACAGCCCGGACGGTTCGTGGCAGCGCACCGTGTATACGAACTTGTCGCTCAGTCCCTGCATCGGTCCGCCCGCAAGCAGCTGTGCGCGCAGCGCGTCCGAGAGGCTTTGCAGCTGCGCCGGACGTGAACCGTAGACCGGCCGCCAATACGGCCCCAGCACCAGCAGCTCGTTCTGCGCGCCGGCAAGACCGCCGAGCAGCGCGCGCAGATCCGTCTCGTCCATGCCGATGACCAGATATCCCACCGGCGCGCCGAAACGGTCTGCCAGCAGAACCGCCGCCTGCAAGACCGGCGCCGCCGCGCCGGCGCCGTCCTCCGCCGTGCGGAACACCAGCGCGCCGTTTTCTGCGTGCGCGGCCTCGCGCAGCACGCCCCAGTTGACCGGCAGCGTCTTTTCCTGCGGCGCGGCGCGCGTGGAATAGCGCCAGCGGCCGCTGATATCGTACAGATCGAACCGCGCGAAGCTGCGCACCGACTCCGTCGCGTCAAACAGCTGTCCGTACACGCCCGAAGCCTCCGCGTCGTCGTCAAACAGCGCCCGCGTGACCAGCGGATTGCCCTGCACCGACTGCGCGGCCTGCGAAAAGCCCGCGCAGAGCGTATCGAGCGCCTCGCATACGCCCGTCAGCTGCTGCTGCGCGGTCTGCTGCGCCTCGGCCGCCATACGCAGGCGGAAGATCTGCACCAGCAGCGCCGACACCAGCAGCACCGGCACGAGACTCGCCGCCAGCAGCGAAGCGTTCAGCCGCTGACGGAACGAAGAAAACCGAAACCGCTTCATGGCGCCGCCTCCATCCCGAGATAAAACGCCCAGCTCATCAGGATCGCCTCGCGGTGTTCGCTCGCGTAGCTCACGTCGTATGTCACCTGCGGCAGCTGCGACAGCGCGGGCAGCGCGCTCGGCGGCTCGACGTCGCTGCGCACGGTGCGGCGGCAGAACTGCGTCTGCAAAAGCTCCTGCACGTCGCGGCTGACCGCAAAATCGACGAACGCTTCGGCGTTCGCGCGGTGCGGTGCGCCGCTTATGATCGCGCAGCCGTCCGGGACGCAGCTCGTGCCGTCGGCAGGGTAGACCACCGCGATCGCATCGCCCGCCGCCTGCCGGCGCAGCGCCGTTTCCTCCAGCGTCACGCCGACGAACGCCTCGCCGTTCGTGACCGCCGAGACGATCTCGCCCGACCCGGCGAGCACCTGCCCGTCGAGATTCTCCGCAAACGCGCGCAGCGTTTCATCCGGATCGCCGTCCACGGCGCACAGCATCGTCACCAGCGCCGTGTAGCTCGAACCCGACACCGCCGGGTCTGCGAACGCGATCCGGCCGCGCACCTGCGGGCGCAGCAGGCTTTCCCATCCGGTCACGTCCGCGCCGCCGATGAGCTTCGGATTGTAGATCAGCACCAGCGGCAGCGAGGAAAACGGCGTCCAGATATTGTCCGGAGCGCGGTACTGCGGCGCAAGATTGTCCGCGCCGCGGCAGACATAGGGCGAGAACAGCGCCCGGTAGGATTCCAGACTCTCCACGCCGCCGCCGAACATCACGTCGGCCTGCGGCGCGTCCTGCTCGGCGTCGAGCCGCTCCAGCAGCTCGTTCGTGCCGCCCTCCACGACCTCGACCCACACGCCGGTGCGCGCCTCAAATTCCTTGACGATCGGCCGCCAGACCTCTTCCTTGTGCGACGTGTACAAAACCAGACGGTCCGCATCGGGCGGCGCATAGTCCGAAACGTCCTGCGCCGCCGGCGCGCACCCGGCCAGCAGGCACAGAAGCAGGACCGGCAGTATTCGTTTGAGCAGAAATTGTTTGATCTTCATAATTCTCCTGTATGGGGCCGGTGCGCGTCAGAAAAGGTTTGGACGAAACGAGCCGCCGCGAACGCCGTCTCTTACTCTAAAGCCGTTTTGGTTTTTACATTGGTCTTCCATATTTGTGTAGGGGCCGATGCCCACATCGGCCCGTAGGGAACCATCGAATTCGCCGAAGGATTTCGCGTTTCAGACGTGCATTCTGCCGGGCCGATGTGGGCATCGGCCCCTACATCTTCCCGGAAAGCTCTGCAAAAACCCGCGTGCGGCCCTGCAATTTTGCCCTAATTATAGCACACCCGCCGGGAGTTTTTCATCAATATCCCACAACAATCTCAGAGAATTACAAATAAACGCAGATTTGTCCCCTGTTCTTTTGTGCACAAACACCGTAAAATGGATGCAATCGAAGCGGACGTGCCCGCACGGCCGCCCGAAAACCAAATTTATCAGGAGGAATACAGAATGAAAAAGATTCTTGCGCTTCTGCTGGCAGCCATGATGGTCCTGTCGATGGTCGCCTGCGCGGCGGCTCCCGCCGAGACCCCGGCTCCCGCAGCCGAGACGCCCGCAGCCGAGACGCCCGCAGCGGAAACGCCCGCTGCCGAAACCGAAGCGCCCGCTGCGGCCGAAGAGCCCGCAGCCGAGCCCGAAAACCTGACTGCCACGCAGCAGATCATCAAAGAGGCTGAGACCATGACGCTCGAAGAGCTTGCCAAGAAGGCCATCGAAGAGTCCAACGGCAAGATGTTCTACGGCGTCGGCAACTCCAGCCGCGGCAAGAGCGCCCTGCCTCTGTTCATTGAGTATCTGCAGTCCATCGATTCCAGCTACAACATGGAGTTCGAGTGGCAGCAGCCCAAGAACAACAAGATCTTCGATCAGCTGACCGCTGACTCCCTGAAGGGCACCGGCACGTTCGCCATGACCCTCATTCAGGACGGCAACCAGATCGAGAGCAAGATGGTTCAGACCGGCATCCTCGACACCTTCATCCCGAAGGACTGGGCCGATGCCAATGGCACCACCGCCGACGCCTACACCGGCTTCCTGCCGCTGCAGACGCTCAACAAGGTCTTTATGTACAACTGCGTGGGCGACAAGACCTACGATAACTGCTGGGACTTCGTCGCCGAGGGCGAGCATGGCCTGTTCATGGACATCGACTCCGAGATCGTCGGCAAGAACTTCCTGTACATGCTGACCCGCGACGACTACGCAGCGTGGCTGAAGGAGTCCTTTGAGGCTCTGTCCGCTGACGAGCAGGCATACTTCCAGCCCACTATCGCAGAGATGGAATCCGAATCTGCCGACCTCGGCCTCGGCGCTGACGGCGCTTACGCGCTGGCATGGATCAAGCTGTGGGTCGAAAGCTACAACGCCCAGACCGACGACGGCCCCATCTGCAACACCCTTGTCGACGCTTCCGCGAAGGATCAGTTCGGCCTTCTCGTTTACTCAAAGCTCCGCTCCGTCGAGGAGTCCAGCTCCGTCTCCGTCAACAACATCAAGGTCGCCGCGTATGAGGACGGCTATCAGGGTATCGGCGGCTATGGCTACTGCCATTACCTGTTCGTCACCGACAACTCCCCGCTGCCCTGGACGGCCTGCGCCTTCATCGCCTACATGACCTGCACCGCCGACGGCTTCTCTGCCTGGGGCAAGGACATGGGCGGCTACTCCTCCAACCCGACCGTGGCAGAGGAGACTGAGGCCAACTTCCATCACTCCATCGGCGGCATGGCCGAGGACGGCACCACTGTTGAATTCGCAGCAAAGAACGACCGCGGCTATGAATGGTGGACGACCAACGGCAAGCTCGTGCTCGAGGATCCGGAATACTGCGCAGACGTTGCATTCACCGTCGGCAGCTGGATCGAAATGCTGAGCAAATACTCCGCAGGCTGATCTGTCAACCAGCACCTTACCGGCGCCCCTGGATGCGCATCCAGGGGCGCCTTTGCAAAAACATACCCCATCATCCGCCCTTCAAACCTGAGAAAAGAGGAGGAAGCCATGAGCCGACCCACTACCCTCCGCGCAAGCAGATCCACGATTGTGCTCAATAAGGTCAAGACCTTCTTTTCCAAGCCGCACAACGTCATTCTGCTGCTGCTTGGCATTGTCCTGACCTTCACCACGGTCGCGCCGATCGTCGCCATCGTGGAAGATACCTTCAAAATTCACGCCGGCACCATTGACGCCCATCTGACCGGGCAGGCGTCCGGCTATACGACCGTCAACTACACCGACCTTTTCACCAGCCGCATGGCAAAGACGAATCTGTGGACGCCGCTTCTCAACACGGTGCTCCTCGCTGTCGGCACGTGCGTGGTGTCCATTCTCTACGGCGGGCTGTTTGCGTTTTTGATTACGCGCACCGACCTTGCGTGGAGAAAATATCTGAGCTCCATCTTTATTTTCCCGTACATCATGCCGCAGTGGACGCTGGCCGTCGTGTGGCAGAACCTGTTTAACTCCAACGCCGTCACCGGCACGTCCAACGGTTTGCTTGCCGCCCTGTTCGGCGTCAACATGCCGATGTGGTGGTGCAAGGGCCTGTTCCCGAGCCTGATGGTTCTGGGCCTTCACTACGCGCCGTTCGCCTATATCCTCATCGGCGGCATTTTCCGCAACATGGACGCCAATCTTGAAGAGGCCGCGACCATTCTCGACACGCCCAAGTGGAAGACCATGTTCCGCATTACGCTTCCGATGGTCAAGCCCGCGATTTTGTCCACCATTCTGCTGGTCTTCGGCAGCGCGATGGGCTCTTACCCGGTGCCGCATTATCTGGGCCTGAGCACGCTGTCGACCAAGTATGTCTCGATGAACTCCAAGTATACGGGTGAAGCGAGCATTCTTGCCATCATCATGATGGTCTTCGGCGTGGCGATCATGCTTCTGAACCAGCTCTCGCTCAGAAGCCGCAAGAATTACACGACTGTCACCGGCAAGTCCGGCCAGATCTCCAAGATCACGCTCGGCAAAACCGGCCGCGTCGTCATCGCCTTGATCCTTGTGATTCTCACGTTCTTCACGAGCATCTTCCCCATCATTTCCTTCGCGTTCGAGACGTTCCTGCCGAATCCGGGCGACTATTCGTTCCTGTACACGGGCGACGCGTCGAACCTCACGACCAAGTGGTGGGTCACGGCGGAGAACGTCACCGAAAACGGCATGTACGGCCAGAAGGGCATTTTGTATAACGAGACGATCTGGCGTGCGTTCAAGGGCACGATCCTTGTCTCCGTGGCCTGTGCGCTGCTGGCCGGCTCCATCGGCACGATGATCGGCTACGCCGTCTCGAAAAACCGCCGCAGCCGCTGGGCAAACTATGTGAACTCCGTCGCCTTCCTGCCGTATCTCATGCCGTCCATCGCCGTGGGCGTCGCGTTCTTCATCCTGTTCTCGACGGAAAAGCTGAACCTGTTCAATACCTACACGCTGCTCATTATCGTCGGCACGGTCAAATACATCCCGTTTGCCAGCCGCAGCAGCCTCAATTCCATGCTCCAGCTGTCGGGCGAGATCGAAGAAGCGGCCATCATTCAGGATATTCCCTGGATCAAGCGCATGACCCGCATCATCATCCCCATCCAGAAATCCTCGATCATTTCCGGTTTCCTGCTGCCGTTCATGACGTGCCTGCGTGAGCTGTCGCTGTTCATGCTGCTGTGCGTGCAGGGCTTCATCCTCTCGACGACGCTGGACTACTTCGACGAGATGGGCCTCTACGCGTTCTCCAGCGGCATCAACCTGATCCTGATCGTGACCATTCTGGTCTGCAACACCCTCGTCAACAAAATCACGGGCGCAAGCCTGGATAAAGGAATCGGAGGTTAAATCATGCCTGAAATCAGATTAGAGCATATCACCAAGCGCTGGGG
>CAKUOS010000039.1 GCA_934670025.1 uncultured Oscillospiraceae bacterium
GTTGCCGGTAGAGCCGGTTGCAAGGACTTCGTACGGAACACTCATTACAGCGAATTGAGGTCAATCTGCTCCGGTTCACCGGCGTTCTCCTGAAGTTGTGCCGGGGCGCTGCCCTCAACGGCCGGCTGCGGGGCGTCGGTCGTAAGCTCCAGCTCGTCGGAATGGTCGGTAATGATTTCACCAGTCCTCGGGTCAGCAGTCAGGACAGATCCGTCATCAATAAACGCCTGCTGTATTTCTGTGGACATGATGCCCCACTTGCTGATAAGCTGGCGAAGCAGCGTTTTTTGAGCCATGCTGTCAAAGTCCTTGTACCAGAACGAGGAGTACTTCCACATATCCTTGTCGGCAATTTGACCGTTCTGGATTTTTTCATAGGCATCCTTGCTGAACGCCTGCGAATATGTATCCGCATGGTTGAGAACCTTTTCACGCGACCAGTAGATGCGCTTCCGGAAACCATTCAGGTACTCGAAGTGCGCCATGTAGCCAACGATCGGAAGCCTTTCACGCAGATCGTCATCCTCAATGAACCTGAATCGCGGTTCTGCCGTTTCGGGATCTTTCCCCAAATATTCGCCTTGCCGAATCTCCATGCAGCCCAGTTTCCGATACTGGCCGCTGCGAAGCGCAAGCTGGATATATCCCTTGTAACCAAGGACAAACTGTGCTTTGGAGCATTCGGGTGAAAGCAGGTGACCTTCACGGTCATACTTGGCTTTCTGCTTGAACGGAACGAGATAATACTGGCCGAGCTGCGGCGAAGGAGAGAGATTCAGGGCTTCGCCCAGCAGACCACCGGCGAGGATGGAGCCGGGGTCACAAGTCTGAAGCGCCGGGGTAATAGCGACGGCGGACGTGATCGATGCGATGAAGCGGTTTGCGCGCCCCGGTTCTTTCAGCGTGTTGTTTATAAGGTTTCTGTAGTTTTCCGTGGTGATAGCGACGGAGAACGTCTGCTTCTTCGCAGGCGCGATGTTAGAACTGCTCATAGTCGTAACCTCCATTTACGAGAAATTCTTTGAGTGCTTTCAGCTTGTCAATGCCGCCGCGGACGCGGAACGAAACCTGATAGATCTTTTCAGCAGGCACCTCGGCGGGGACGGGCTGCTCGATAGGAGCGGAAACGGGCGCGGGCGGCGCTTCGTTCAGGACTTCTTCGATTTTGGCCTGCGCGGCCTCCTGAACTTCCTGCGCAGATTTCATAGCTGCGCGGCGGCGAGCGGCTTCTTCCATCTCCTTGTGGCGCCGGTCAACGATCAGGGCTGCTTCCGGTGCGGAAAGCGATTTGCGGTACTCGACCAAGATCTCATCCTTGTGCTCCAGCGTTTCGATCATCCGCAGATCGTTTGAAACATTCTGCAAGAACAAGGAAGCCTGTCCTTGCAGCTTTTTCAGAGAATCGGACATCGTGATATTGATGCCGCAGCGGTCAAACGGCGCAATGTCTTCGGGGATATTCAAGCTCGCGCGGTATTCGTTGTAGAACGCGACGATTTCGTCACGCTTCGCGCCTTTGATGCCGTTCTCAACGGAAGTGATCTTGGCTTTCAGCTCAGCGTCTGCCTTGGTAAAAGCGTCGGCCGCACATTCCTTGTAGAGCTTTTCAAAGGCCTCATACGGGGCAAGGATGGCCTTTTTGACTTCACGGCGGCGCGCTTCCAAGTCCTGAAACTCCTTGTTCAGCTCGGCGCGGGCTTTCTTGACGTCCTTGTAGGTAGCTTCGGTGCAGGCCAGCGCCAGCACCTGCGCAACACGCTCGTCAACAGAAGCCTTGACCTGCCGAAGCTGGTCTTCAATGATCGGAAGCTGTTTTACGACGATCAGGTTATTCTCCATCAGAGGGTGCCTCCTGCGTGATCTCTTTCAGGAGCGGCAAGATCCGCTCGTCGATGCGGCTTTCCGGGACGTTGATCTCGCAGATCACGGCGCGGGCCTCACGCTTTGCGGTGGGGGCGATAACCTCCATGCCGACGTGGGCGTTCGGGACGCAGCAGCGGTAGCTGTACGTGCCGTTGCTGCGGATGGTGCCGGTCTTTTCGTCGATGTAATGAACGTTTACGATCATGTGTTGTCTCCTTTCTTGATGTAATCGCGTACAACATCGGTGAGCCAATCCTGTACGGTGTTGTAGCCATCAGCTGCAAGGTGCGCTCGGAGCTGGGAGGCCTCGTCGGCGGTGATTCTGGCGTGGAGCTTATCCTTGAGCCGGTGCTGATCGGCTGTCCGGAGGTGCTTGCGGACGCTGCCGTCCGGGTCAAATTTGGCGTAGAGGGCTTTCATGGCTTTCTGCGTCAGGCAAATCCCGTAGGCGTCGCTGTTCTCACACTTGCTCTGGCTCGTCATGTCGTACTTGGGGTAAATGGTCTGCACAACGGCAACCATGTCTTTTGCGGGCGTTTTTGTTTTCAGCCGCAGCTCTTTCAGGCTGTTCGGCATGAGCATTCCTCCTTGACGATGCGATTTTTCGCTGCTATGATCGAAGTGGGTCTTTGTGCCTGGGGCTGTTTCCGTGCCAGCGGAGCGGCCCCGTTTTATTTTGCTTGTCGGTCTCATCTCCTTTCTGCAATTTTCAGGCGCGTGTAGCGAGTGACTTCACACGCCGCAGCTCCGGTCGTGCCGGGTGCGTTGCACGGGCGAGGTACTCGGCAATCGCTTCCTCAGTGATCCAGACCTTGCCGCCGGGCTTTCGCTGGATATAAGCCAGATGCCCGCTGCTGCGTTCTGCATCCAGCGTCATAACGGTTATGCCAAGTCTGGCCGCTGCCTCCTTTCGGGTAAGTAACGTATTCACGCCATATGCTCCTTTCTGCTCCTTGCCCCTCCTCTGCGAGCGGAGAATGTTCTGTTCATAGATGACTCCTTTCTTGTGTAGATAAATCATCTACATTCGGTGCAAAAAAATATGGCTTCCTTCTCGCCCGTGTCGATGCGCAGAAGATCGCAAAGCCCCTGAATCTCGTTTGCCTTAAACTCAGAGTCATTGTTCAGCTTCTTCAAGAACCCCTGATATGTAAGCCCAATCTTGTTTGCAATAAAAACGAGCTTGTACCCGGATTCTTTAATTTTTTCGCGCAAAGCAATCGTATCGGTCATTCGCCCACCTCCTTTCGGCTTCGATGTAGATGAATTATCTACATTCAGGAGATTACCACAGCGTAGACAAAATGTCAACATCTTTTTAGAAAAAACTTAAAATCAGTTGATTTACAATCTACATCATGTTACAATGATTTCTGTCAGGAGGCGATCGTAATGACCATCGGTGAACGCATTAAATTCAAAAGAGAAGAACTCAACATATCTCAGGATGAACTGGCTCGTCGGCTAGGATATAAGTCCAGATCCTCTATCAACAAAATTGAGCTTGGGCTTCAGAATTTGAACCAGTCAAAAATTAAAGCGATTGCGGACGCGCTTCAAACAACACCGTCATTCATAATGGGGTGGACAGAGGATAAAAAAGAGCCCACCCTCGAAAACGAGGATGGGCTAACAGAAAACCAGCAGTATCTAATAGACGCAATTCGCAATATGTCTCCGGAGAACGCAAAGAAACTGCGTGTTATTGTGGAACAAGTAATTGACGAGCGCGATCGATGACCTTTTCGACCTCCTCTGGGGTAAGCGTCCTGACAAGGTCAATCAGTTCTTCCCTTTCTTTCTCAATGTTTCCGTGGCTCGCGTTTGTAGCGGAAGTATTCATGGAAACCGTTCCTTTCATTTTTGCTGCCGGCGCATTTTTGATTATAGCATAAAAACAGGGAATTGGTCATTTTTGAGAGAATATAACATTCTCTTTATTTCGACAGGAGGAAATGAAGATGAAAACCAAGGTGCTAACAATCGTGTCCATTTTGGCTGTTACGCTCTTACTATGCGTAGGATGTGCAAAAAAGGAAAGTGCGCCAACTGCTCCATTTGACGGTGTCCTTGACCTCGACACCGGAAACGTGTATCGGCTTGGAGACACAAAGGAAACGTTCGACAGCGCATTCAACGACGGAAAAAAGGATGCCGACCGGGACTATTACTCTTACCTAAGCGATAATCTGCGCGTCGCTTATGATGATGCAGGGAAAGCCATAGAGATCTCTGTTGATGGAGCGACGAACCGCTTTGCCTTTTACAATTTCACGTTTGATACCGACATTGCCAGCATTGAAGGACGATACGAGCGTTCCGATGTAACCGGTTATCACTTTTATTCTCTGGATTTTGATGAAAACGGCGAACCCTGCAAGCCGTACACCGGCGCGGTATTTGCAACGCTTCAAGTCAGAGACGGCGATCTTTTGGATATGAAAGACGGTCAGTATCTTGAGTACTCTATTCAAACACGCGAATCCTTTATCACCAATTTGAAATAATGGCAAACATCAGGTAAGACTATTGTAAAGATTGCAGGGAACGGGGGGATTAAATGGCTCGGCCGAAGAAACCAACATACGAGTTTATCCCCAGCCGAAATGAATACCGGAAGCGCATCAAGGGGCCAGACGGCAAATACATTGCCCTTTACGCGCAGACACCTGATGAGCTGACGGCGAAAGTTGCTCTTGCCCAGCGCCAGATTGAAGAAGCTGTGTACCGGCGCGAGAATCCCACAGTCCGGGAGTATGCAGAAAAGTGGCTTACCATGCAGGCTTCGAGCATTCGGGTAACTACGCTGGCGGACTATACCTCAAAGGTCAAAATCTATATCATCGAACCGTTAGGCGACCGTTATATGCAGGAGATCACGCCCGATGATGTGAAGATGGCAATTACCAAGGCTGCTTCAAAATCAGCGTCGATCTACCGTAGCGTCCAGATGCTGTACAAGCTGATTTTCACATCGGCAGAGCAAAGCAAAATCATTGACGAATCGCCGTGCAAGAATCTGAATCCAAAAGGCGGCAAAGCGCCGAAAGAGAAGACGGCACTCACCACAGAGCAGGTGCAGACCCTCTTGGATGCGGTACGCGGTCTGCCGCCATATCCGTTTATCATGCTCTGCCTGTATGCGGGCCTGCGCAGAGAAGAAGCCCTCGCTCTGCAATGGGATAGCGTATTCTTGGATGGATCTGCCCCGCACATCGTCGTTTGCCGCGCCTGGCACATCGAACACAACCGCCCGGTCGTGACAACCGAGTTGAAAACGAAAGCGGCAAAGCGGACAATCCCAATTCCTCCGCAGCTCGTCGATTGTCTGAAAGAAGTGAAAGAATCTTCGATTTCGGATTATGTCATTGCCAGCAGTGAGGGGCAGCCGTTGTCTGGCACGCAATGGGGACGGCTCTGGAAGTATGTCACTGTCCGCAGCACCAAGGAGCGCACCTACACCCGGTATGTGAATGGGCAAAAGATCAAGCACACCGTCACGCCGGTTTTGGGTCAAAAGGCAGCGCACAATGCAAGTGTTGTATATAGCATGGACTTTCAGGTAACGCCACACCAGCTTCGGCATACGTACATCACAAACCTTCTGCTGGCAGGAGTAGATGTCAAGACCGTGCAGGTTCTTGCCGGTCACGAACACGCGAAAATAACGCTGGACATCTACGCACATCTGACCTATAATCAGCCGAAAGACCTGATTTCAAAGGTCAATGGTGCATTTGCAAATAATCCAAAATGAGATTCATTTTGAGGTGCATAGAAATTAGAAAGTCGAAAAGTCATTGAAAATAGGGGGCTTTTCACGCGAGGATGTCAGAAATACGGTCTCAAAGCTGCACGCCGCGCACCGCAGTTCTCCAAGCGCTGAGTTTCCTTCGAACCTCACACTGCATACAAAACCCCGGACAGAATCTCTGTCCGGGGTTTCTTTTTTGTTTACTGCCTATGGAGCTGCTCCGCACCCTGTAGGGGCCGATGCCCACATCGGCCCGTGGGGAAGTTACGAATTCGCCGTAGATTTCCGTAAAAACGGTGCATTCTGCGCGGGCCGATGTGGGCATCGGCCCCTACGGCTTTTATGGAAGGACTGTGCAAAAAAGCGAAACGCAGATCAGGTCTGCGTTTCCGATGCACGTTGGCGCCTGTAAATTGAAATTCCAGCGCCTTATTGATAACACTCGGGTTTCAGGATGCCGATATACGGCAGATTCCGATAGAAATTCGCGTAGTCAAGACCGTAGCCGACGACGAACTCGTCCGGGATCTCAAACCCGCACATATCGGTCTTATAGCTCTCGGGGTGGCGCGCGGCCTTGTCGAGGAAGGAGATGGTCGTGATGGACGCGGGGTTGCGCGCGGCGAACAGCTGGCGCAGATACTGCATCGTAAGACCGGAGTCGATGATGTCCTCCACGATGACAACGTGGCGGCCGGTGATGTTGTTGTCCAGATCCTTGATGAGCCGCACGACGCCGGTCGACTGCGCCGACACGCCGTAGCTCGACACGGCGATGAAGTCCATGTCGATGGCGCAGTTCATGCAGCGGCAGAGGTCAATGTAGAAAAACGACGCGCCCTTGAGCACGCACACGAGCACGGGGCGCTTGTCGCCGAGCTTTGCGGTCAGCTCCGTGCCGAGCTGTTCGACGCGCGCGGCGATGGCTTTCTCGGTAAAAAGGACACGTTCGATGTCCTGTTCGGGCGTTCTGATGAGCATAAATTCCTCCAAATCGGGTCATAAAGACCGTGTTGCGGCGCAATGCCGCTATTTTTAAATATAACAAATGGCAGGGGATAAGTAAAATAGATAACGCTAATCGGACATATTATCGGAACTTATCGTGACCATTATGAAACAGTGATTTACAATGCGGGGAAAATAGCCTATAATCGGCGCAGAATGAAAAAATCAACACCTGACGCCATAAAAAGGAGAATTCGGATATGAGCAACTGTGCAATCGTGGGCATCAACTGGGGCGATGAGGGCAAGGGCCGCATGGTCGACCTGATCGCGCGGGATTACGACATCGTCTGCCGCTATCAGGGCGGCAACAACGCCGGTCACACCATCGTCAACGAATACGGCAAATTCGCGCTGCATCTCATCCCGTCGGGCATCTGCCTGCCGGGCGTCGTGAACGTGCTCGGCAACGGCGTGGTCATCGACCTCGAGAGCCTGTGGGGCGAGATCGAAGCGCTTCAGAAGGCCGGCGTGTCCGTCACGCCCGAAAACTTCAAGATCTCCGACCGCGCGACGATCGTCTTCCCGTACCACCGCGCGCTCGACGGACTCGAGGAGGCCCGTCTGAAGGACAGGAAATACGGCTCCACGCTGCGCGGCATCGCGCCGGTCTATTCCGACAAGTATCAGAAGAAGACCATCATGGTCGGAGAGCTCCTGTACCCCGAATATCTCGAAAAGCGGCTGGCATCCATTCTGGAGTGGAAAAACCTGACCATCCGGAACGTCTACGGCGCGGAACCCTATAAGCTCGAGGATATGCTGGCGTGGTGCCGGGAATTCGGCACGAAGCTGGCCCCCTATATCTGCGATACGGGCAAGTATCTCTATGAGGCCGAAAAGGCCGGCAAGCGCATCATGTTCGAGGCCCAGCTCGGCGCGCTGCGCGACATTGACTTCGGCATTTTCCCGTATACGTCCTCGTCGTCGTCCATCGCGGGCTACGCCTGCGTCGGCGCGGGCATCCCGGGCAGCCATGTCGACCGCACGGTCGGCATCGTCAAGGCGTATTCCACCTGCGTGGGCGAAGGCCCGTTCACCGCGGAGTGGTTCGGCGAAGAGGCGGAGAAGCTCCGCGAGGCCGGTGCGGAATACGGCGCGGCCACCGGCCGTCCGCGCAGAGTCGGCCCCATCGATATCGTCGCCACGCGCTACGGCTGCCGCATCCAGGGCGCGACGGAGGTCGCGCTGACGAAGATGGACGTGCTTTCCTATATGAAGGAGATCCCCATCTGCGCGCAGTATGAGGTAAACGGCAAAAAGACCGACGATTTCCCGTTCACGGCCGTCATTGACGAGGCGAAGCCCGTCATGACCTCCATGCCCGGCTGGAACTGCGATATTTCCGGTATCCGCAAATACGAGGATCTGCCGCAGGCCGCGCGCGATTACGTCGAGTACATCGAAAAGGCCATCGGCGTGCGCATCAGCTACGTCTCCGTCGGCGCCGGCCGCGACGAGATCATCTACCGCTGAGAGGTGCGCCGATGAAACCGACGTATGAAAGCCCGCTGGCTGCGCGCTATGCGTCAAAGACGATGCTGCATCTGTTTTCTCCGGATATGCGCTACGAGACGTGGCGCAGGCTCTGGGTCGCGCTGGCAAGAGCCGAGCATACGCTCGGCCTGCCGGTGACGCAGCAGCAGGTCGACGAGCTGGCCGCGCATATCAGCCCCATCGATTACGATGTGGTCGAGCGGCGCGAAAAAGAGGTCCGTCACGACGTGATGGCGCACGTGTATGCCTTCGGCCTTGATGCGCCCGGCGCGAAGGGCATCATCCACCTCGGCGCGACGAGCTGCTATGTGACGGACAACGCCGACCTGATCATTTACCGCGCGGCGCTGGAGCATCTGGAAAAGGAGCTCAAGGCCGCGATGCTGCGCCTGTGCGATTTTGCCGACCGCTATGCGGCCATGCCGGCGCTGGCCTACACGCATTTTCAGCCCGCGCAGCTGACGACCGTCGGCAAGCGTGCGGCGCTGTGGCTTCAGGATCTGATGCTCGACCTTGAGGAGCTTCAGGACGTGCTTGCGTCCATCCGCTTCCTCGGCTGCCGCGGCACGACCGGCACCGAGGCCAGCTTCGTCGAGCTGTTTGACGGCGACACGGCGAAGATCGACGAGATGAACCGGAAGATCGCCGCGGAATTCGGCTTTGACCGGCTCTATCCCGTCTGCGGCCAGACGTACCCCAGAAAGTTCGACAGCCGCATTCTGAACGTGCTGTCGTCCATCTGCCAGAGCGCGAGCCGCATGGCGACGGATATCCGCCTTTTGCAGCATGACCGGCAGATCGAAGAGCCGTTTGAGGACAAGCAGATCGGCTCGTCCGCCATGCCGTATAAGCGCAATCCCATGCGCTGCGAGCGTATCTGTTCGCTGGCACGCTATGTGATGGCAGACGCGATGAACGCGCCGATGACGGCTGCGAACCAGTGGCTTGAACGCACGCTCGACGATTCGGCCAACCGCCGCATCAGCCTGCCGGAGGCGTTCCTGGCAACCGACGGCGTGCTGCGGCTGGTGCAGAACGTGGCGGGCGGATTGCACGTGAACGAAAAGATCGTGGAGAAGTTCGTGCGGGATTATCTGCCGTTCATCGCCACGGAAAATCTCATGATGGCCGCCGTCAAGCGCGGCGGCGACCGCCAGCAGCTGCACGAGATCATCCGCGAGGCGTCCATGGAGGCGACGGCGAAGATGAAAAACGGCGAAAGCTGGGATCTTGTGGCGCAGCTGGCTGCTGTCCCGGCGTTCGGCATGACGGCGGACGAGATCCGCGCGGAGCTTACGCCTGCGCGCTACATCGGCCGCTGCCCCGAGCAGGTGGCCGCGCTCACGAAGCTCTGCCGCGAAAAGGCGGCCAACGGCGCGCAGAGCGCCGAGGAGATCAGCCTGTAACAACTCTGAAAACGCAAAAGCGTCCGCAAGGACGCTTTTTTGCGTGCTTGCAGGGGAATAAAAAATCTGCTACAATGACAAAAATGCGAAAAAGAGGCGATCATTTTGAAGCTCTTCAGAAAATTTGCCGTGCTGGCGCTGTGCGCGCTGCTGCTTCTGTCCGCACGCCCGGCGCTGCTGGCCGCGGAGGACGCGCAGCTGCGCTTTGACGAAAACGGGGAATTCAAAATCCTCATCGTCGCCGACACGCAGGATATCGACAGGCCGCAGAAGGCGACCATCGCGCTGCTGGAGGCCGAGCTTGACGCGGCGCAGCCCGATCTTGTCGTGTTCCTCGGCGATCAGATCCACGGCCCGTCGACGGGCAGCAGCATAGAGAAGACCGCAAAGGCGCTGGATGCCATTTTGCAGCCCGTGGAAGAGCGGGGCCTTAAATTCGCGGTCGTCTTCGGCAATCACGACGACGAGGGCGGCGTGAGCAAGGACGCACAGATGGCGTATTATCAAACCTACGACGGGTGCCTCGCGCAGGCGGGCAGCGTGACGGGCGTGGGGAACTACAACCTGCCCGTCTACGGCTCCGACGGGAAAGCGCCGGTCGTGAACCTCTGGTTCTTCGACTCCGGGACGTATGCGCCCGAAGGCGAGGGGAAATACGACTGGGTGCGGCAGGATCAGCTGGACTGGTATTTGCAGACGGAACAGGCGCTGGCCGCGGCCAACGGCGGCGCAGCCGTCCCGGCCTATGCGTTCCAGCATATCATCGTCCCGGAAATTTACGACGCGCTGAAGACCGTCCCGGCGAGTGAAAAGAAGAACGGCGCGGTCGAGGGCTTCAGCAGCCGAAAAGGGACGTATTATTCCGCCGAGGGCGTCATCGAGGCCGGGGAACTCGGCGAAGCGCCGTGCCCGCCCGACCATAACGGCGGCGAGTTTGACGCATGGAAGCAGGGCGGCGACATCGTCGCGGGCTTCTTCGGCCATGACCATGTCAACGACTTCATCATTCCCTATGAGGGCATCGATCTTGTCAACACGAACGGAACGGGCTTTTACATCTACGGCGACGGGCTTGACCACGGCGCGCGGCTCGTGACGCTGCACGAAGCTGCCCCCACGGCCTATGAGACGGAAATGCTCTATTATAGGGATCTCATCGGCACGCAGCTGCCGTTCGGCTTCTCGGCCACGTGGGGCGCGTATGTCGAGCGTATCGTGCTGCTGGCAGTGTGCGCGCTCGTGCTTTTGATCGCGCTTGCGGCGGTTCTGACCGTCCGGATCGTGAAAAAACGCAGGAAAAAACAGAAAACGGCGTAAGACTCCGGGCCGCTGCCAATGGCAGCGGCCCGATTCGTCGCTTCATACAAAAATAATGCACAAAAGCGAGAACTTTTTCTTGTCGCAACTGCATAAATTCCGGATTGACAATTGCAGAAAACGTGATATAAATAGAGCTTGCAAAAACGGAGGGAGGACTTGCCGTGACACGCGACCTGACCAGCGGAAAGCCGCTGAAAATGATCTGGAATTTTGTGATCCCCGTGCTGCTGGGGCTTTTATTGCAGCAGGTCTATTCGCTCGTCGACACGGCCATCGTCGGCCACGCGCTGGGCGTGATGGCGCTCGGCGGCGTCGGCGCGACGGGCTCGGTCAATTATCTCGTCATCGGCTTCTGCACGGGGCTTTGCACCGGCATGGCCATCCCGATCGCACAGCGCTTCGGCGCGGGCGACTATCCGGGGCTGCGGCGGTATATCGGCACGTGCGTGTGGCTGTGCGTCATCATCTCGGCCGCGCTGCTGGCCGTGACGCTGCCGCTGTGCCGGCCGCTGCTCGTGAAGATGGGAATGCCGGATGAGCAGATGGAGTACGCATTTTCGTATATTTTCATCATCTTCATCGGCATCCCGGCGATTATCCTCTATAATATGGGCGCGTGCGTGCTGCGCGCGCTCGGCGACAGCCGCTCGCCGGTGTGGTTCCTCGCCATCGCGTCGCTGGTCAACATCGTGCTCGATCTGCTGGCGGTCTGCGTCCTGCACATGGGTGTGGCGGGTGCAGCCATCGCCACGGTCGTGTCGCAGGCGGCCTCGGGTATTTTGTGCGTGTGGTACATGAAGCGCAAATTTTCCGTGCTGCGCATGGAAAAGGACGACTGGCGGCTGCGCCGCGCGGAGGCCTCGCATCTTCTGGGCATGGGCGTGCCGGTGGGATTGCAGTGCTCGATCACGGCCATCGGCTCGGTCATTTTGCAGGCCGCGGTCAACTCGCTCGGTGCGGTGTGCGTGTCGGGCGTCGCGGCGGCGTCGAAGCTGTTCCAGCTCTACTGCTGCCCGTATGACGCGCTGGCAATGGCCGCGACGAACTTCGTCGGGCAGAATCTCGGCGCGGGCAAATACGACCGCATCCGGCAGGGCGTGTTCGCGTGCGTGTTCCTCGGGCTGTGCTACTGCGTGCTGCATCTGCTTTTGGCGCTGTTCGGCACGCGCTTTGCCATCCTGCTCTTCACCAGCCGCGATCAGGCCGAGCTGGTTTTGCCGTTTACGCAGCAGATGTGTACGATGGACGCGGTCTTCGGCGTGTTCCTGATGCTGGTCAATGTGCTGCGGTTGTCGATCCAGGGCATGGGCTACAGCAGGCTTTCGCTGCTGGCCGGGCTTCTGGAGATGATCGCGCGCACGGCTGTGAGCGTTTGGGCTGTGCCGGTGTTCGGTTTTTCGGCCGCGTGTCTGGCAAGCCCGCTTGCGTGGGTGCTGGCCGACTGCTTCCTCATCCCGGGCGTGTTCGGGTGTCTGGAGGCAAGAAAGCGGCAGGCCGCGCGCGTGCGCCGCGAACTGCCGACGGAATAATGTAAGAAGGGACAGTGGACCTTGGATTTTGTACCGACCAAAGCCTCCCCTTGTGAAGGGGAGGTGGCACGGCGAAGCCGTGACGGAGAGGTCGGTGTGGAGAGGGTTCGACCTCTCAGGCGCTTCGCGCCAGCTCCCCTTAAAAGGGGAGCCTTGGATGGTGCACAGTCCAAAGCCTCACCTTGCGAAAGAGAGGCGGCAGATTTTGAACCGGAACGTCTTCTTTGAAGGCGTTCTTTTTCTTTGCTTGAAAACCTATCGGATTTGTGGTATTTTAAAACCGGGAGGCGACGGTATGAAAATCTCAACCAAGGGCCGCTATGCGCTCAGAATGCTGCTGGATATCGCGCAGCACCAGCAATCGGGCTTCGTCAGCCTGAAGGAGATCGCGCAGCGGCAGGAAATCTCGAAAAAATACCTCGAACAGATCATTCCGCTGCTCAGCCGGGCCGCGATCCTGCAAACCTCGCGCGGCTATCAGGGCGGCTACCGCCTCGCGCGCGAGCCGAAGGACTATACGCTCTACGAGATCCTGTCGGTCGCCGAGGGGTCGCTTGCGCCGGTGGCGTGTCTCGAACAGACGCCGAACCAGTGCCCGCGCTGCGCCGAATGCGCGACGCTGCCCGTGTGGGAGGGGCTCGAGCGCGCCATCCGCGGCTATCTCGAGGGGCTGACACTACAGGATGTGCTCGATTTGCAGCAGAGCCGCATTGCCAACGATTACGTCATTTAAATTTATCATACAGCGGCCCGGCCGCAGAGGAGGAACCTTATGAAATTTTCCCAGATGCCCTATGCGCGTCCCGACCTGGACGCAGTGAAGGCCGAGTTCGCCGCACTGACCGCGCGGCTGCAAGGCGCGAAGACCTACGCCGAGGCGCACGAGGCCTTCCTCGCCCAGCAGAAGCTGTCGACGCACATCGACACCCTCGCCACGCTCTCGAGCGTCCGCAACTCCATCGACACCCGCGACAAGTTCTATGACGCCGAGGAGCAGTTCTGGAACGAGGCTGGCCCCGAACTGCGCGCCTATGACGACGCATGGACCGCGGCGATGCTCGAAAGCCCGTTCCGCAAGGACTTTGCGGCGGAATACGGCGATCTGATGTTCGTCAACGCCGAGATCGACCGCAAGGCCTTCTCTCCCGCGATCGTCGGGGAGCTGAAGCAGGAAAACCAGCTTGTGCAGGACTATCAGAAGCTCATCGCCGGCGCGCAGATCGAATTTGAGGGCGGAACCTACACCATCTCGCAGCTGTCTCCGTTCAAAAACGACCCCGACGACGCGCGCCGACTTGCCGCGTGGCAGGCCGAGGGCGGCTGGTACAAGGCGCATCAGGCAGAGCTGGACGATATTTACGACAAGCTCGTGCATCTGCGCGACGCGATGGGCCGCAAGCTCGGCTACGACGGCTATACGCAGATGGGCTATTACCGCATGAAGCGCAACTGCTATACGAAGGCCGACGTGGAAAAGTTCCGCGCCGCAGTCGTCAAATATCTCGTGCCCGTGGCCGACAGCATCTACCGCGCGCAGGCCGAGCGTCTCGGCAAGCAGTATCCCATGAGCTTCGCGGACAACGCGCTCTCGTTCCGCAGCGGCAACCCGAAGCCGTGCGGCACGCCCGACGACATTCTCGCGCAGGGCAGGCGGTTCTACGAAGCGCTGTCCCCCGAGACGGGCGAATTCTTCAACACCATGCTCGATAACGAGCTGCTGGACGTGCTCTCGACGCCGGGCAAGCGCGCCGGCGGCTACTGCACGTCGCTCGGCGACTATCAGGTGCCGTTCATTTTCGCCAACTTCAACGGCACGCAGCACGACGTCGAGGTCGTCACGCACGAGGCCGGCCACGCCTTCGCCGCGTGGATGAACCGCGCGCGTGTGCCGCATGAGACGATCTGGCCGAGTCTCGAGGCGTGCGAGGTGCACTCGATGTCGATGGAATTTTTCGCATGGCCGTGGGCCGAGGGCTTCTTCGGCGCGGACACGCGCAAGTTCTATTACACGCATCTGGCAAGCGCGCTGACGTTCATCCCCTACGGCACGATGGTCGACCATTTCCAGCACGTCGTCTACGAAAAGCCCGATCTGACGCCGAAGGAGCGTCACGCGGTGTGGAAGGAGCTGCTGGGCGTATATATGCCGTGGATGAAGCTCGACGGGCAGATCCCGTTCTACGCCGACGGCGAGGGCTGGCAGCGGCAGCTGCACATCTATGTGAACCCGTTCTACTACATCGACTACTGTCTGGCGCAGACCGTCGCGCTGCAATTCTGGGCGCGCATCCAGAAGGACAAGGACGATGCGTGGAAGCACTACATGGCCTACACCAAGCAGGGCGGCAGCCGCGTATTCACGGAGCTTCTGAAAAACGCGGGGCTTGACAGCCCGTTTGAGGAAAGCTGCCTGCGCGGCGTGTGCGAGCAGGCCAAGGCCTGGCTCGACAGCTACGACCTGACGGGACTCGCATAACGCGGAAAAATAAGATACAAAAATCGCCCGGAACGCAGGCTCCGGGCGATTTTTCTGTCGGGAGGCACAAAAAACCGGCGGATCGAGATGATCTGCCGGTGTCAACACGAAATATTCAACAAAAATGCGGATGGAGAATTGACATTGCGGACAAAAGCTGGTAGAATGTAAGTCCATAATGCCTGCATAGGGCCATTCGCAACTTTCACCACTATCTATGGTGATTATAGCACCGGGGATGCGCGCCTGCAAGCAGGAAAAATAAGTTTTAAACAACGCAACCGTGCGTATCATAACAGAAAGGCGTGATGAAGTTTCATGGCGATCACGAAAGATGTCATGATGGGCAAGACGCTCCGCAAGAGCTTTGCCAAGCAGGAACAGATCCTGCAGCTGCCGAATATGCTCAAGATCCAGAAGGATTCTTACGAGTGGTTCCTGCGCGAGGGTCTGCGCGAGGTGTTCCGCGACGTCGACACCATTACCGACTACACCGGCAATCTGGAGCTCAGCTTCCTCGATTACTCCATGAACGAGCCGCCCAAGTACTCCGTCGAGGAGTGCAAGGAGCGCGACGCGACGTATGCCAAGCCCATCAAGGTCCGCGTGCGTCTGCATAACAAGGAGACCGACGAGATCAAGGAGCAGGAGATCTTCATGGGCGATTTCCCGCTCATGACCAACGGCGGCACCTTCGTCATCAACGGCGCAGAGCGCGTCATCGTCTCGCAGATCGTCCGCAGCCCCGGCGTCTACTTCGGCGACGAGGTCGACAAGGCCGACCAGCACATCTATTCCGCGACCGTCATCCCGTACCGCGGCGCATGGCTCGAGTACGAGACGGACTACAACAACGTCTTCTGGGTCCGCATCGACAAAAACCGCAAGCTGCCCATCACGTGCCTCATCCGCGCGCTCGGCGTGGCCACCGACGGCCAGATCACCGAGATGTTCGGCGAGGATCCGCTCATCAAGGCCACGATGGAAAAGGATCCGTGCAAGACGCGCGAGGAATCCCTGCTTGAGATCTACCGCCGTCTGCGTCCGGGCGAACCGCCCACGGTCGAAAGCTCCGAGAGCTACATCGAGGCGCTGTTCTTCGACGCGCGCCGCTACGACGTGAGCAAGGTCGGCCGCTATAAGTTCAACAAAAAGCTCGACATCTGGAGCCGCCTGAGCGGCCAGACGCTCGCGCAGCCCGTCACCGACCCCATGACCGGCGAGATCATCGCCATGCCCGGCGACACCATCAACCGCGACAAGGCGCACGAGATCTCCCGCCGCGGCGTCAGCCGCGCCGTCATCGACGTGAACGGCCGCGAGGCCGTCGTGTTCTCCAACGGCATGGTCGACATGGCGCAGTTCGTCGATTTTGACCCGGAACAGTACGGCGTCAAGGAGAAGGTCTGCTTCAACGTCCTGCGCGAAATGCTCGAAACGGTCCCGGCCGACGGCTGGGAAGAGGCCATCGAGGCCCGCCGCGACGAGCTCATCCCGAAGCACATCACCAGAGACGATATCCTCGCCTCCATCAACTATCTTTGCTGCATGGTGCAGGGCGCGGGCACGAAGGACGACATCGACCATCTCGGCAACCGCCGTCTGCGCTGCGTGGGCGAACTGCTGCAAAACCAGTTCCGCGTCGGCTTCACCCGTCTCGAGCGCGTCATCCGCGAGCGCATGACCATTCAGGATCTCGACGTCGTCACGCCGCAGAGCCTCATCAACATCCGTCCCGTGACCGCGGTCATCAAGGAGTTCTTCGGCTCGTCTCCGCTGTCGCAGTTCATGGATCAGAACAACCCGCTGGCAGAGCTGACGCACAAGCGCCGTCTGTCCGCGCTCGGCCCGGGCGGTCTGTCGCGGGAACGCGCATCGTTCGACGTCCGGGATATCCACTACACGCACTACGGCCGTATGTGCCCGATCGAGACGCCTGAAGGCCCGAACATCGGCCTGATCAACTATCTGGCGTCCTATGCGAAGATCAACGAATACGGCTTTATCGAAGCGCCGTTCCGCAAGGTCGACAAGACGACCGGCCAGGTCACCGACATCGTCGAGTACATGACCGCCGACGTCGAGGACGACTATTACGTCGCGCAGGCTGCCGAGCCGCTCGACGAAAACCGCTGCTTCAGGAACGCGCGCGTCATCTGCCGCCACCGCGACGAGATCATCTCCGTCGAGCGCGAACTGATCGACTACATCGACGTCTCCCCGAACATGATGACCTCCATCGCAACGGCGTTCATCCCGTTCCTGGAAAACGACGACGCCAACCGCGCGCTGATGGGCGCGAATATGCAGCGTCAGGCCGTGCCGCTGATGGTCACGGAGGCCCCGATCGTCGCCACCGGCATCGAGCACAAGTGCGCGGTCGACTCCGAGGTCTGCATCACGGCCAAGGGCCCGGGCGTCATCACCCGCGTGTCCGCAACGAACGTCTCCGTCAGCTATGACGACGGCAACACCGCCGACTATACGCTCACGAAGTTCGCACGCTCCAACCAGGGCACCTGCATCAACCAGCGCCCGATCGTCACGGTCGGCGAGCGCGTGGAAGAAGGACAGGTCATCGCCGACGGCCCGGCCTGCTCGCAGGGCGAGATCGCGCTCGGCAAGAATGTGCTCATCGGCTTCATGACGTGGGAAGGCTATAACTACGAAGACGCGATCCTGCTCAACGAGCGTCTGGTCCGCGAGGACGTGTTCACCTCCATCCACATCGAAGAGTATGAGACGGAATCCCGCGATACCAAGCTCGGCATGGAAGAGATCACGCGCGACATTCCGAATGTCGGCGAGGATACGCTCAAGGATCTCGACGAAAACGGCATCATCCGCATCGGCGCGGAGGTCACCTCCGGTGATTACCTCGTCGGCAAGGTCACGCCGAAGGGCGAGACGGAGCTGACCGCGGAAGAGCGTCTGCTGCGCGCCATCTTCGGCGAAAAGGCAAGAGAAGTCCGCGATTCGTCTCTGAAGGTCCCGCACGGCGAGGCCGGCATCATCGTGGACGTCAAGACCTTCACTCGTGAAAACGGCGACGAGCTGGCTCCGGGCGTCAACAAGGTCGTGCGCGTCTATATCGCGCAGAAGCGTAAGATCTCCGTCGGCGACAAGATGGCCGGCCGTCACGGCAACAAGGGCGTCGTGTCGCGCATCCTGCCGCAGGAGGATATGCCCTTCCTGCCCGACGGCACGCCGCTGGATATCGTTCTGAACCCGCTGGGCGTTCCGTCCCGTATGAACATCGGTCAGGTTCTGGAGGTCCATCTGGGCTACGCGGCGCACGCGCTGGGCTGGAAGGTCGCAACGCCGATCTTCAACGGCGCGAACGAACGCGAGATCCGCGAACTTCTGAAGCAGGGCGGCGTCGCCGAAGACGGCAAGACCGTCCTCTATGACGGCCGCACCGGCGAGCCGTTCGATCAGCGCGTCACGGTCGGCTATCCGTACTACCTGAAGCTGCACCATCTGGTCGACGATAAGATCCACGCGCGTTCCACCGGTCCGTACTCCCTTGTCACGCAGCAGCCGCTCGGCGGCAAGGCACAGTTCGGCGGCCAGCGCTTCGGCGAAATGGAAGTCTGGGCCCTCGAGGCCTACGGCGCGGCGTATACGCTCCAGGAAATCCTGACCGTCAAGTCCGACGACGTCACCGGCCGTGTCAAGACGTACGAAGCCATCGTCAAGGGCCACAACGTCCCGACGCCGGGCGTGCCCGAATCGTTCAAGGTCCTCGTCAAGGAGCTCCAGTCGCTGTGTCTGGACGTCAAGATCCTCGACGAAAACGGCGAAGAGGCCGATCTGCGCGACGATGACGACGATGATTCCATCTACGGCGCCGGCGGCAAGGCGCTGCCCGAGGAGGAGATCTCCATGGACGACGAGCTGCCCGGCGGCAAGGACGTCGACGCCGACGAGGCGGCCGATGCAGGCTTCGAAATTCAGGACGAGGACGACGTGTTCGGTCTGCTGAACGACAGCTACACCATGGACTCCGATGATTCGGAGAATGTATAAGAAGGAGGCGGCAATACAATGAGTCATGCAACATTCAGCGCAATCCAGATCGGTATTGCTTCCCCGGATAAGATCCGCGAATGGTCCTACGGAGAGGTCAAGAAACCGGAAACTATCAACTACCGCACGCTGAAACCGGAACGCGACGGCCTGTACTGCGAACGCATCTTCGGGCCGACGAAGGACTGGGAATGCCACTGCGGCAAGTATAAGAAGATCCGCTACAAGGGCAAGATCTGCGACCGCTGCGGCGTCGAGGTCACGCGCGCCAAGGTCCGCCGCGAGCGCATGGGCCATATCGAGCTCGCCGCGCCGTGCAGCCACATCTGGTATTTCAAGGGCATCCCGTCCCGCATGGGTCTGCTGCTTGATATCAGCCCGCGCATCCTCGAAAAGGTCCTGTATTTCGCCAGCTATATCGTCACCGATCCCGGCGACTGCCCGCTGGCCAAGAATCAGATCCTGTCCGAAAAAGAATACCGCGATATGCGCGAAAAGTACGAGGATGACTTCAAGGCCGGCATGGGAGCGGAAGCCATCAAGGAGCTTTTGCAGGAGATCGACCTGGAAGAGCTGTCCGAGCAGCTGCGCAGCGAGCTCAAGGACGCTTCCGGTCAGAAGAAGCTGCGCATCATCAAGCGTCTCGAGGTCGTCGAGTCCTTCCGTATGTCGGGCAACAGCCCCACGTGGATGGTCATGGACGTGCTGCCGGTCATCCCGCCGGAGCTGCGCCCGATGGTCCAGCTCGACGGCGGCCGCTTCGCCACGTCCGACCTGAACGACCTCTACCGCCGCGTCATCAACCGCAATAACCGCCTCAAGCGCCTCATCCAGCTGCAAGCGCCGGATATCATCGTCCGCAACGAAAAGCGGATGTTACAGGAAGCCGTCGACGCCCTGATCGACAACGGCCGCCGCGGCAGAGCCGTCACCGGTGCGAACAACCGCGCGCTCAAGTCGCTCTCCGATATGCTCAAGGGCAAGCAGGGCCGCTTCCGTCAGAACCTGCTCGGCAAGCGCGTCGACTATTCCGGCCGTTCCGTTATCGTCGTCGGCCCGGAGCTGAAGCTCTATCAGTGCGGCGTGCCGAAGGAAATGGCTATCGAGCTGTTCCGCCCGTTCGTCATGAAAAAGCTCGTCGAAGACGGTCTTGCCAATAACATCAAGTCCGCGAAAAAGATGATCGACAAGGGCAAGGACGAGGTCTGGGATGCGCTCGAGGATATCATCAAGGACCGCCCGGTCATGCTCAACCGCGCGCCGACGCTGCACCGCCTCGGCATCCAGGCGTTCGAGCCGGTGCTGGTCGAGGGCCGCGCGCTCAAGCTCCATCCGCTCTGCTGCACCGCGTTCAACGCCGACTTCGACGGCGACCAGATGGC
>CAKUOS010000040.1 GCA_934670025.1 uncultured Oscillospiraceae bacterium
CCGAAGGCGTTGAGATGTGCATGCCTGGCGATAACATCGACATGAAGGTCGAGCTGATCACCCCGATCGCTATCGAAAAGGGTCTTCGCTTCGCTATCCGTGAAGGCGGCCGAACCGTTGGTTCCGGCGTCGTCATCGAGATCGACGAGTAATTTCGCCACAACCCCATAAGCAAGGCGCCCGGCAAGGCAGCGCCGCATAAGAAAACAATGAAAAAACGCCACCGGATGATTCCGGTGGCGTTTTTCGCGCAGCGCCGCCGGCAGATGAATTTTCGTTTCTGGCAAACAGATTTTTCGCAGGGCTACTTTGTGTAACGCAAGGAAAATCTGTGCAGGCAGGGACGGAAAGGCGCTGTCGGCGGGCGTTGGTTTTTTGTGCGGCGCTGCCTCAGCCTGCCGGGCGCTTTTTGCGTCAACTTTTTCGATTTCCTATGGAAATGAACGCCGTTTTATAGTAAAATAAACGCAAATCACGCCTCTGCGTCATAGGATGACGCGGAGGGATGCGAAATGATCTGGATGATCGTGTGCGCGCTGCTGGCGTCGGGCGGATTGGTGCTGTTTTTCTGGGCGCTGTTCGGCGGGAGCGTACTGCCGCCGCGGCAGGAGGCGCAGACCGTCTACCGTCTGCGGCAGGAGGAGCCGCAGCTCGAACGGCAGGTGCGGGCGTTCGTCTGGGCCCGGCAGTCGGGACTCGCGGCGGGGACGCTTGTGCTGGCCGGCTGCTGCGAAACGGCCGAGACGGCCGCGCTGGCAAGGCGGCTTGCCGCGCAATACGACTGCGTGGAATACCGGCCGCGCGAAGAAGGGCAGGGAAGTGCGTAAATGGAAGCGGAACAGCAGATGATACAGGGCACGGTCCTGGCCGTCGTCTATCAAAACCCGGAAAACGGCTACAGCGTCCTGAAGGTCCGCACCGAACAGGGGCAGACCGTCACCGTCGTCGGGACGGTGCCGATGAGCGTCGCCGGTGAACGTCTGGCGATCGTCGGCAAATGGACGCGGCACCCGTCGTTCGGCGAGCAGTTCGAAGCCGAATTTTTAGAGCGCCTTATGCCCGAGACGACGGGCGAGATCCTCGCGTTTTTATCCTCACGCGCCGTCAAGGGCATCGGCCCGAAGACCGCGGAGAAGATCGTGCAGCGCTTCGGCGCGAAGAGCCTCGAGATCCTCGAACAGGATCCGATGCAGCTGACGCAGATCGCAGGCATCACCGAAAAAAAGGCGCAGGAGATGGCCGCGAGCTTTCAGCGGCAGTCGGGCATCCGCCGCCTGATCGAATTTCTGACCGTCTATCATCTGCCCGCGCGGCTGGCCGTGCGGCTGTACCGCGTGTACGGCGAGATGGCGCAGGAGGCGCTGCGCGACGATCCGTATCTGCTGACCGACGCCTATTTCGCGGCCGATTTTTCGCAGGTCGACGCCTTTGCCATCGAGCTTGGCGTCAGCGCCGACGACGAGCGCCGCGTCGAGGCCGGCATTCTCTTTGAACTTTCCTATAACCTTGGCGCGGGGCACACGTTCATTCCCGCGGACAAGCTCCGCGCGGCGACGTGCGCGCTGCTGGGGCTTGACGATGAGACGATCGGCGCGGGGATTCTGCGCTTGCAGGAGCAGGAACGCATGGCGCTCAGCGACCTTTGCGGTTTGCAGGCGTGCTACCTTCCGGAGCTCTACGCCGCGGAAACCTACGTCTGCGAACGCATTTTATCGATGGCCGAGGGCGAATATCCCGCGCCGAAGCGGCTTGAGGACACGCTTGCGGCGATCGAGGCGCGGCAGAAGCTCGATTACGCGCCCGAGCAGCGCGAGGCGATCCGGTGTGCGGCGACACAGCAGCTGCTGATCGTGACCGGCGGCCCGGGCACGGGCAAAACGACGGTCATGTCGGGCATTTTGCAGCTGTTTGACGAGCTGAAGCTCAAATGCCAGCTCGCCGCGCCGACCGGCCGCGCGGCCAAGCGTCTTTCCGAGGTCACGGGCCGCGAGGCCTCGACGATCCACCGTCTGCTCGAAGCGCAGTTTGACGACGAGACGGGCGCGATGGCCTTTTTCCACGATGAAGACGCGCCGCTTTCCTGCGACGCGATGATCGTCGATGAGACGTCGATGGTCGACTTGCAGCTGATGGCGTCGCTTTTGAAGGCGCTGAAGCCCGGCTGCCGTCTGATCCTTGTCGGCGACCCCGACCAGCTGCCGCCGGTCGGCGCAGGCAACGTATTTTCCGATCTCATCCGCAGCGGCGTCGTACAGACGGTCCGCCTGACCGAGATCTTCCGGCAGGCGCGCGAGAGCCTCATCGTCATGAACGCGCACGCCGTCAACCGCGGCGAGCTGCCCGTGCTGACCGCGACGAACCGCGACTTTTTCTTCCTGCGGCGGCGCGACCCGGCGGCCGCGGTGCAGACCATTCAGGAGCTGTGCCGGACGCGGCTGCCCAAAAACATGGGCATCCCCGCGTCGGAAATTCAGGTGCTCAGCCCCAGCCGCAAGCACGAGAGCGGCACGAAGGCGCTCAATCTCGCGCTTCAGGCCGCGCTCAATCCGCCTGCCGAGGGCAAGCGCGAGAAGAAAAGCGGAGATTTTTCCTTCCGAACAGGCGATCGGGTAATGCAAATCCGCAACAACTATGATATAATGTGGAAACGGGCCGACGGACTCGGCGCGGGCACGGGCATTTTCAACGGCGATATCGGCTTTGTCGAGGACATCGACTTTGCAAACGAGACAGTGAGCGTCCGCTTTGACGATAAGACGGCGGAATATGCGTTCGATATGCTCTCGGAGCTCGAACCGGCCTACGCCATGACCGTCCATAAAAGCCAGGGCAGCGAATACCGCGCGGTGATTCTGTGCCTGTGCGGCGGCCCGCAGATGCTGCTGACAAGAAGCGTTCTGTATACCGCCGTCACGCGCGCGCGGGAGCTTTTGATCGTCGTCGGCAGCGAGGACGTTGTCGCCGCCATGACGCGCAACGACCGCCGCCAGCGGCGCTATTCCGGGCTGAAGCTGCGGCTGGAGGGCAAGGCATGAGGCTGCTGCGGTGGCTGCTGGATCTTCTGTATCCGCCCAAATGCGTCGTGTGCGGCAAGCTCCTGGACGAGCCCGGGCCGGTGTGCCGCAGGTGCCTCGATACGCTTCCGGAATACGACGGCGCAGCGCCGGGCGTCCGCTTTACAAGCGGCGGCGCGGTGAGCTTTTATTATGAGGGCGCGCTGCGCGAATCGTTCCTGCGCTTCAAATTCGGCGGCTTGCAGCACTACGGCGCGGTATATGCCGCGTGGATGGCGCATACGATCACAGATAAGCTCGCCGGGCGGTATGAGCTTGTGACGTGGGCGCCGGTGAGCCGTGCGCGCAGGCGCACGCGCGGATACGATCAGGCGGAGCTTCTGTGCCGCGCGATCGCGCGGCAGCTCGGCTGCGAAGCGGTCCGGACGCTGGAAAAATGGAAAGATCCCGCCGCACAGTCCTCGATGGACGGCGCGGCGGCGCGGCGCGCGAACGTCTCGGGCGCATACCGGCCTTACCGACCGGAGGCGTTTGCGGGAAAGCGGCTGCTGCTTATCGACGATATCGTGACGACCGGCGCGACGCTTGCGGAGTGCAGCCGCGTGCTGCTGACGGCGGGCGCGGCGGATGTATGCTATGCGGCGCTTGCCGCGCCAAGAAAACAGAACTGAAGGATAAAACACTATGGCTATGAAACTGATCCATGACATCGGCATCGACCTCGGCACGGCGAACGTGCTGTGCTACGTGGAGGGCCGCGGCATCGTGCTGCGCGAGCCCTCGGTCGTCGCAGTCGATAAAAATACCGGCAAGGTATTGCAGGTCGGCGCGGCGGCGCGCAATATGCTCGGCCGCACGCCGGGCAATATTGTGGCCGTGCGCCCGCTGCGCGACGGCGTGATCTCCGACTATGAGATGACGGAGAAAATGCTCGAGCAGTTTCTGAAAAAGTGCAACCGCTTCACGCTCGTCAAGCCGCGCGTGATCGTCTCTGTGCCGTCGGGCATCACCGAGGTCGAAGAGCGCGCGGTCATCCAGGCCGCGATGGAGGCCGGCGCGCGCCGCGTGTACCTGATCGAAGAGCCGTTTGCGGCTGCGCTCGGCGCGCAGCTGCCCATCAACGCGCCCGAGGGCCGCATGGTCGTGGACATCGGCGGCGGCACGACGGATATTGCAGTTTTGAGCCTTGGCGGCATCGCCACCTCGTCGTCCATCAAGGTCGCGGGCGACACGTTCGACGAGGCCGTGGCCGCGTATCTGCGCAAGCGCTATGGGCTGCTTGTCGGCCTCGGCACGGCCGAGGAGGTCAAGATCACCATCGGCTGCGTATATGAGCGGCCGCAGGAGGTCACGATGCTCGTCAAGGGCCGCGACGTGAAGACGGGTCTTCCGAACGAGGTCGTGGTGTCGTCGATGGAGATGCTCGACGCCTTCAAACGCCCGGCGCGGCAGATCGTGGACGAGGTCTTGTCCGTGCTCGAGCATTCCTCGCCCGAACTTGTGGCCGATATTGCGCAGAACGGCATCGTGCTCACGGGCGGCGGCAGTCTTCTGTACGGCTTCGACAAGCTCATCTCCGAGCGCACGGAGATCGCCTGCTCGATCGCCGACGACGCGGATTCGTGCGTGGCAAACGGCTGCGGCAAGAGCCTGCAATGGATCGGCACCATGCAGGAGGGCACCATCAACCTTGCCCGCCGCAAGCTGATGAAGGAACAATAACAGAAATGTGACGGGCCTCCGCCGCGGCGGAGGCCCGCTTTTTGCGTGAAAATCGCTGTTTTTCGTCAAAAAACGCGAAGAAATCGCAGAAATTTATCCGATTTCAGGAACAATGTTCCAAAAGAGGTAGAAATCCGGCGCGATTTATGGTATGATATTTGTAACTATTTGATATCACATCCGCGAAGTTCGGATGTGCAGGAGACGATATGAAGCTACGCAGAAAAAAACGCGCGTCCACCGCGCGCCAGCGCCGCCGGGAAAAGCGGCTGGCGCAGTTGGGGCAGTTTTTGCGCGAACACAGCTGGGGCGTGATGATCACGATCCTCATCCTCATCGCGGTGATCCTGTTTATCTGCGTGATCGCCGGGGCCTCGCCGAAGGAGCCTGCGATCGCCGAGCCTGCCGCGGAGCAGACGCCGCGCTATGAGTCCGGTTACATCTGCGGCATCACGACCGAGGTGCCGTATTACGACGAGAGTCTGACCGAGGCCGGTTCCGTCGCGCGCGGGATGCAGATCACCTATTCCACCGACAAATCCGTCGAGCGCGACGGCGTGCGGTATTACCTCACGTATTTCACCACGCTGGACTGCGGCTACGTCGCATCCGACCATCTGACGCAGGATCCCGACGCCGTCATCGCCGAAAAGACGGTCTATGTGCGCACGCCGCAGAATCTGCGCGCGGAAAAAGGCTCGCTGAAGCTCGGCACGCTCGTGGAAAAGGGCGCGGAGCTGCACGTGCTGGACTATGAGGGCACGACAAACGGCGTCGTCGACCTCTACCGCGTGTCGTATCAGGGCGAGGTCGGCTATATCAGCGGCCAGTACGTCGCCGCGACGCCCGAAGCCGCCAACGAGGTCTACGACCGCTTCGGCGTCTATGCCATCCACGCCGGGCGCGGCGACCGGCTCGGCGGCGGCGACGCGGAAAGTCTCGACTATTATCCGCGCACAAAGGCCAATTTCGAGGATAACGTCATGCCCGATCCGTGCTATGCGATCTACCTGACGTGCGACCCGGCCATCCTCGGCAACATCGACCAGTACATCGAATACGCAAAGAGCACGAAGATCAACGCCTTCGTCGTGAATATCATGGACGGCACGTCGATCGGCTATAATTCGCCGGTCTACGAGGAATACTCTCCGACTGCGTATCAGTACGCACAGAGCACCGTCGAGGAGTATCAGGCCGTCATCCGCAAGATCAGGGACGCGGGCTTCTATGTCATCGGCCGTCTGACGGTCTTCAACGACTCGTTCTTCTGTCAGGATCACCCCGAGTACGCCATCGCGGATAACTTCGGCGAACCGCTCATGGTCGCCAACAGCAGCTACTGGCCGAGCGCCTTCTGCCGCTATGTGTGGGAGTATAAGGTCGCGCTGGCCATCGATGCGGTCGAAACGATGGGCTTCAACGAGATCCAGTTCGACTACGTCCGCTTCCCGGACCGGACGGATAAATATGAGGAAGCGGGCACCATCGATTTCCGCAACGAATACGGCGAGACAAAGGCACAGGCCATCCAGCGGTTTCTGATGTACGCGACGGATGTTCTGCATGAGTATGGCGTATACGTCGGCGCGGACGTCTTCGGCGAGGCCAGCAGCAACTATGTCACGGCCTACGGCCAGTACTGGCCCGCGGTCAGCAACATCGTCGACGTGATCTCCGGAATGCCGTACCCCGACCACTTCGCGCGCAACGGCACGTACCGGCCGTGGGAGCATCCATATGAGACGCTGCTCGACTGGACGGAGTCCGCCGCCAAGCGGCAGGCCGAGACGCCGTCGCCCGCCATCGACCGCACGTGGATCCAGGCGTACAACGCCATCCAGCCGCCGTACAACGAATACGGCGTGCAGGAGATCGGCGACGAGATCCGCGCGCTGCGCGAAAACGGCTTTACCGGCGGCTTTATGGCGTGGAACGCCGCGTGCAGCCTCACAAAGCTCGAAGAGCTGCGGCCGCTGTACGAATCGCTGGAATAACGCATATGGGGAAAACCAGCCGCCGGTCATAAGACCGGCGGCTGTTGCAGCTGTACGCCGTGCGTGATATAATATAAAAAACAACGCATTGGAAAGGAGTTTTCTTATGATTCAGGTCGATGCGCGCGGGCTTGCGTGCCCGCTGCCGGTTGTAAAAACGCTGGAGGCGATCCGCACGTTACAGGGCGCGGGCGAGGTGCAGACGCTTGTGGATAATGAAGTCGCTGTGCAGAATCTGACGCGGCTGGCCAAAGAGAAGGGCTGCGGCTTCCGTGCCGAGACGCTTTCCGCGCAGGAGTTCCGTGTTACGCTGACCGTCGGCGAGGCTGTCGAAGCAGATCAGACGGCCATCTGCGCGCCCGACGCGCGGCAGAAGAATACCGTCGTTGTCATTTCCGCCGACCACATGGGAGAGGGCGACGATACGCTCGGCCAGACGCTCCTGAAGGGGTTTCTCTTTGCGCTCACGCAGCTGCCTGAGCTGCCGCAGACCATCCTGTTCTATAACGGCGGCGCGCGCGTCACGTGCGAGGGCTCGGCGTCGCTGGAGGATCTGGAGACGCTTGCGTCGCAGGGCGTGGAGATCCTTACGTGCGGCACGTGTCTGAATTATTATGGTTTGACGGACAAGCTCCGTGCGGGCGGCGTGACGAATATGTATGTCATCGCGGAAAAGCTGGCCGCAGCCGCACGCATTATCCGTCCGTGACCACTGCGCCGATACCCCGGAGGCATTTCCGGGCATGAAAAAGAGGTATTGGACAGAGCTTGTGCCGGGGTGTATACTGAAAGAAAAAACACAGGAAGAATCGATATGTCCAAAACGCTTGTTGCTTATTTTTCCGCCAGCGGCGTGACCGCGAAGCTGGCAGAGACGCTCGCCGCAGCGGCGAACGCCGACCTGTATGAGATCGAACCGGCCGTGCCGTATAAACGCGCGGATCTCGACTGGACCGACGCCAAAAGCCGCAGCACCATCGAGATGAAGGACCCGGCTTCGCGCCCGGCCATCGGCAGCGCGAAGGTCGACATGGCGCAGTATGACACCGTCTACGTCGGCTTCCCCATCTGGTGGTACGAAGCGCCGCGTATCGTGCAGGCGTTCCTGGAAAGCTACGATCTGACCGGCAAGACGGTCGTGCCGTTCGCCACCTCGGGCGGCAGCGGCATGGGCAAGAGCGGTGAGATCTTGAAGAAGAGCTGCCCGGGCGCGAAGGTCCTGGACGGCAAAAAGTTCTCCGCTTCCGCGTCTCAGGCGGAACTGACGGCGTGGATCGCAAGCCTGTAAGTACACGAAAACAGAAAAAGCAGCTTCGGCCGAAGCTGCTTTTTTGTTTGCTTATTCGCTTTCGGCGTCATCCGCGCGCACACAGCGCACAGCCAGCCGGTCCTGCCCGCCGACGGTGCAGGTAAACAGCGTCAGATCCCAGTCGCCGCACAGCATATCCTCCGTCTGCGACGGATGCAGCTGCTCAAAATCGGAGACGGCGTAGGAGAAGACGTTGCCGTCTGCGTCGGTGAAGCGCACCGCGTCGCCCGCATGGAGCAGCTTCAGATCCCGGAAGAAGCCGCGGTAGTTGTGCGCCAGGATGACAAGATCGTCGAGATAGACCGAGCCTGCATAGCGGCACGGCGCGGCGGCCAGTGCTTCATAGCTCCACGTCCCGGCAACCGGCAGGCGCAGCTCCAGCGCCGGGATCTCCAGCAGGCCGATGTAGTCGATCCCGTCGACGCGGAAGACCGGCATATCCCGCTGCGGATCGAGCTGATAGTCCGGGATCGTCTGCGGCGCAGGTTCGGACGCGCCGGTCTGCGGCTGCGGTTCGGCGTGCGGCTGCGCCGCGGAGATCTGCGGCTCGAGCAGATCGAGCGTCTGCGCCGCCGTCTGCCGTGCGCGGGCCTCGCTGTGAAGATCGCGGACAGTCAGGCCGAGCGCGGCCAGCAGGCATAAAGTACCCAGCGCCAGAAGCAGCGCGCGCCGCCTACGCATCGCGCCGGTCCTTTCCGCAGCGCCAGCCGGCCAGCAGCAGCGCAAGACCCGCCAGCGCCAGCAGCGCCCGCGGCCACCAGACGCTGCCCGTCTGGGGCAGCTGCGGCGGTTTGGAGGGCACAGAGGGCGTAGGCGGCGTCCCGGACTGCGCAGGTTCGCCGGGTTTGCGCGTGTTTGTCACGACGAACGTGAGGCCCTCCTGACGAATGGAGACGGTATAGCCGTCCACAGCCGTCTCCGTCACGCGCCAGACGATCAGACGGCCGTCTTGGTCGTATTTCGGCAGATTCGACCACGTATAGCGCCAGTTGTTCTTTGCATTCAGACGGACCGTGTCATAGACTGCGCCGTTTTTCAGCAGATGTACCGTGATCTCCTGCGGCCGCGCGGCCGCGCTGCCGTCATCCCAGACCTTCAGGACCTTCCGGTCCGTCGTGCTGTCCGAGGGCGTGTCGGGGATGTCGTCGCGCGTGTGCTTGGGCTCGATCAGCGCGTCGTACTGCCACGTGTTGGAGGCATCGTCGGCGCACGGCAGGCAGATGAGCGACGGCTGCACGGTATAGGTGTACTTCCCGGACACGAAGCTCCCACCCAGCAGCAGATACAGCCCCGGAAGGAGCGTTTTTTGCCGGTTCGGGAAGGTGAGGCGGCCGTTTTGGCCGGTTTTGCCGCTGTCGAGCGGCTTGCGGCCGTCCAGCAGCACAAGCCCTTCCAGCGTGGCCGCCAGCGCGCGCCAGCCGCTGCTGTCCAGCCCGTCCAGACGGACGGGATCGTTTTTGAAGTCGCCCGTCAGCGTAAACGTCCCGGAGGCGGACACGTCCGCCACGCGGTAGAGCGAAAACGGCGCGCCCGCGACGGGCGTTCCGTTGTGTTCAAACAGAACCGTCAGCGTCACGGGTCGGTCTGTCTCGATTCGCCCGGCGGCTGATACGGGCAAAGGCAGCAGTGCAAGCAGCAGCAGCGCCGCCAGCAAACACGCGGCGCGTTTAATTCGCATGGGGATCCCCTCCATTCCTGTTTTTCCGTTTTCCGGGCAGCAGCAGCACAAGCAGCAGGAGCAGCAGTACCGGCGCGGCCAGCACCGGCGCGACGAGCAGCGGCTCGATCTGCACCGCGTCCGAGGTGACGCGGACGGTCTGCGCCTGCGCCGCAGTTTCCACGCGGTGGCCGCGCACGAGCAGCCGGTGCGTGTTGATGCCGTAGGGCGTACACGTCACGAGCGTACACAGATCCTGCCCGGGCACGATCTGTAGTGCGGACACATCGTCCGGTTCGACGATGAGGATCTGGTCGACCGCGTACGTCAGGATCTCGTCGAGCACGCGGATGGAGAACGTGTCGCCCTCTGTCAGCCGGTCAAGGTTCGTAAACAGCTTTGCGCTCGGCAGTCCGCGGTGTCCGGACAGGACGCAGTGCGTGCCCGCGCCGCCGACCGGCAGACTCGTCCAGCTGACGTGGCCGACGGCGACCTGCAAGACGGCGTCGTCCGTGCCGTGGTAGATGGGCAGACAGACGTCGATCGACGGGATCTCGATATAGCCCATGATGCCCGTGCTGCCGATGTCCAGCAGACTGTCATACTGCGCCTGCTGCGCGTCGGTGAGAAAGTAGTTGTTTTCGCGCGCAGCCAGCGCCTGATTGTAATCGCGCGCGTCGGCCAGCATCGCGTCGTAGTCGCTGCCGGTCATGCGCTGCACCTGCTGCGCGTAGCCGGTGACGGCGCGCGAGGCGTGCAGCGAGTTCCAGTAGTCGCTGAGGCTGGGGTACAGAAGCAAGGACAGACCTGCCGCGAACGCCAGAATGAGCAGCAGCGTTGTGCCGTGTTTTTTCACTTGCAGGGCTCTCCTTTCGTCTGTAGCCGGGCGCAGAGGCCGGGAGACCGGCCTCTGCGCGGCATGAATCATGCTTCCTTGTTCATGCGGCGCTTCGTGATGAGCAGTACGCCCGCGCACACGACCAGCAGACCGCCCAGCACGTAGAAGATCGTTGTGCCGACGCCGCCGGTGGAGGGCAGCTCCGCGCCGGTGTTGTTTTCGACCTTGATGGTACCGGTGGAATTGTCGCCGTATTTGACCGTCGCGGTACCGACATTTGTATTGGTGTCAATGCTGTATGTGATCTCGATTCTGATCGGATCCTTCAGGATGTTGTAACCGGCGGGCGCGGTCGTTTCTTCCAGATAGTACACGCCGCTGTCCAGACCGGAGATCGTGAATGTGCCGTTTGCGGAGGTCTTGAATATTGTCGCGGCAGTCTTGTCGTTCGTCCAGCCGGTGAGCTTGCCGTCAGTTACCTGCGCATACTGCTTTTCGCCGTTCACTTCTTTGTACAGAACAAATTCTGCGTCAGCCAGCGGCGTTTCCTTCTCGTCCTTCATCGTGTACTTGAAAACGTCGATCTCCCAGGTGTAGGTGCGCGTCTCGGAGGGTTTCGTTTCCTTGGTTGCGCCGTTCGTGTCCGTGTAGCTCAGATGCGTCTGGTTGGGGTTGCCCTCATCGGCGATAACTGCCTTGTCGTTGAGAACCGCAGAGTAGGTGACGGTCACGACGTCGTTGGGATTGAGAGTTCCGTCAGCAAAATTGATCTCGAACGTGCAGCCGTCCTTGGAAGCCGTGACAAGTGTATAGCCGCTGGGAATTTCCTTGTTATTGACGGACACCTTGACGCTGTCGGGCTGGAATGTCAGGCCCTCGCTCATGGTATCGTGCAGGACGTAGTTCTTCGGGCTGCCGTCGATCACGTTGATCGTGGTCTTGAAGTTCACGGTGTCGCCGATATCCGCGTCATTTGTCTTGTCCCAGCTGCCGGTGCTGTTTTCCTGAACCTGCTTGTCCGTGGTCGGCGCGGCGTTCTTTTCCTTGATCGTGACGTTGGGGTTCGTCGTATCCAGCGAGCACAGCGTGCCGAGGCTGGAATCGACCAGATAATAGCCGAGCTCCAGATTTTCGAATTTAACGGTCGCGGAAGTGGCTTTCGCGGAGACTTCACTGACGATTTTTTTGTCAGCGGCATACTTCTGCGCCAGCGCTGCGAATTCTGCAACGTCCGCGTCCTTGATCCACGTCACATAGCCCTGCTCGTCAACCTTCACATATACGTTCTTGACGTCCGCACCGTTGATGAAAGCTGTCCATTTTTCCGTCGCCTTGTAGGAATAGGCTTCCTGCCCCGCAGCGGCGTTGTAGCTCTCCAGATAGAGGATCTCATAGATCGTGTACGTCTGGCCGGCAACGGCATTATCGATCGTGATGCTGCCAGTCTCGCCGGCGGCCAGTACCGTTACGGCTCCCATCGCCAGCAGCATTGTCAGCGCCAGCAGCAGCGCCAGCGCGCGTTTCACTGTTTTCATTGTCTTGTTGTTCCTTTCTCTTTTTGTTTTTTCGATTTTATCCGGCTGTAAGCGGGATATGCCGCAAGCATTGCCAGCAGCATAGCGCCCGCGAGCTGATACCATACTGCGCCGCCGCCTGTCGACGGCAGCTCATACCCGGCGGCGTTGACCGCCGTGATCGTCACGTCGCTCGTGATCTTGAATGTGTACGAGTCGCCCTGCTGCAGGACGGTTGTCCCGTCCTTGAACGACACCGTGAAGCCGTCGTGCCCCGTCTCGGTGATCGTGACAGTAACGCCATAGGGGATGCCTTTCAGCGTGCCGGACTTGCCGCCGGACAGCTGCAGCGTCTTTTCAATCGATGCGTTCTGGTTGGCCGGGTCGGGGTAGGACACCGTAAAGGTAAATTGCTGCGTGGTGCTGCTGTTCTGCAGCTCCTTTTTGAGCGTCAGCTTCACGTCGTCGTGCCGGTTTTTGACCTGCAGGACATAGGCGCTGCCGCTGCTGTCCACCGTGACTTCGGTGGTCGTGTTTTCTGCCAGCGTGACCTTGCCGCTTGCGTCCACGTGGAACTCGATGTCCTGCGTCAGCTGCTGATAGCCGCCCGGCGCGGCCGTCTCCGTCAGCGTGTAGCTCCCGGGCAGCAGTCCGGCCAGCCGCAGGACGCTGTCCGTGCCGACGGTCAAATCCTTGGTCGTTGTCGGTGTTTCTGTCGGATTGACCGGCACGAGCAGCCACTTCTGCGCGTTGGTGCTGTTGTCCGTCCACACCTGAATCCGCTGGCCTTCCGAGGCTTTTGCCTCGTTCAGGTCGAGCACGGCGGTGCTCTTGTTCAGCACGGCCATGCGCGGCTTGATCTTGAACGTGCCGTCGCCGTTGGCGATCAGGTACCATTTCTGATTATCATGCGTCGTTGGCGTGTCGCTGTTCGCCCAACAATGAACCAACTGACCGTCTGTCAGGCCGCCTTCGTGCAGATCCAGCCATTCCTTGTTTGCTTGGCACTGGAAGCTGTACGAGCCGTCCGTCTGCCGGTAGACCCGGAATTGCTGCGCCGGCGCGCCGGTATTCGTCTGGAGCGTCACGTCGTGGTTGTCCGCGGCTGTGTCCAGCCCGATGACGTAGTTTTGATCCACAGCCGAGACGATGTAGTACAGCGCGTTGGCCTGAATCTGCGTTGCGCCGCTCGACGGGACGGTGTAGGTGCAGCTGCCGTTAGTTTCTGTTTTTACGGCGTATACGGTTTGATCGGACGCGTTTTTGAGCTCGAACGTCGCGCCCGCGAGAGCCTTGCCGTCCTGATCGAGCTTCTGCAGCGTCAGACCAACCTTGTGCATGGTGTTGGTAAAGACGGCGGTGGCCAGCGTGTCCTTGATGATCGTGCCCTGCGCCGTGCCGCCTGCACTGACCACGCCGTTGACCGTGTTCGTCACGTCGTAGCCGCCGGTGTTCGTCTCGGTGATCGTGTACCGCAGACCGATAGGCAGGTATTTGATGATGACGTATTCGCCGGCTTTGAGATGGAACGTGCTGCCCTCGTGGAGCACGAGGTCGCTTTCAAGCTCGTTTCCGTTCTTGTCGTAGCGGGTGTAGGCATAATCGTCCCAGATGGTATTGCCGTCCTGGTCGCTGAACTGCACGGTGAACTCGAACTCCTTGTCCGAGCTGTCGTCGCCGATGACCTCCTTGGATACCCGCAGATCGGCGGTCTTCTGCTCGATGTTGACGCCGGAGACGGACGGCAGCGTGAAGTTCATGTAGCACGTCGAGCCGGATGCGCCGCGCTCGGTGTAGAAGAAGGTAAGCGTGTGGGTTTCGTCCGTTTCGCGACCATCCTTCTCCAGATAGTCCCACAGGTTGACGTACTCGCCGACCGAGGAGTGGACGCCGCCGATGTCGCAGACGAGTGTCTCGTCGAGGAAGACCCACATGTCATCGTCGCCGAAGAACGTGTAGTCCAGCGGCCCGATATAGTCTGGCATCAGCGTGAACTCGACGGCATACTGCATGCCGAAGAAGGAGTTGTGGGCAACACCGTCGTCGCTGCCGGGGAAGGTACTGCTTCCCAGTACTAAGCTGCCGTTTGTGCCATTGACATATCCGTAAAAAGGAATATTGTTATTTTTGGCACCAAAATTTACATCTTTTCGCTTTGAGTCTTTAGGGTTATCCAGCGGCCAGAAGTCATTGGTAAAGATACTGTCGTGTAATGTCTTGTTATCTGGTGACGGGTTGAAGAGCTTTTCCAGATCACTGGCTGAACCGCCATTGGGGACGCTGGCCGACGAAAGCGTATATGTATCGCCGACCTGCGAGAACGTCAGAGAACTGCCTTCATAGGTTTGCTTGCCGTTTGCATTTCCTTCATTGAAGAGATTTGGAACGATTAGCCATTCGTTGTACACGATCGTGTGGGTTTCGGGATTCAGACGTTTGACCAGTCCAAATGTACATCCCTCGTTGCGCTTACTGTGCTTATTCAATGTGACACCATTAAACATGTAATTTGACATACCGGTGCCGCAGTTGGCATTACCAAAGGCAAGAGTGTCGCGCCCATCTCCCCACTTCGTGAGGCTGTTAGCGGTATAATTGCTGCTTTGATTGATACCGGCAAAGCTGCTAAGCCAGCGGCCGCTGCTGTCTTTTTTTCCATCTGTGATATCATAGTCATAGAATGTCGCGGGCGTGGTGAAGCTGTCATTCGCCGCGTTGTAGACCAGACGGATTGTGGAACCTTCGGCCAGATAGACGATCTGCTGGCCGCTTGTGCTGCCCTGATCCTGCACCTCTTTGCGGTTGGTGAAGTGTACGGTATCGGGATTGTCGTATACATCCCAGTCGTTTGCATCGGGGCTGTTCGCGCTTTTGCCGTCCTTCAGCACCCAAAGCGATTGGAGTGTATAATTGGTGTTGTCGAGCAGCTTGTTGATGTACGACGGGGTCGGCGCTTTGATGTACTCAAACTGGTTGTCGCTGTACATCTGTGTCAGTTCCAATGTGGTTGCGACGATATAATTTCCTTCATTTTTGCCTGCGTTCTTGTTGGTGTTGGTGCCATCCTGCTGCAGGTAAATACTCGTTGTAGCATTTGGATCACTATTGGATGGAAGCTTTCCGCCAGAGGTATCAAAGACTGTCAGAGCCTTGTCGCCACTGGTTGCAAACCGCGGGATATACGCGTAATACTGCACGGTATAGTGCGGGTTTGCTGCCGAGGCCAGTACCGCGATGGTGCCGCTCTGCACGCTGACGGTCAGCACCGGCGTCTGCTCTGCCGCGCCGATCGTCGCGCTGTCCAGCTCCTGCAAACCGTCGTCCTCGCCGACCTGCATCACGCTTACCGTCACGCCCGTCTCCGCCTCCGGCGCAGCCTCGTCCAGCGCATCCAGCTGGCCCAGCAGCGGCTGCAGCACCGCGTCCGTGACCGCGATCTCGGCCGTCATGCGGTAAGCCGCCGTGTCGAGCGCCTCGCCGCTTTGCACCAGCGCGAGCTGCCGGACGATCCACTGCTCCGCGCCGTCCGACGCTTCGCCGTCGGAAAGCCCCGAGAAGACAGCCGCGTCCGTAGCCTGCACGTCAAGCTCCGTGCCCTCTGGCAGCGGCTGCGCGCTCTCGACCGTCAGTGTCAGCTGCAGCTGCGCGTCCGCGTAGGAAAAGCGCTGCGTGCTCGCCGCCTCATAACAGGCGTCCGTGTGCATATGCTCCGGCAGCTCGCAGACGAGTGTGCCGTCCGCGCTGTAGCAGTCTTCCGTATGCGTGTGTTCTTCCAGACCACAGAGCGGCGTTTTCTCCGCCGCCGGTTCGTAACAGGCGTCGGTGTGCGTATGTTCTTCCAGCGCGCAGATCAGCGCGCCGGTCTCATCGTAGCAATCCGCGGTGTGCGTATGCGCTTCGTGCCCGCAGAGCGGCGTTTTTTCCGCCGCCGTCTGATAGCAGGATTCTACGTGCGTATGTTCTTCCAGCGTGCAGATCAGCGCGCCGGTCTCGTCGTAGCAGTCCGCGGTGTGGGAATGTTCCTCATGCCCGCACAGCGGCGTGCGCGGATCGGGCTGCGGCTCGTCCGGTGTTTCGCCGCCATTTTCCGTCTGTACCGGCAAAATGCCGTAGCACAGCACGCCGCTCGCATCCGAAGCGTGCTGGCGGCGCACCACGCAGCCGCCGACGTTGCCTTCAATTGTCGTGATCGCCGTGCCGTCCTCGGAAAGCTCCGCCACAATGCCGACATGGTCGGCCGCGCCGTCGCCGTTCGTGTCAAAGAACGCCAGATCGCCCGGCTGCGGCGTGCAGCTGTCCGCGCCGGCGCACAGACCGGCCTGCGTCAGCTGATCCGTCCAGTAGATGCAGCCGGCCGCCGCCGGGAAGTCTGTCTGCGGCACGCCTGCATAGTGCAGGCAGAAGGATGCAAACATGGCGCACCATGCACCGTAGGGATCGCCGTACCACGCGCCGTAGCGCGTGTAGCCGTGCATGGCGCCGTTTTCGTCAACAATATAGTTGCGCGTGCTCGCTGCGTAGCCGAGCTGGCTCTCGGCCACGGCGACGACGTCCGCGCGCCGGTCGCCGCACAGCTCTGCGGGGAGCGTCCGCTCCCAGACGGAGGCGTCCTCCAGATCGGCCTGCGGGTCGGCATAGCAGGACAGACTGTGCTGATGCTCCTGCATCGTGCAGATCAGGCGCGTTTCGTAGCACGCATCCGTGTGGCTGTGCGCCGGGGCCTCCGGTTCGCCGGCCGCATCGCCTGCTTCGAGCGGGCAGGTCAGCTCGTATTCCGTTTCATAGCACGTCGCCCCGTGCGTGTGCGCCGCATCCTCGTCCAGACCGCAGACGAGAGTCTCATACGGCGTATAGCAGTCGGCCGTATGGACGTGCGCCTGCGGGCGCTCGGACGGCAGCTGCTCGTCAAACCCGCAGATCAGGACCGTCTCATAGCAGGCCGCCTCATGCGTGTGCGCTTCCATGCCGCAGAACGTCTGCTGCGTCATGGTGATGGCCGGGCGGGTCAGCGCGTAAGCTGTCCCGCAGGCGACAACGCAGCAGAGCGCCGCGACCCCGGCGCGCCATCTGCGCCGCCTGACGTGCGCGGCGGCATGGCTGCGCGCCTGTTCATCTGCCTGCATCCTCACACCTCCTCTCACGTGACCGGGCCGAACGCGCGCAGCGGCCAGACGCGGAAGATCACCTTTCCCGCGACCTGATCCGCAGCCACACAGCCGACGGCCGTGCTGCGCGAGTCAATGGATATGTCCCGGTTGTCGCCCATCAGGAAATACCGTTCATCCGGGACCTGATAGGGGAGCGTAATGTTTGTTTCGCCGTAGGCGTGCTCCGTCAGATAGGGCTCGTCGAGCGGCGTGCCGTTGATGGAAACAATTCCATCCGCGTCGATATCGACCCAGTCTGCGGGACCCGCAATATAGCGCTTGATGAGAAGTTTGTTGCCGTAATAAAACGCCGTGATGTCGCCCGGCGAAAATTTTTCCGTTTTTACCGCGATCACGATCTGCCCGTCCTCCAGCGTCGGGGACATGGAGCTGCCGTAGATCCGCAGCACCGGCATCCAGAGCGTCGCCGCCAGCACGGCCAGCGCGGCCACCACCAGCAAAATCGCGGCGGTGCTGCGCAGCGTCCGCCGGTAGCGCCGCCGGTAGCGCAGACGGCTGCGTTCACGGGAAACCTGCTCCGCAGTCGGCAGATCCGCGGCGCTCACGCGCTTTTTCATCGATCCACCATCCCTTTGAACATCTCCCGCAGCTCGCTGTGCGCCTGAATGAGCTGCCCGGCCTGCACCTGAAGACGTTTCCATTGTTCGGCAGCCTGACGCTCCGCCGTGCTGACGATCTGCTGCGCCTTCTGCTCCGCTTCGGCCAGGATCTGCTGCTTTTGAAGCTGCGCCTGCGCCAGCTGTGCCTGCATATCAGCAGCCGAGGCGCGCACACCCTGCAAATACTGATCCGCGGCGGCCTGCGCCGCATCAAACACGCCGTTCAGCGCCAGCGCGGCCTCCGCAATGGAGCCGGCGTTTGCGATCCGGAGCTGTTTGTCCTTCAGCTGGGCCTGCGCCTGCGCCAGCTGCTGCTCGGCCTGCTCCTTCTGCTGCAACAGCGTGTCGATGATGTCAAGCAGCTCCGCGCGGCTCAGACGACGCAATTCCTGATCTGTCATGCCGTGTTCCCATCCTTTTGATCCGCTTCCGGTCATGTGCGTGGAACGACCGGAAAGACGATAAAATAACCCGCTCCGTCACCACGGCGCGGGCGATATCTGCTCGTGCCAGCAACTGGCCAAAAGCACATTTCTTTGGATGTTTATAGTAGCGCGAATCTTTGCATTTGTCAATCGTAATCCGGAATTTTTGCAACTTTTCAGTCAAAACATATAGGTTTACGCACCAAAATACAATATAATTTGGATTTAATAGAAATAAAAGTCAGTGCTGGATATTGCAAGATTTCTTAAGTATCTTATCCAAATGAGATAATGATTCTCTGAATTTCAAAATCAGAACATTTTTGGATGCCTCTGCTGTTCCACACTGCCGACCCGAAAGCAGGTGCTGCATCAGAAACGTGCGCCGTTGTTTTTCGGCGAAAAGCCGCTTCCAGAATGCAAAAAGCTGCTTTGAAGCAAAGAAAAACCGCACTTCCGAAGAAGTGCGGTATGTGTTATTACTACACGATAGATAAACGCGGAAATCTATGTTTTCGGAAAGGAGGATCGTGTGAAAGGAACCCATCAGGGGTTTCTTTCACGTTCAATCCCCGCCCGCAGACGGCACGGTCTGCAAAGCAGACCGCGTTCCACCAAAAAGAAGAGACACACTTGCGCGTGTCTCTTCTTTTTGTGTGATCGCTACACTAAAGATGAACCCCCGACTTGTCGGAGCGGTTTCGATCAACAGCAAAATTAAGCACGCTTCTGAAAAAATGTTTTCTCTGCCATATGGATCACGAAGTCGCGCTCATCCGGATCGGCTTTTGCAAAGTCGATCTGATAACGCTGGCAGGTCTTGCGGAAATGGACAACGTAAGCCAGATCCTCTTTCGTCGGAGGTACGACATAGCCGTTCGGCGCAGCAAGCGCGTCCAACTCCAGATATTTTTTGTTCTGCATCCGTCAGACCTCCTTCAAGTATTGTCCAAATAGTTCCCGCACAGCATCGCCGTCAATCAGCAGCAGGTGGGTCAAACCGGCTGAATGGGATTGCGCCATAATTTCGCATATAGTGTTCGCGAAGCTGTGTTGTTTTTGCCTTCAGATAAATTGCGCCGCCGTAGCCGTAGTCAATGGGAAGCTGAATCCCGAA
>CAKUOS010000041.1 GCA_934670025.1 uncultured Oscillospiraceae bacterium
CCGGCTTTAAGCCGTGAACGCTGTGTGCAGAGTAGCCTGCCTTGCGTGAACCGGCCGGGAAAGGGAAGCTGATGCGTTTCGGGTGCATGGCCTTGCACCCGGGCGATATTCCCTTGAAAGACGGTTTGCAAAAGAGGATAAGAGTCAGAGGAAGCTGTTGTGGAAATCACCTAGGCTGTCGGAAACGGGCTTTTATGGGATTGCGGTACGGACTAAGTGGCAATCGGGTAGTGGTTTTGGCGACAAACCAACGCAGGCATGAAAGGGGAACCACCTCCATCGGCGACGAGAGGATGCCTCCGGGGAAAACAAACCCGACCTAAGCCGTAAGATTAACCATATCGGGCCGCCATTGTCTTTTCAGACTCTGATGACCGCGGGCGCGGCCATCGGCGTTTGAATGCGCAGATCAGTTAACATAATTCTGTGGAGGCTGCTTTGGCTGCTGCAAAAAAGAAAAAAGCGGGAAAATCCGCGAAACCTGACCCCAAATGGATCGCGCTCATTTTCCTGCTGACGGTGCTTATTTCCGCCGTCATGTCGTTCGTTTCATCCAATCTTCTGAGCGGCGCGGGACTCGCGCTGTCGTTCGTGATCCTGATCGGGATCGTGCTCATCGGCATCCTGTTTGATATCATCGGCGTGGCCGTGACGGCGGCCGACGAGGTGCCGTTCCACGCAATGGCCTCGCGCAAGGTGCCCGAGGCGGAGGATGCGCTGCGGCTCATCCGCAACGCCAACCGCGTCTCGTCGTTCTGCAACGACGTCATCGGCGATATCTGCGGCGTTATTTCCGGGTCCGCGGCGGCGGTCATCGCCGCGCGCGTCCTGCTGCTGCGCCCCAGCGGGTCGGAGATCTTCCTGACGCTGCTTCTCTCGGCGCTCGTCTCGGGCGTGACGGTCGGCGGCAAGGCCTGCGGCAAGTCGCTGGCCATGAATTGCAGCACGTCGGTCGTGCGCACCGCCGCAAAGGTGCTCTGCTTTTTCAGAACGCTGCCGCAGAAGCTGCGCGGCAGAAAAAAAGAGAAAGAAAACAAAAAGCAGCAATGAGGGCTCGGCCATGATTTTAGAAACCATTCGGACGCGGGAGGATCTGCTCGCACTCGATCCGCAGCAGCTGCAAACGCTGGCCGCGGAGATCCGCCGGTTCCTTGTCGACCATGTCAGTCAGACCGGCGGGCATCTTGCGTCCAATCTCGGCATCGTCGAAACGACGATCGCCATCCACCGTATTTTTGACACGAGCCGCGACCGGCTCGTTTTTGACGTCGGTCATCAGTGCTATGTCCATAAGATCCTGACCGGACGAATGGACGGCTTCGACGCGCTCCGTCAGGCCGGGGGCCTGTCCGGGTTCCCGAAGCCGTGCGAGAGCGTCCACGATGCATTCATCGCCGGTCACGCCTCCAACGCCGTCTCCGTTGCGCTCGGCATGGCCCGGGCGCGGACGCTCGAAGGCGAGGATTACCGCGTGCTGGCCCTGCTCGGCGACGGCGCGCTGACCGGCGGCCTCGCTTACGAGGGCCTCAACAACGCAGGCGCCAGCCGCGAGCCGATGATCGTCATCCTCAATGATAACGGGATGTCCATCACGCCGAATGTCGGCGCGATCTCACGATATCTGGCGCAGGCGCGGCTGCGCACGGGCTATCTTGATCTCAAGCTCTGGTACCGGAGCCTCACCTCGCGCAGCAAATTCGGCAGAAAGCTCTATGCGCTGACGCATCAGTTCAAAAACCGGCTCAAACGCTCCATTCTCGGCACAACGCTCTTTGAAAATCTCGGCTTTACGTATCTCGGGCCGGTCGACGGGCATGATGTGGCCCGGGTCGAGGCGATGCTCCGCACGGCCGTCGCGCTCAACGAGCCCGTGCTCGTACATCTCATCACAAAAAAAGGCAAGGGCTACGCCCCGGCGGAAGACATGCCGCAGGATTTCCACGGCGTCGGCAGGTTCGACCCGCAGACCGGCTTCGGCCAGCCGTCCGCGCCGTCGTTTTCCGACGTGTTCGGGCAGGAGATGTGCCGTCTGGCCGCGTCGGACAAGTCCGTCTGCGCCATCACGGCCGCCATGCAGCACGGCACGGGGCTCGATTCGTTTGCGAACGTCTACGCGCGCCGCTTTTTTGACGTCGGCATCGCCGAGGGTCACGCCGTGTGCATGGCTGCGGGTCTTGCCAAACAGGGCATGAAGCCCGTCGCGGCGATCTATTCGACATTTTTGCAGCGCGCGTATGATATGCTCCTGCACGACGTTGCGCTCCAGCAGCTGCACGTAGTGCTGGCAGTCGACCGCTGCGGCGTCGTCGGGGAAGACGGCGAGACGCATCAGGGGATGTTCGACGTGGGGTATCTGCGTCAGATCCCCGGCATGACGGTCTATTCTCCCGCGAGTTTTCAGGAGCTGCGCGAGGATCTGCACGCGGCGCTCTATGATACGGCCGGGCCGGCAGCCATCCGTTATCCGCGCGGCGGCGAGGGCCGGTATACCGCGTCGTCTGCCGGTCCGTGCGTCCGCGCGGGCATCCGCTGCACCGTCGTCTGCTACGGCACGATGGTCAACGCCGTGCTGGATGCGGCCGACCGGCTGCTGGCGCGCGGCATCGATATTGAAATTCTCAAGCTGCGCACCATCTCGCCCGTGGACTTTGACGCGATCGAAGCGTCCTGCCGCAAAACGAGCCGCCTGTTCGTATTTGAGGAGGCGTCCGACCGCTGCTGCCTGGCAGACGAGATCTTTGCGCACCTGGCGCAGAGCGGCGTGCGCGCCGTCTGCCGCAAGCGCAACCTCGGACGCGGCTTCGTCCCGCACGGGACGCCGGCGGCGCTGCTGGCCGCGGCCGGTCTTGACGCGGACGGGATCGCGCGGATGATACAGGAGGATCTGACCCGATGAAGCATAAAGAACGGCTGGATGTGCTGCTCGTGGCGCGCAATCTGGCGGAATCGAGAAGCAAGGCGCAGGCCATGATTATGGCTGGCGAGGTCTATGTCAATGAACAGAAGGCCGATAAGGCGGGCTTCGAGGTCAATCTCGACGAGGATCCCGTGATCGAGGTCCGCGGCAGCTCGTGTCCGTATGTCAGCCGCGGCGGTCTGAAGCTGGAAAAGGCGCTGCGCGATTTTGGCGTGGATCCGACCGGCTTCGTGTGCAGCGACTCCGGCGCATCGACCGGCGGCTTCACCGACTGCCTTTTGCAGCAGGGTGCAAGCAAGGTCTTTGCCATCGACGTCGGCTACGGACAGCTGGCGTGGAAGATCCGCTCCGACCCCAGAGTCGTCGTGATGGAGCGGACGAATATCCGCTATGTGACGCCCGAAGACCTCGGCGAACCGCTGGATCTTTCGGTCGTCGACGTGTCGTTCATCTCGCTGCGGATCGTGCTGCCCGCCATCCAGCGGCTTTTGAAGCCCACGGGGCAGGTGCTGTGCCTCATCAAGCCGCAGTTTGAAGCGGGTAAGGAAAACGTCGGCAAAAAGGGCGTCGTGCGCGACCCGGCCGTCCACGCGCAGGTGCTGCGCGATTTCCTCGCGCTGTCCGCTTCGCTCGGATTTACAGTCCGGAACCTGACCTTTTCCCCGGTCAAAGGACCGGAGGGCAATATCGAATTCCTCGCGCATCTTTCCATGCAGCCGCAGGGCGGCTGCGTCCCGGACGTCGAGGCGCTCGTCGCGCAGGCGCACGAAACATTGAAAGGGTAGGCGTATACCATGAAGATCGTCGTTTCACCGAATCCCTACCGCGATAAGCAATTTAAAAACGCCCGTCAGGCCTGCGCGCTTCTGCGCGAGGCCGGCGTCGAGGTCGCGCTTTGTCTGCCGTTCGACGTGGACAAGAGCTTTGAGATCCCGGCGGATCTGCACTTCAGCGATATCCACAAGGAGATCCGAAACGCCGATCTTCTTATCTGCTTCGGCGGCGACGGCACCATTCTCCATTCCTCCAAGATCGCCACCGAGCACGGGCTGCCGATCCTCGGCGTCAATATCGGTACGATGGGCTTCATTGCCGAGCTGGAGGCCGGCGAGATGGACCTGCTGCGCAGGATCCCAAAGGGCGAGTATACGGTCGAAGAGCGTTCCATGCTCGACGTCAGCGTGCTCGGCGGCAAACAGACGCTCTTCCATGAGACTGCGCTCAACGACGTCGTCATCACCAAGGGCGCCATCGCGCGCGTCATTCAGATGGCGATCCGCTGCGACGGTGTCGAGGCTTCCGCTTTCTCGGGCGACGGCGTCATCGTCTGCACGCCGACCGGTTCCACGGCGTATTCCATGTCCGCCGGCGGCCCGATCATCGAGCCCGCAGCAAAGAACATCCTCATTACGCCCATCTGCGCGCACGCGATCCAGGCCAAGAGCATCGTTGTCTCTCCGGAGCGCGTCGTCAGCATCCGCGTCGGCAAGGTCGGCCGTCACAACGCATTTTTATCCGTCGACGGCGGCCGGGCCTTCCGTCTGAGCGCGGGCGACGAGATCGTCGTGCGCAGCTCGGAAAAGGTCACACGCCTCGTTCGCGTGAAAAACACCAGCTTTTTTGACATCCTGAATAGGAAATTCATTGAAAAGACGAGGTAATCCGGTATGAAATCGAAACGGCAGGAAAAAATTCTGGAACTCATTCTGGATCACAGCGTCCAGACGCAGGAGCAGCTGCTCGCGGAGCTCGAAGCCGCCGGGTTTCAGACCACGCAGGCGACCATCTCCCGTGACATCAAGCAGCTGCGCATCATCAAGGAACTTGGCCCGGATGGCGCTTACCGCTATTCCACCGCGCCGAAGCCCGCGGAGCATACGTTCTCCGCAAAGCTCAACCTGATCTTCCGTCAGTGCATCACGAGCGTCGATTACGCGCAGAACATGATCGTCATCAAGACCATGCCCGGCCTTGCCAACGGCGCGGCCGCCGCGATCGACAAGCTCAACGTACCGGAAATGCTCGGCACGCTGGCCGGCGACGACACGTGCTTCGTCGTACTCAAGGATACGCAGTCCGCGGCCAATCTCTGCGCGGAGATCCGGGAGCAGATCGAACACTGAATGCAATGAGGAGGGTATGGCCATGCTTTCCACCCTGCATATTGAGAATATCGCCGTCATCGAAGAAGCCGAGATCGAGTTCGATCGCGGCTTCAACGTCCTGACCGGCGAAACAGGCGCCGGTAAATCCATCGTGATCGACGCCATTTCCGCCATCCTCGGCGAGCGCGCCTCGCGCGAGATGATCCGCACGGGCGCTGCGAAGGCATTTGTGAGCGCGATCTTTACCGATGTGCCGCAGCTGTCGTGGTTTGAAGAGAATCAGGTCCCGTTCGACCGGGAACTGTCCGTCACGCGCGAAATTTACGCCGACGGCAAAAACAGCTGCCGCGTGAACGGACGGCCCGTTACGGTCACGACGCTGCGCCGGCTCGGCGCGCAGCTCATCCAGATCCACGGGCAGAACGATTCGCAGCAGCTGTTCGACGAGGCGACGCATATCGGCTATCTAGATCTGTTCGCGCACGACGAGGCGCTGCTGGACGCCTGCCGGCAGGCATATGACAAGGTCAGCGCCGTGCGGCAGGAGATCCGGCGGCTGTCGATGGACGAATCGGAAAAGCTGCGTCTGGTCGAAACGCTGAAATTCCAGATCGCCGAGATCGAGCGCGCGGAGCTTCAGCCCGGCGAGGAGGAGACGCTCCTCGACCGGCGCAAGGTGCTGCAAAACGCCGAAAAGCTGACGGACGCAATGGAATGCGCCGTCGCCGCGCTCTATGGTGACGAATCGTCCGACGGCGCGGCCGCGATGATCGCCGACGCCGCGCACGCACTGGAAAAGGCCGGGCGCGTGTCGGACGATATGCGCATGCTGAGCCAGAAGCTGAACGATCTCATGTACGCCGCGCAGGACATCGCCGACGAGCTGCGCGATAAAAAGGATGATCTGACGTACTCGGCCGACGAGCTCGAGCAGATCGAAGAGCGGCTGGACGTGCTGCATAAGCTCAAGCGCAAATACGGCGGATCGGTCGAAGACGTGCTGGCGTTCCTGGAGCAGGCGCAGCAGCAGCTCGACGAGGTCGAATTTGCGACGGACCGCATCGAGCAGCTGCAAAAAAAGCTCGATACGCTGCAAAAGACCATGCAGGAAAAGGGCCTTGCGCTGCGAAAGGCGCGGCAGACTGCCGCCGAACGGCTGCAAGCGGCCATTTCGTCCGAGCTCATGCAGCTCGATATGCCGAAGATCCAGTTCGTCTGCGAATTTACCGAACAGCCGCCGCAGGAAAACGGCCTTGACGCCGTGCGCTTTCTGATGTCGGCCAACGTCGGCGAATCACTGCGGCCGCTGTCAAAGGTCGCCTCGGGCGGCGAGCTGGCGCGCATCATGCTGGCGATGAAAAACGTGCTGGCGGCGGAAGATCTCGTCGGGACGATGATCTTCGACGAGGTCGACGCGGGCGTCAGCGGAAGAGCCGCGCAGAAGGTCGCCTACAAGCTCTGGACGGTATCGAGCGGCCGGCAGGTTTTATGCGTGACGCATCTGCCGCAGATCGCGGCGATGGCCGACACGGAGTTCACCGTCGAAAAGCGCGTGGAAAACGCGCGGACATATACGAGCGTCCTGCGGCTGGATGAAGCCGGCCGCAAACAGGAGCTTGCGCGCCTCATCGGCGGCAGCATGATCACCGACACGACGCTGGCCGGCGCGGCGGAGCTGCTGCGGCTGGCCACGGAAACGAAAGGAGCCTGACATGAAGCATTTGCGAAAGCTGCTGCTTGCGCTTTTGACCGTTCTGCTGCTCTGCACGGCGGTCTGCGCGGCAGATTATACCGACGTATCCGACGCACATTGGGCGCACGACCAGATCGCGTATCTCAAAGACGAGATCACCGGCTACCCGGACGGCACGTTCCGTCCGGAAAATACCGTCACGCGCGCGGAATTCGTCTCGCTGTTCGCGCGCATCGCCTTCCCGGAAGCGCTGAAGCAGGAGTCGGGCGACACCTGGTGGAAGGCCGCGTACAACGTCTGCGAGGCCAATAACCTCCTGAGCGGCACGCAGGGCCATAACGAGCCCATGCCGCGCGGCGAGATCGCCGAGCTGCTCGGCACGTTCTGCCGCGGCTGGGACGGTGTGAACGAGCGCGCCGACGCCGCAAATCAGCTCGTTATCAACCGGGAAGAACAGCGCATGGAACTGGCGCAGTGGCAGCCGCTGTTTTCCGACACGGCAGACTTTGAAACCTACAGCACTACTCTGCACATCTGCGCAAATCAGGGCCTTCTGACCGGCTATCCGGACGGCAGCTTCAAGCCCGGGAAGGGCGTGACCCGCGCGGAGGCTGCGGCCATCCTGACGCGCCTGAAGGCGCAGCTGGCGCTGCGCGAGGACAACTGCTCGTATGTCTGCACGGTCGGCGATTTCTGGCTGATGCAGTACAACGTTACCGGTTCGGTCGGTCTTGGCCTGTACGAGCCGCTTACCGGCAAACAGGTCCGGACGGTCGGTATATGGAAAAACGCGCCGTCGATCAACGGGTATGTCCTGACCGACCGCCTGCTGACCGGCACCGACGGTATGTACGTCTGGGGCAGGGCGGGCCTCTATAAGCGCAGCGGCAGCACGCTCGAACAGATCGTGGCCGATCCGGTTCTCGATTTCTGCTGGTACGGCGATCATACGCTGTATTACCTGAGCTGGGACGACGACAAACCGATGCCGTCGTATACCTGTGCGGCAATCGAAGAGCCGAGCGCATCCAAAGTCATGAAGCAGGAAACATCCGGGCAGAATACAACAGTGACCGTCCTTGCCGTGCGCGACGCGAACAATTTCATGCAGAATCTGACGGATATCTACGTGGAAAACGGGAAACTTTACGTTGCAGGCTCGTACTGTATGGGCATGATGGACGCACACGCCGCGCTCTATGAGGTGAAGGACGGAAAACTTGCCGTCCTGTTCGGAGAATACTGATTGACAAATCTCAACAGATCCGCTATACTGTCCGTGATATCGTTACAGTGACGAAGGGAAGAAGTACCCCGGCAGGTCCGTCTTCAGAGAGCTTTCGGTCGGTGCAAGAAAGCAGACGGCGTCAGGCGAATACATCCCGGAGCTGCCCTCCGAACAGCAGATCTCTGCACAGTAGGGGTGTGTCGGGTGCGCCCGTTATCGCGCAGGGGCGTGTCTGCGCTCCGTAAGGCCGTTTCCGTAAGGAACCGGCGAACCAGAGGTGGTACCGCGACTGTTCGCCCTCTGCTCTTATGAGCAGAGGGCGTTTTTGACGGAAAGGAATCTTCGCAATGTGATGCTTTGGACGGTGCAAATTGTAGGGGCCGATGTGGGCATCGCCCTCTACAGGCTTCATTCCAACGCAATACAAATATAGAAGGAGAATCACAACAATGGGTATTTATGAAGAGCTGCAAGCCAGAGGCTTGATCGCGCAGGTCACGGACGAGCCGCAGATCCGCGAAATGGTCAACAACGGCAAGGCCACGTTCTACATCGGCTTCGACTGCACGGCAGACTCGCTGCACGTCGGCCATTTCATGGCGCTGTGCCTCATGAAGCGGCTGCAAATGGCGGGCAACAAGCCCATCGCCCTCATCGGCGACGGCACGACCCGCATCGGCGATCCCTCCGGGCGCACGGATATGCGCAAGATGCTCACGCCCGAGGACATCAATCACAACGCCGAATGCTTCAAAAAGCAGATGGAGCGCTTCATCGACTTCGGGCCGGGTAAGGCCATGATGCTGCGCAACAGCGAATGGCTGCTGCCGCTCAACTATATCGACCTGCTGCGCGAGGTCGGCGCCTGCTTCTCGGTCAACAATATGCTGCGCGCCGAATGCTACAAGCAGCGTATGGAAAAGGGCCTGTCCTTCCTCGAATTCAACTACATGATCATGCAGTCCTACGACTTCTACTATATGTTCCAGCACTACGGCTGCAATATGCAGTTCGGCGGCAACGATCAGTGGTCGAATATGCTCGGCGGCACGGAGCTCATCCGCCGCAAGCTCGGCAAGGACGCGCAGGCCATGACCATCACGCTGCTTCTGAACTCCGAGGGCAAGAAGATGGGCAAGACCGCCTCGGGCGCCGTCTGGCTCGACCCGAACAAGACCAGCCCCTTCGATTTCTATCAGTACTGGCGCAACGTCGGCGACGCGGACGTGCTCAAGTGCATCCGGATGCTGACGTTCCTGCCGCTCGAGCAGATCGACGAGATGGACAAGTGGGAAGGCAGCCAGCTCAATCAGGCCAAGGAAATTCTGGCGTTCGAGCTGACCAAGCTCGTCCACGGCGAGGAAGAGGCCAAAAAGGCCGAGGCCGGCGCGAAGGCGCTCTTCGGCGGCAGCGGCAGCAGCGAGCATATGCCGTCGACCGAGCTGACGGACGAAGACTTCACCGACGGCAGGATCGACACCCTGACGCTGCTTGTCAAGTGCGGTCTGGCCGCGTCCAAGGGCGAGGGCCGCCGGCTTGTTCAGCAGGGCGGCGTCAGCGTGAACGACGAAAAGGTCACGGATTTCTCCGCGACGTTTGAAAAGTCCGTCTTTACAGGCGACGGCGCTGTCATCCGCAAGGGCAAAAAGGTCTTCCACAAGGCGTTTGTGAAATAATCTTATGTTAACCGCCCGGTGCGAGTCGCCGGGCGGTTTTTCGGTCAGAAAAGGCTTCCGGACAGCGCCGGGGCCGACAGGCGCATGATTCTCCGCCTCTCATTGCAGGGGCCGATGCCCACATCGGCCCGGCAGCGGGCACGTCCAAAACGCGAAAGCCTTCGGCGAATTCGTAACTTCCCCACGGGCCGATGTGGGCATCGGCCCCTACGATTCGCACAGTCCAAAGTCTCCCATTATAGAGGACGGAGTAAATTCACATGGTTTTGATTATGGAGGACATCATGACAACAGACGTGCTGAAACGGCTTCGGCTTTCCAATCAGTTTCTGACGCAGCCGGGCAAACGACTGCCGGTCGTACAGGCGCTGAACGGCTTGCAGGCGCAGTATCTTTCCAACGCGCTGCACGCCATGCGGCTGCGCAGCATGGATTTTGACGCAGACCATGCCGCGGACGGACTTGTGAAGGGCTGGACGCTCCGCGGCACGATGCACATCTTCGCCGCGTCCGATCTGCCGCTTTTTCTGCACAGCGGCTGCCGCTATCGCAGCCGCGACTGGACGATCCCATCCTTCTGGAACCAGCGCCCGGACTGGGCGCTGACGCCGCAGCGGCAGGCATATTTCTCCGACCTGATCGTAGACGCGCTCACGCCGGGGCCGCTTTCACGCGAGACGCTCAAAGCGCGCTGCCGCGCGGCCGGAATGACGGAGGCAGAGGAAGCGTCGATGTTTCATCCGTGGGGCGGCGGCATCCGCGAGCTGTGTGAGCGCGGCTTTCTCTGCGCCGTCGTCAGCGAGGAAAAAATCTTCCGACTCTGCCCGCCGTTTACGCCGATGGAAGAGCAGGACGCGCTGCTGGAGCAGACGCGTCGGTATTTTACCGGCTATGCACCGGCCTCTGTCCGGGACGCGGCATATTATTTCGGCACAACGCAGACGGAGATCAAAAAGCGGCTCTCACAGCTCCCGCTGGAGGCCGCTGCATCCGACGGACAGCGGCTGTATGCCATGCAACCTGACCGGACGCAGGCCCCGCCGCTCCCGGATTGTCTGCTCCTGGCGGGCTTTGACCCGCTGATGCTGGGATATGAGAAAAAACAGAACATTTTCCTGCCGCAGGAATATCTGCGCGGCATTTTCAGCCTGTCGGGTATCGTCATGCCGCCGGTTCTGCTGCGCGGCACGGTCGCAGGGCGCTGGAAGCTGCGCGGAAAGCGGCTGCTCGTCACGCAGTTCCGTCCGTTTTCCACGGAGGAGCGCGATTCTGCGGCGCAGGCCGCGGCGCGGCTCTGGGGCGAAGCCGTGCGCCCCGTTTTTCAGGAGGCATAATCGCCCTTTTCAAACGCAAAAATCCATGCTATACTTTTCTCAGCCCGCATACGCTTGTATGGGGTGATCGAATGAGAAAATGGATCGATACCGCGCTGCCGGTCCTGCTGTTTGCGACGGTTTTGTATTTCTGCGTGTTTGCCGTCATCGTGCATCAGAAGACCATCGAGACTGCGCGAATGCAGGACGCGCCCGTCACGGTCGTGCTCGACGCCGGGCATGGCGGGGAAGACGGCGGCGCGACGGGCGTCAGCGGCACGTCGGAGGCTGCGCTCAATCTTGCGATCTCGCTGCGGCTGCGCGATCTGCTGCGCCTCGCGGGCGTGCCGGTCGTGATGATCCGCGAGACGGACACCGCCGTCTACACGGGCGAATGCCGCACGATCGCGGAGAAAAAAGTCTCTGACATCCGCAACCGCACCGAAACGGCCAACGGTACGGAAAACGCGCTGCTGGTGAGCATTCACCAGAACTTTTTCACGGAAGGCAAATACCACGGCGCGCAGGTCTTTTACGCGAAGACGGACGGCAGTCAGGCGCTGGCCGAGCGGTTGCAGATGGAGCTTGCGCGGACGCTCGAACCGTCCAACCGGCGGCAGTGCAAAAAGGCCGGCGGTGTGTATCTCATGGAGCACGCAGCGTGCCCGGCTGTGCTGATCGAATGCGGCTTTCTCTCCAACTATGAGGAGGAACAGCGGCTGCTCGAACCGGAATATCAGAAAAAGCTCGCCGCCGCGATCGCAGGAACGATCTCGGTCTGGCGTTCGGAGGCAGGAACAAATGAAGTCTAAAACCGTGTTCGTCTGCAAAAACTGCGGCAATGAAACGCCGCGCTGGCAGGGGCAGTGCCCGGCCTGCGGCGCCTGGAACACCATCATCGAATTTGAAGATAAACCTGCGCCCGCGGCAAAGACCGGCGTCCGCACGGCGGGCGCCGCCACGCCGAAAAAGCTCAAGGACGTGACAGGGGAGCAGGAGATCCGCTTCCAGACCGGTATGTCCGAGCTTGACCGGGTGCTCGGCGGCGGCGCGGTGCGCGGCTCTCTCGTGCTGGTCGGCGGCGCGCCGGGCATCGGCAAATCGACGCTGCTGCTGCAAATCTGCGCATTCCTTGGAAAAACGCTCAAAATTCTCTATGTTTCCGGTGAGGAATCGGAACGGCAGATCAAGATGCGCGCCGACCGGCTTCAGGTCGCGTCGGACGAGCTGTATATCCTGTCCGAGACGGATCTGACGGAAATTCTCGCGGCGGTCGACGCCTTACAGCCCGATATCCTGATCGCCGACTCCATCCAGACGCTCTACAATCCCGCAAATACGTCGTCTCCGGGCAGCATTTCGCAGGTCAAGGACTGCACGATGACGCTCATGCAGCTGGCCAAGAGCAGCGGCGTGACGGTGTTCGTCGTCGGACACGTGAATAAAGAGGGCGCGATCGCAGGCCCGAAGGTGCTCGAGCACATGGTCGACTGCGAGCTGTTCTTCGAGGGCGAGCACGCCAGCAGCTACCGCATCCTGCGCGCGGCGAAGAACCGCTTCGGATCGACAAACGAGATCGGCGTATTTGAGATGGAGGGCCGTGGCCTCATCGAGGTCCCGAATCCCTCGGAGATGCTGCTGGCCGGCCGGCCTCTGAACGCGCCCGGCACGTGCGTGGCGTGCGTGATGGAGGGTACAAGGCCGGTTCTGGCGGAAATTCAGGCGCTCGTCGCGCGGACGAGCTTCAACGTGCCGCGCCGCACGGCCGACGGCTTTGATTTTAACCGTGCAAATCTGATGCTGGCCGTGCTGGAAAAGCGCGGCGGCGTCAATATCGGGATGTCCGACGCTTACATCAACGTCATCGGCGGCTTACAGATCGACGAGCCCGCGGCGGATCTTGCGCTCGTGCTCGCCGCGGCGTCGAGCTTCCGCGACAAGCCCGTCGACCCGGCGACCGCCGCCATCGGCGAGGTCGGCCTGACCGGGGAGATCCGCGCCGTGACGGGTTTGCAGCAGCGGCTGACCGAAGCTGCGCGCACGGGCTTTAAAACGTGCATCATCCCGCGCCACGGCACGGGCAATCTCGCCGCACCGGAGGGCATGGAGCTTCTGCGTGTGCGAAATATCCGCGAAGCCATCGAGCTCGCGCTGTCTTAGGAGGAACGATCATGGAAGTGCGCAAACTGCTGGACGTTTTACATATTGCCGAGCGGCTCAAGGACGAGCTGCGCCACTGCGAGACTTCGAAAGGACGGCGCGAAAGCGTCGCCGAGCACAGCTGGCGGCTGGCGCTGACGGCGTTTTTCCTGCGGGACGAGTTCCCGGCGCTCGACATGGACAAGGTCATCAAGATGTGCCTCATCCATGATCTCGGCGAGTGCTTCACCGGCGATATCCCAACGTTCCTGAAGACGGCGAAGGACGAAACGAAGGAGGATACCGCGCTGTTTGACTGGGTCGCGTCGCTGCCCGCGCCGTATGACACGGAGCTTGCCGCGCTCTATACCGAGATGTCGGCGCTCGAAACGCAGGAGGCGAAGCTCTACAAGGCGCTCGACAAGCTCGAGGCCGTCATCCAGCACAACGAATCGGATATCCGTTCGTGGGAGCCGCTGGAATACGATCTGAACCTCACGTATGCTGACGACGCGGTCGCGTTCTCGCCATATCTGCGGCAGCTGCGCGAGGCCATCCGCGACGATACGAAGGCCAAGATCGCCGCCGCGCAGAAATCCGAGTAAAACCCGCCCCGGAAAAAATTTTTCCGGGGCTTGACTTTTCCACCACTAGTGAATATAATCTAGTAGTAATCAAAAACGAAGGTGATGCCATGAACGCACAATACAAAAAAGGCGTGCTGGATCTGTGCGTGCTGTCGCTGCTGCACAAGCGCGACTGCTACGGCTATGAGATCTCCGAATGTCTCTCCCGGCACATTGACATTGCAGACGGCACGGTCTATCCGATCCTGCGGAAGCTGAAAGCGGACGGACTGCTCACGACCTATCTGCAAGAGGAAAGCGGCGGACCGCCGCGCAAGTATTACAGGCTCACGGAGCTTGGGCGGGAAACGTATCGAAGCGACCGCGCGGAATATCTTCGGTTCACGCAGTCTGTCAGAACATTATTGGAGGATGCAGGCGATGACGAGAAATGAATTTATGACGCGGCTGGAAAATGAGCTGCGGAAAAGAAATGTACCGGATCCTGAGGATGTGACCCAGGAATACGAACAGCACTTTGCATTTAAACTGGCGGACGGATATGCAGAAGAAGAAATTACCGCAAAGCTGGGAAGCCCGGAGGCGCTGGCCGCGCAGTTTGAATCCGCGCCGCAGCCGGGCGCGAAGCGCTCCGCCGTTTTGACGTGGCTGTGGCTCGGCTGGGCCGACCTGTTCTTTGGTATTTTTGCCGTTCTGCTGCTGTCGTTCGGCGTCGTGCTGGCCGCGTGCGTGCTGAGCTTCGGCCTGACGGGCATGTGCCTGGTCTGCGATCTCGGAACACTGCCGTCTGTCTCGCTGCCGCCGATGCCGTACTGGTGCGGCGCGATCCTCGGGCTGAGTCTGCTGGCGCTGTGCGCGCTGTCGGTCGTGGGCCGTATCTGGTTTTTCGCGTTCGTGCAGCAGATCTTCCGCGCCTATGGGCGCTTCCATCAGAACGCGCTTGCGCCGTGCCGGGGTGGGGCAGTGCTGCCCGCGCTCCCGCTTGCGCCGCAGTTCGCGCCGAAGAAAAAGCGCCGGCTGCGCACCGCAGCGCTCATCGCACTGCTGCTGTTCGCGGTCTGCTTCGTGCTCGGCTATGCGGCGTGCAGCCTGTCCGCGGGTGATCTTCAGTTCTGGCACGTCTGGGGCTGGTTCGGCCGCTGAAATCGGAATGAAGATCCATCCAAATCTCACATAAGACAAAACGAACCTGCCGATGGCAGGTTCGTTTTGTGTATCGGCGCGGTGCGCGTCATTTTTTCTTCCAGTGGTCGAGCTGCGGCACCACGGCCTCCATATGCGCCCGGACCTGCTCCGCGGGCCAGCTTTCGCTCGCCATATGCGTCACGCAGAAATCGATCAGCTGCTCCTTGCTCGTGTACTTGAATTCGCCGTCGGTGTAGCACCACTTGCAGTATTCCTCGTTGAACGAGCCGTCGGGCTCCTTGCTGAGCGTGCTGTCCTCAAGCGGCATCCCGCAGCACTGGCAGACGAGCTTCCGCGGCGAACCCAGCAGCGTATTGATCGAAACGTCATAGAACGCGGACAGCTGCTTCAGCGTCTCCAGACTGGGCGTCGTTTCGCCGGTCTCCCAGCGCGACACCGCCTGTCTTGTGACAAAGACCTTTTCGGCCAGCTCGTCCTGCGACAGCCCTCTTTTTGCGCGCAGTTCATGCAGAATTTCCTTCGTATCCATCTTAAGCACCTCCATATGTCATGGCAACAGTGTAGCACAGGAATTTCCCGCTGACAAGCAACGCGCAGTTGCGCTCCCGGCATAAATGTGAAAAAACGGGTAAAATCGCCAGCGCAGCGAATTGTTGCGTGACAAACAGGGCGGATTCTGCTATGGTTGCAGACAGGAGGGATGCACCATGCACGCAGTTGGAACCAATCTCAAATGTCTGCGCATCCGCGCAGGTCTGACGCAGGATGCGCTGGCCGGGATGCTGCACGTCACGCGCCAGACTGTGAGCAGTTGGGAAACCGGCCGCACGGAGCCCGATCTTGACACGCTGCCCGCGCTCGCCGGGGCACTGCAAAGCGACGTGACCGAGCTCATCTACGGCGTGAAGCGGAACGGCTACCGCCAGTATCAGCGGCGCTGGTTCATCTGCTGCGCCGTCTGCGGCGTAGTTTTGCTTGGACTGCTCATTTTGCAGCTGACGCTTGTCCCTGCGCTGTTGGCGCGGCAAAACGCGGTCTATGACCGGTCCTATGCGCTTTATCAGCTCTGTGTGCCGCAGTTCGGCTTTTTCGCGGGCGGCGTCCTGCTATGCGCGCTGGCGTCCATATGGCTGCCGGTCCGTGCAGCAGGGAAGTGCCGCCGCTGGGTCCTTGCCGCAGGGATCCTCCTTGCCGTGCCGCCGCTCATTCTGACCGTATGCCTGCCGTTCATCCGGAGTGCGGAGCATCTCTTCTGGCCGCTCGTGCGGCTGCTGTATCCCGTGCTTGCGCAGCGCGGCGGACGCTTTTTGATGCAGCAGCTTGCGCCGTTTCTCTCTGCGATCTGCCTGTTCCTTGGTCTGAACCGGTAAGAAACGCAGAAAATCTGAGGGGCGGACAGAGTCGTCCGCCCCTACAGCTTTTGGGGAAAAGGTTGTCTTTTGCTTGGAACTATGGTAAGCTCAGTATGTAGATGGTATATTCTTTGTGTGTGTATTCAATCAGTTATGAAAGGTGTCTGCCATATGCTGTGTCCCAAATGTTCTGCCGAAATGGCAGAGGGCTTCATCGATAATCTGAAAAGCCCGATATTCTGGAAAACGATGGAGTATCAGGATAATATCATAGCACGGTTCGCAAAAAAGTGGCCCGGTCGCATCCAGCTCGGAGACGGCGATTGGCTGACCGGCTGGCAAGTGACCGCTTTTTATTGCAGCGCCTGCAAGTTGGTGCTCATCGATGACGTCAAAGCTCCATAGAAGCCAAAAAGGAACAGCCCATATGGGCTGTTCCTTTTCTGATCAATATGCAACTTCCTGAATGGCCGGGGTTTCGAGCAGCTCGGGATTTTCGAGCAGCGTTTTTAACAGGCGGATGGTCTTGGAGTAGTAATAGCCGTCGGCCAGACGTTCGTCGATCGTGAGGCCAAGATCGAGCATCTCGCGCATCTCGACCGTGCCGTCCTCGCGGTACACGGGCCGTTTGGACTTTTCGCCGATGATGCAGAAGATCGAGCACGTGCCCCAGTTGGTCAGATGATGATAGCCGCAGTTGAGCTTGATGGAGCCGAGGTTCGAGATGACGCACGTCGTATAGTACGGATCCGTCTCGATGATGCTCGCCGGGATCCAGCCGTAGATATCCAGCCGCGTGAGGATCCAGACAAGGAACTTGCCCAGCCAGCGCGGCATACTGTTGAAGAAATCCATGTTGCCGCTGGACGAATCGACCTTGTGGACGTCCTTGCAGTCAAGGATCTGATGGCGCAGATCCTCATGCAGCGTCTCGACCGTGGAATCGTCCTTCGCGTGGATGACGGCCAGCGCCTCGGCGGCCTCGTCGGCAAACTGCTTTTTGACGACGAAGGACATGGAGACTTCGTTGCGCTGATAGAAGTTCTTGTTGGCGATGAAGCGGTTCATCTTCGGCCGCAGCGTGATGGTCTTGACCAGCGCGGCCACAACAAGATGGAACATCGTGTAGGGGAATTCCGTCTCCGTCTCGTTCTTCTTTTTAAGATAGGCGTTCATATTCGTGAGGTCGATCGTCTCACGGATATACGCCTCATTGTCGCAGCGGTTCGGATAGATGAGCGGCGTGATGAAGTGCATCCCGTCCAGATCTCGCAGCAGCACACCATCTTTTCTGTCGCCGAAGCGGCGCTTTTTCTTTTCCATTGTAAAATCACACACCTTAGCTGGCGGCGCTGCCGCCGAAATCAGGTATAAGATAGCAAAAAGCGACGGAAAATGCAACCCCCGAAACGCAAAAACGGCCGTGCATCGCGCATAAGAGATACATTTGTTTTTCCTATGCGGCCACGTGACGGGAATCTGCGTTCGAGTTTGTTGAAAAATCACAAAAGATTTTTTGATTTTAGACCGATTTTTCACCTTTCACCACTTGACAGCGCTAAAGTGACAGAGTATAATGAGCCCATCAATTTCAAGGAGGTGCGCAGCAATGATGTTCCGGTTCAGATCTCAGCAGAATACCGCTCATACCGATGCGTCTGCGTGCGCACCGGCCGGTTGTGCTGCAATGGCGTCTGCCTCCTCGGACGCTTGCGATACCGGCATCCTCTGCATCGACACGGCCATTTGGGCTGTGTCTTTTTTCATGCTTATGGCGCTTATCATTGCAGCTTCTATTGGCATGATCGTCCGCCTTTGCGGCATTTTCATGATTCTGGTGCTTGTATGGAGCCTGGTAAACATTTTCCTTGTACCGGGTGGACAGCGCGCAGAAAGCAACGGCATATCGGAAAGCCCTGCGGCGGTTTGATTCCGCACAGGCAAACCGATGCGGCTCTGCTTTTTGCGGAGGCCGCATTTTTCATTGCATTCTGGCCGGCGACGGCTGTGAATAAAGTAAGTAAAAAGTGAGGTAACTGAAAATGAAAAAAATGATGAAGATCCTCAGCCTCGTGCTGGCAGTTGTCATGCTGCTCGGCTGTCTGGCCGGTTGTGCCTCCAAGCCCGCAGCTTCCGACGAGACGACCACTCCGTCGGCCGACGCTGAAACGCCCGCTTCCACCGGCGATACCGCCGCTTCCGACGGCGAGATCGTCATTGCGCTGATCTCCAACACCACCGGCGACTATGCTCAGTACGGCCAGCCCGTCCGTGACGGCGCGATGCTGTACATCAACCAGCTGAATGCCAACGGCGGCATCAACGGCAAGCAGATCAAGGTCCTGGAATACGACGACAAGGGCGACGGCGTTGAGGCTGTCAACGCTTACAACCTCGCCTGCGACAACGGCATCACCGCCGTGTTCGGCGCAACGCTGACCGGCCCGACCATCGCGCTGGCCGACGCCACCTATGAAGACAATATGCCGCAGGTCACCGCTTCCGCGACCGCTGCCGGCGTCACCGTCATCGACCCGGACGACGCTGACAGCGAGATCCGCACCAACGTCTTCCGCGCCTGCTTCATCGACCCGTATCAGGGCAAGAAGATGGCCGACTACGCCGTTGAAAAGCTGAGCGCCAAGACCGCCGCCGTCTTCTATCAGACCGGCAGCGACTACTCCGAAGGTCTGAAGGACGCATTCGTGGAAGAAGCGGAAGCGCTCGGTCTGGAAATTGTCGACACCGAGGCGTTCGCCGAGGGCGACAAGGACTTCAAGGCCCAGATGACCAACATCGCCGCGGCTGCTCCCGACGTTGTCTTTGCCCCGATCTACTACGCTGAAGCAGGTCTGGCGATCCAGCAGGCCCGTGCGGCCGGCTGCACCGCGACCTTCATGGGCGGCGACGGCTTCGGCTCCGTCAAGAACTACGCTTCCGCGGAAGACCTCGAAGGCTCCGTCTACTGCTCCGGTTATGCGCCCGGCACCGACTCCGTCAAGCAGTTCGAAGAGGACTACAAGGCCGCCTACAACGTTGACGAGATCCCCAATATGTTTGCGCCTCTGGCCTATGACGCTGCAATGCTGCTCTGCGAAGGTCTGAAGGCCGCCGAAGCACAGGGTCTGACCGCCGGCACCGACGAGTACAAGCAGGCCGTCATCGACG
>CAKUOS010000042.1 GCA_934670025.1 uncultured Oscillospiraceae bacterium
CGCGGCATCATCGACGCCATCCTGAACGGCGATATCAACAAGGCTCCCACCAAGAAGCTGCCGTACTTCGACTTTGATATCCCGACCGAGCTGACCGGCGTCGCCACCGACATCCTCGACCCGCGCGACACCTACGCCGACGCTGCCGAGTGGGACGTCAAGGCCAGGGACCTCGCTTCCCGCTTCATCAAGAACTTCGCCAAGTACGAAGGCAACGAAGCCGGCAAGGCGCTCGTCGCCGCAGGCCCGCAGCTGTAATTTTCCGCGGTCGTCTGCAACTCTACACCGCGTTTCAAAAATCTTTAACGGCTGCTTGATTTTACTTTCAGCCGGATATCGGATATACTGAACAGGAGCGCGAGGCACGCTGCGGCATCTCGCTGCGGTGTGCCTTTTCCTGCCCCGTGTACCCGACACTTATCGATAACGCCGCTTGCGGCGCGAAATAATGGAGGAGCACACATGAAAAAAGTTCAAATTACTGAAACTGTCCTTCGTGATGCGAACCAGTCTTTGATGGCGACCCGTCTTCCCTACGCTGATTTCGCCGACATCCTGCCCGAAATGAACAAGGCCGGCTATTACTCGGTGGAATGCTGGGGCGGCGCAACGTTTGATTCCTGCCTGCGTTATCTGGGCGAGGATCCGTGGCAGAGACTGCGCGACATCCGCAAGGCCATGCCCGACACCAAGCTGCAAATGCTGCTGCGCGGCCAGAACCTGCTGGGCTACAAGCACTATCACGACGATGTCGTCGAGAAGTTCGTCGAGCTGTCCATCAAGAACGGCATCGACATCCTGCGTATTTTCGACGCGCTGAACGACTTCCGCAACATCGCCACCGCGCTCGAGGCTACCAAAAAGTACGCCAACAAGAATACCGTCGCTTCCGGCTGCATCTCCTACACGCAGAGCCCGGTCCACACCGTCCAGAAGTATGTCGAGATGTGCAAGGAGCTTAAGAACATGGGCTTCGACACCATCTGCCTGAAGGACATGGCCGGCACCATGAGCCCGTATGAGGCCGAGCACCTCATCAAGGGCATCAAGGACGCCGTCGGCGATGTTCCCCTCATCCTGCACACCCACTGCACCACCGGTATGGCTTACATGACCGTGACGAAGGCCATCGAGTCCGGCATCGACGTGATCGACTGCGCGACTTCCTGCTTCTCCAACGGCACCAGCCAGCCCTCCACCGAGACGATGTTCTACGCCCTCGGCCAGTACGGCATCGAGACGGGCCTGAACGAAGAGGTCATCAACAAGGTCAACGACTACTTCAAGCCCATCAAGCAGAAGTACGTCGACAACGGCCGCATCAGCGCCAAGTCCATGGCGACCGACGCGCAGGCGCTCGTTTACAAGGTCCCGGGCGGTATGCTCTCCAACATGATCGCCAACCTGACCGATATGAAGGCCATGGACAAGTTCGAGGCCGCGCTCAAGGAGATCCCCGCCGTCCGCAAGGACCTCGGCTATCCTCCGCTCGTCACGCCGCTTTCCCAGATGGTCGGCAACCAGGCCGTGACCAACGTCCTGATGGGCGAACGCTACAAGATCGTCTCCAAGGAAGTGCAGAACTATATCAAGGGCCAGTACGGCATCGCACCCGCACCCGTTTCCACCGAGCTTGAGACCAAGATCCTCGGCGAGGGCGGCAAGCCCGTCGACTGCCGCATCGAGGACGAAAAGCGCACCGGCGAAGACTTCGCCAAGGCGAAGCAGACCCTCGGCGATCTGGCAAAGAGCGAAGAGGACGTCATGAGCTATATCTGCTATCCGGACCAGGCAATGAAGTTCTTTGAAGACCGCAAGGCCAAAGAAGAGAACGTCTGCACCTATGTCATCGAAGAAGCGTAAGCGAGGTGCAAGCTATGTTTCTGATCAACACTGCGCTTGAAAACATTTCGATCGGCACCGCCGGCCTCGTTGCCCTGCTTGGCTACGCGGTCGTGTTCGTCGGCCTGATCGCGCTGATGCTCGTCGTTATGATCATGGGCAAGATCATGGTCGCCAAAAACGCGGCAAAGCAGGCGGCTCCCTCCGCTTCTGCGCCCGCTGCGGCTCCCGTGCCCGCGGCAAAGCCCGCGCTCGCACTTGCGACCGGTACGGCCGGCGAATGCAAGTTCTACAACGTCTCCGACCGCGACGCCGCCATCCTGATGGCCATCGTGGCCGATAAGATGGGCAAGCCGCTCAATACCCTGCGCTTCAAATCGATGAAGGAGGTCATCTGATATGAAATACAAGATCACGCTCAACGGCAAAACCTATGAGGTCGAGGTCGAAGAAGGCCAGGCCATGCTCGTCGACGAGTACGAGGCGTATAAGCCCGCTGCTCCCGCTCCCGCCGCAGCACCCGCACCCGCGGCTGCTCCCGCTGCCGCTCCCGCCGCAGCGCCCGCCGCTCCCACGGCTGTCGCCGCAGGCGAAGTCGTCGCGGCTCCGATGCCCGGCAACATTCTGAAGGTCAGCTGCTCCCAGGGTCAGGCCGTCAAGGCCGGCGACATTCTGGTCGTGCTTGAGGCCATGAAGATGGAAAATGAGATCCTTGCCCCGCGTGACGGCACGGTCGCACAGGTCGTGACCACCAAGGGCGCTGTTGTGGATACGGGTGCTCCGCTGGTCGTTCTGGCATAAGGAGGATCAAAGATGTTTAATGTTGGTGATACCCTGTTAAAGCTGGCGACGGAATCCGGCTTCGCAGGCTTCTTCGCAAACGGCGGCTGGCAGAACCTTGTCATGATCGTCATCGCGTGCGTGCTGCTGTACCTCGGCATCGTCAAGGGCTTCGAGCCCCTGCTGCTCGTCGGCATCGCGTTCGGCTGCCTGCTTGCAAACGTCAGCTATTTCCCCGGCCTGGACGCGGTCAACCCCGAGCTGAATGCGACCAACGCCCTGTACCATCCCGAACTGTGGACGGCGTTCCTCGATTCCGCCAGCCCGTACTATCACAGCTACGGCCACGTGCTTTCGAACGCCGGTCTGCTTGATATCTTCTACATCGGCGTCAAGGCCGGTCTGTATCCGTCGCTTATCTTCATGGGCGTCGGCGCAATGACCGACTTCGGCCCCCTGATCTCCAACCCCAAGAGCCTGCTGCTCGGCGCAGCGGCGCAGCTGGGCGTGTTCGTCGCCTTCTTCGGCGCGATCTGCCTCGGCTTCACCGGCCAGGAAGCGGCCTCCATCGGCATCATCGGCGGCGCCGACGGCCCGACGGCCATCTTCCTGACCAACAAGCTCGCTCCGCAGCTGCTCGGCGCGATCGCCATCGCGGCCTACTCCTACATGGCGCTCATCCCGCTGATCCAGCCGCCCATCATGAAGCTCCTCACCACCGAAGAGACCCGTAAGATCAAGATGGTGCAGTCCCGCCCGGTCACCAAGACCGAGAAGATCCTCTTCCCGATCATCGTCACCATCTTCGTCATCCTGCTCCTGCCGTCGACGGCTCCGCTGGTCGGCTGCCTGATGCTCGGCAACCTCTTCCGTGAGTGCGGCTGCACCGACCGTCTGTCCGACACCGCGCAGAATGCCCTCATGAACATCGTCACCATCTTCCTGTCGACCTCCGTCGGCGCTACGATGGTCGCGTCCAACTTCCTGAAGCCCGAGACCCTGAAGATCATCTTCCTCGGCCTCGTCGCGTTCGGCATCTCCACGGTTGGCGGCCTCATCGGCGGCAACATCATGTGCAAGCTGTCCGGCAACAAGGTCAACCCGCTGATCGGCTCGGCCGGCGTCTCTGCCGTCCCGATGGCCGCGCGTGTTTCCCAGATGGTCGGCCAGAAGGCCAACCCGGCCAACTTCCTGCTCATGCACGCCATGGGCCCGAACGTCGCGGGCGTCATCGGCTCCGCGATCGCTGCCGGCTTCCTGCTGGCCGTGTTCGGCTAACCTCTCTGAAAAAAGACCGCACTGCAAGGCAGGGCCGCATAAGAAAACAATGAAAAACCGTCACCGGAATCATCCGGTGACGGTTTTCGCATAGCGCCGCAGACAGAAGAATTTTCGTCGCTGGCAAACAGATTTTTCGCAGGGCTACTTTGTGTAACGCAAGGAAAATCTGTGCAGGCAGGGGCGAAAAGGCACTGTCTGCGGGCGTCGGTTTCTTGTGCGGAGCTGCCTAAGGCAGTACGGTCTTTTTGCTTGACATTTGCGCCTGTTTCCGCTAGAATATGTCCTGTTCATCGGAGGGTCGATCCTCACATTCGGCTGGATAAGATGTCGGGCGTGCGCCCGGTGTTTTATCCTGTTTTTTTATGGAGTTCAATATGAAAGCACAACAAAACGATTTCCTGCACGGCAGGATCCTGCCGCCGCTGCTGCGCTTCGCGGGCCCGGTGCTGCTGGCGCTGTTTTTGCAGGCGATGTACGGCGCGGTCGACCTCATGGTCGTCGGCAAATTCGCCGGCACGGCGGATATCTCCGCCGTCTCCACCGGCAGTCAGGCCATGCAGCTCGTGACATCGCTGATCGCGGGCCTCACGACGGGCGTGACCGTCCTGCTCGGCCAGAAGATCGGCGAGGGCGCGTCGGAGCAGGCCGGCAGCGTCATCGGCTCCGCGATCTGCCTGTTCGCCTGCGTCGCGCTCGGGCTGACGGCGCTGCTCGTCACGCTGACGGAGCCGTTCTGCCGTCTGCTGCAAGCGCCGGAGGCCGCGTTCACCCCGACGGCGCAGTACGTGCGCATCTGCGGCGCAGGTACGCTGTTCATCGTGGCGTTCAACGTCATCGGCAGCGTCTTCCGCGGCCTCGGCGATTCCAAAATGCCGCTCATCACTGTCGCCATCGCGTGCGTGGTGAATATCTTCGGCGATCTGCTGCTTGTGGCCGTGTTCCACATGGGCGCGGCGGGCGCCGCGCTGGCAACGGTCTTCGCGCAGGCCGTGAGCGTCGTGCTCTCCCTGCTCGTTATCGCGCGGCGCGAGCTGCCCTTTACCTTTCACAAACAGCAGCTGCGCCTTGACCGGCCGCTGACCGCAGGCATTCTGCGCCTCGGCCTTCCCATCGCCCTACAGGATGTGCTGGTCGGCATCTCGTTCCTCGTCATCCTCGCCATCGTCAACTCGCTGGGCCTGCTGCAATCGGCGGGCGTCGGCATCGCGGAAAAGGTCTGCGCGTTCGTCATGCTTCTGCCCTCGGCGTTCTCGCAGTCCGTCTCGGCCTTCGTCGCGCAGAACACCGGCGCGGGCAAACCCGAGCGCGCAAAGACCGCGCTGCGCTGCGCCGTCGGGCTGTCGCTGGCCGTCAGCGTGTTCGTGTTCTACTTCAACTTCTTCCACGGCGATCTGCTCGCCGCGATCTTCGCCAGCGAAGAAGATGTCATCCTTCAGGCCGCGGACTATCTCAAGGCCTACGCCATCGACTGTCTGCTGACCTCGTTCCTGTTCTGCTTCATCGGTTATTTTTCCGGTCGCGGGAAAACCGTCTTCGTCATGGCGCAGGGCATCCTCGGCGCGTTCGGCGTGCGCATCCCGGTGTCGTTTTTCATGTCCCGGCTGCCGAAAGTGCGCCTGTTCTACATCGGCCTTGCCACGCCGTGTTCGACCGTCGTGCAGGTCCTGCTCTGCCTTGGCTATTACGCGCTTCTGAACCGCCGCGATAAAGCGGCGTCCGCACCGCTGTGACCGCATGAGATACGCAAAAACCGCTCCTGCCGAAGGGCAGGAGCGGTTTTGATTTCCATTCAGGCTCAGATCGTCGGCTGGTTGGCAGCTTCGATGATCTTGACGAACTTCTCGGGCACCAGAGACGCGCCGCCGATAAGGCCGCCGTCGATGTCGGGCTTCTTGAGGAGCTCTTCGGCGTTCTTCTCGTTCATGGAGCCGCCGTAGAGGATGGAGATCGCGCGCGCGACCTTTGCGCCGTACAGCTTGCGGATGACCGCACGGATGTTCTCGCAGACCTCTTCGGCCTGGTCGGGCGTGGCGGTCTTGCCGGTACCGATGGCCCAGATGGGCTCGTAGGCGATAATCATCTTGCGGATCTTGTCCTCGCCGATGCCGGCCAGGCCCGTCTTGATCTGCATGGTGATCCATTCGAGCGTAACGCCCGCCTCACGCTGCTCCAGGCTTTCGCCGACGCACATGATGGGGATCAGGCCGTTTTCCAGCGCCGCGAGGACCTTGGCGTTGACGTCGGCGTTCGTTTCGCCCATCGCGCGGCGCTCGGAGTGGCCGAGGATGACGTACTTGCAGCCCGCGTCGACCAGCATATTGGCCGCGATCTCGCCGGTGTAGGCACCGGAGGCGTTCGCGTTGCAGTTTTCCGCGCCGATGCCGACACGGTGCTCGCGCATCGCGCGCACAGCCGCCGGGATGCACACGGCGGGCACGCACAGCGCCACGTCGCACCAGCGGCCCTTGGGCATGATGGCCTTGAACTCGGTCATGAAGGCCTTCGTCTCGGTCGGGGTCTTGTTCATCTTCCAGTTGCCGGCGATGACAGTCTTGCGATATTTTCTGTTCATGATGTGAAGTCTCCTATATATTTAAATCAAAATAATTCTCTATTTCTGTTATGAGCTTCCCGCGGGAGCCGTAGGGGCCGATGCCACGTCAGAAACGACCTTGCCGAAACGAATCATCGCAGAGCGATGCTTCTTATTCTCTAAGCTCGTTTCTTCCTTTCCAAACCGCAAATCAGGCTTGCGGTTTGGTTTTTTGAAAAACCTTCCGGGGGGATGTAGGGGCCGATGCCTACATCGACCCATTGGGAACCCTCGAATTCGTCGAAGGAGTCCTGTAATTATTTGTCCTGCAAGCAGGCAATGCCCGGCAGCTCCAGTCCCTCGAGGAACTCCAGCGACGCGCCGCCGCCGGTGGAGATGTGGGTGATCTTGTCGGCGAAGCCGAGCTGCTCGCACGCGGCTGCGGAGTCGCCGCCGCCGACGATGGTCACAGCGTCGGAATCGGCCAGCGCCTGCGCCACGGCGATGGTGCCCTTGGCAAGCGTCGGGTTTTCAAACACGCCCATCGGCCCGTTCCAGACGACGGTCTTCGCGTTCTTGACGGCGTCCGCAAACAGCGCGCGGGTCTTTTCGCCGATGTCCAGACCTTCCTTGTCAGCCGGGATGGCAGTCACGTCGACGGTTTCCACATCGACCGGGCCGTCGATCGGGTTCGGGAAATCGGAAGCGACGACAGTGTCGACCGGCAGGAGGAGCTTGACGCCCTTTTCCTCGGCCTTTTTCATCATATCCTTGCAGTAATCGACCTTTTCCGCATCAAACAGGCTCTTGCCGATGCCGTAGCCCTTCGCCGCGACGAACGTATAGGCCATGCCGCCGCCGATGATGAGCGTGTCGACCTTTTCGAGCAGATTGTTGATGACGTTCAGCTTGTCGGAGACTTTCGCGCCGCCGAGGATGGCAACGAACGGGCGCTCGGGATCGGCCAGCGCCTTGCCCATGATAGAGACTTCCTTCTGCACGAGGTAGCCGCAGACGGCGGGCAGATAATCGGCCACACCGGCCGTGGAGGCGTGCGCGCGGTGCGCGGTGCCGAATGCGTCGTTCACGAAAATATCGGCCATGGACGCGAGCTTTTTGGACAGCTCCGGATCATTCTTCGTTTCGCCCTTTTCAAACCGGGTGTTTTCCAGCAGCATGACCTCGCCGTCCTTCAACGACGCGGCAAGCGCCTGCGCGCTTTCGCCCACGACGTCTTTGGCCATCTTGACCGGCTGACCCAGCAGCTCGGACAGACGGTCGGCCACGACCTGAAGCGAGAACGCGGGATCCGGACCGTTCTTGGGCTTGCCCATGTGCGAGCAGAGGATGACGCGCGCGCCGTGCTTCACGAGATACTGAATCGTCGGCAGCGCGGCGACGATGCGCTTGTCGCTCGTGATCCTGCCGTCCTTGGTGGGGACGTTGAAGTCGCAGCGGCACAGAACGCGCTTGCCGGCGACGTCGATATCTTCAACAGACTTCTTGTTGTAATTCATAAAGACTCCTCCTTATTTTTCCTGCGGGCGATCCCCGCTTGTTTCCCGTTCCCATGCGGCCATTCTGCCCTCCGTCTTCAGATGCGGAAAGCCCTGCTGCCGCAGCGCCTCAAACACGCCGACGGCCGCCGAATTGCCGAGATTCAGACTGCGCGCCTCCGCCCGGATGGGGATGCGCACGCAGCTGTCGTAATGCGCGGTGAGAAAGTCCTCGGGAAGCCCTTTCGTTTCCTTCCCGAAAAACAGATACGCGCCGTCGGGGTAGTCCGCCTCGTCGTAGCGCTTCGGCGCCTTTGTCGAGAACAGACGCATACACTGCGGATGATTTTTTTCAAAAAAATCATCCAGATTCTCATACACGCGCACGTCGACCAGATGCCAGTAATCGAGTCCCGCACGCTTCACGGCCTTGTCCGAAATGTCAAAGCCCAGCGGCTTCACAAGATGCAGAACGCTGCCCGTCGCGGCACAGGTCCTTGCGATATTTCCGGTATTCGCCGGGATCTCCGGTTCGACCAGCACGATATGCAGCATCGCTTTTGCTCCTTCCGCTGTTTTGCAAACATATTTTATGATAGAATATCGGAAAATTCAAGCGTTTTTCTGCAAAAATCACATTTTATATTCGCAAATCTTCTGTTTATTTTGCTCAAAAATTGTGCGTTTAGCCGCATTTACAGCCGCCAGTCGATCCCCGTTTCCCCGTTTTCGGCGAGGAAGGCGTTGACCCTCGAAAATGGGCGGCTGCCGAAAAATCCGCGGTATGCGCTTAAGGGGCTCGGATGCGGCGCCTGCAAAATGAGCCGCGGATAGCAGCTCGCGGCCGCGGCCGCGGCTTTTTTCTGTGCGTGGCCGCCCCAGAGGATGAACGCCGCGGGCTGCGGCAGCTGCGCCAGCGCCGCGACCGCCGCGTCCGTAAACGTCTGCCAGCCAAACGCCTGATGGCTCGCGGCCTTTCCTGCGGCGACCGTAAGCGTGCTGTTGAGCAGAAACACGCCCTGCTTTGCCCACGGCGTCAGATCGCCGGTTGCCGGCATCGCTGCGCCGCAGTCGGCCTGTAATTCCGCAAAAATGTTGCGCAGCGACGGCGGCAGCTTCACCCCTTCGTCGACCGAAAACGCCAGCCCGTTGGCCTGACCCGGCTCGTGATACGGATCCTGCCCGAGGATGACCGCGCGCACAGCCTCCGGCGGCGTCAGACGGAAGGCCGCAAACAGCTTCTCCCGCGGCGGGAATACCGTCCCTTCCGCATACGCCGCGTCGACCCGCTCTGCCAGCCGCGCGAAATACGGCTTTTCAAATTCTTCCCGCAAAAGCGGCTCCCACGCGCCGAGTTCCGTCCGATCCATCGCCGTTTCCTCCTGTTTTCTCCCGTTTTTCGATAGTTATACCACACCGCGCTCCGGAACACAAGCGCCCGCGGGCGCATAGACTGCAAAGGGTGGTCTTTTGCAGCTTTACGTGGTGCAGCCCGGCGATACGCTCTATTCGATCGGCCGGGCGCTTTCCGTCGCGCCGGGATTTCTCGCGCGCTATAACGGCCTGCGCGAGCCGTACCGGCTCGCCGTGGGCCAGTGCCTGCTCGTTCTTTCTCCGCAGGAAACCATCACGGTCCGTCCCGGCGATACGCTCTATTCCCTCGCCGCGGCCGCCGGGACGGACGTTCTCTCGCTCCTCCGCATGAACCCGAACCTCTCGGGCAGCACGCGCATCTATCCCGGCCAGGTGCTCGTCACGCGGCTTGAGCACTCACCGCAGCCGTACCCGGCCTTCGCCGCCGGATATGTGTACCCGTATGTGGACGAAGCCGTCCTGCGCGGCATCCTGCCGTATGCCGGCGCGCTGATGCCGTTTACCTACGGCTTTACGGCAAGCGGTGCGCTCGTCGTCCCGGATGACGAGCCGCTCGTCCGTCTGGCGCAAATCTACGGCGTGCAGCCGTTTCTGCACCTGTCGACGCTGACGGAGGACGGCGTCTTCTCGAGCGCGCAGGCGCGCGTGCTCCTGCAAAACGGAGCGCTTCAAAAAACGCTCGCCGACGCCGTCCTCGCGCAGATGCAGCTGCGCGGCTACGAAGGGCTTGACGTGGACTTTGAATACCTCGGCGCGGAGCTGGCCGCGGCCTACGCCGAATTTCTGTCGTATCTGCGCGGCCGTCTCGCGCCGTACGGCTGGCCGCTCATCGCCGCGCTCGCGCCGAAAACGTCCGCCTCTCAGCGCGGCACGCTCTACGAGGGGCACGATTACGCCGCCGTCGGCGCAGCCTGCGACGCCGTGCTGCTCATGACGTATGAATGGGGCTACACCTATGGCCCGCCGATGGCGGTCGCGCCCATCGACGCGGTGCGGCGCGTCGTCTCCTTCGCCGTCACGCAGATCGATCCCGCGAAGATCCTCCTCGGCTTCCCGAATTACGCCTACGACTGGACGCTTCCCTTTGCCGCCGGGCAGACGCGCGCGCAGTCCATCGGCAACGAGGCCGCGCCGCTGCTCGCGGCGCAGATGGGCGCGGAGATCCTCTTTGGCGACACGGCCCAGACGCCGTATTTCACCTATCTCGACGCGCCCGGGCAGCTGCACGAGGTCTGGTTTGAGGATCCGCGCAGCGCGCTTGCCAAATTTCGCCTCCCGGAGGAATTCGGCCTCCTGGGTCTCGGCTACTGGAACTTCATGCGGCCGTTCACCGCGGGCTTCAGCCTGCAAAATTACCTGTTCGATCCGCGAAAAATTTGACAATCCCGAATTTTTGCGCTAAAATACGCTCTGCAATCAAAACGATATGGAGGAACAAGGCATGGCACCTTCCAAAGTTTATTTTTCCGACTTCCGCTGCCGTCCGGGCAAAAGCCAGCTCGACAAGCTCCGTAAGCTGCTGGAAACGTCCGAATTCGCATCGTTCGACTTTGACGGCAAATTCGTCGCCATCAAGCTGCACTTCGGCGAGTTCGGCAATCTGTCGTTCCTGCGCGCGAACTACGCGAAGGTCGTGGCCGATTTCGTCAAGGAACGCGGCGGCAAGCCGTTCGTGACCGACTGCAACACGCTCTACGTCGGCAGCCGCAAAAACGCGCTCGAGCATATCGACACCGCCTATCAAAACGGCTATACGCCCTTCTCCACGGGCTGCCACGTCATCATCGCCGACGGGCTCAAGGGCTCGGACGACATCGAAGTCCCGGTCGCAAACGGCGAATACTGCAAGACCGCGCGCATCGGCCGCGCCATCATGGACGCCGATATCGTCGTCTCGCTTGCGCACTTCAAGGGCCACGAAGCGGCCGGCTTCGGCGGCGCGCTCAAAAACCTCGGCATGGGCTCCGGTTCGCGCGCGGGCAAGATGGCCATGCACGCCGACGGCAAGCCGTATGTCGAGACGGACCTTTGCGTCGGCTGCGGCGCGTGCGCAAAGATCTGCGCGCACAACGGCCCGCAGATCGAAAACAAAAAGTGTCATATCGACCAGAACAACTGCGTCGGCTGCGGCCGCTGCATCGCCATGTGTCCCAAAGACGCCATCCAGCCGAATTTTGACGCCAGCGTCAAAATTCTCAACTGCAAGATCGCCGAATACGCCAAGGCCGTCGTCGACGGCCGCCCGAGCTTCTGCATCAACATCGTCCGCGACGTCTCGCCGAACTGCGACTGCCACGCGGAAAACGACGTTGCCATCGTCCCGGACGTCGGTATGTTCGCCTCGCTCGACCCGGTCGCCATCGACCTGGCCTGCGCCGAGGCCGTCAACCGGCAGCCCGTCATGCCGAACTGCGCCATCACCGACCTCGGCAGCGAGCACGAGGAAGACCATTTCCACGCCGCGCATGACAATACCCATTGGCAGGATCTCATCGAGCACGGCAAAAAGATCGGCCTCGGCAGCGACGAATTTGAGCTCATCACCGTGAAATAACGCCCATGCACAACGCCCGGACCGTCATCTGCCGGCCCGGGCGTTTGTATATATTTTTCCAGATTCGTGCGGATTTTGGCCGCTTCCATTACAGTTTTGTTACAAACCCCGCCGTCTGCTTGCAATCGCGCATCCGCCCGCTTATACTGGGATCAGTATTATTTCCAGCCTTGTCCGGGAAGGGGGCCTCGCCTTGAAAAAAATCCTCTGCGTGCTTCTGGCCGCGGTGCTCGCGTGTTCGCTCGTTCTGCCGTGCGCGGCGGCGGATGACGCCGGCTTCACCGACCAGAGCAGCATCCGCAACTATAACGCCGTGCGTATGCTCTATGACCTCGGTCTGATCTCCGGGTATTCCGACGGCAGCTTCGGCCCGGAAAAGGCCATCTCGCGCGAAGAGATCGCCAAGCTGACGGCGCTTTTGTCCACGGCCGAGCCTGAACAGGAAACGACCCAGACCTACGTCCCGTTCTACGACGCGCAGACCTCCTGGGCCGCGCCGTATATCGCCTACTGCACCGAGCAGAACATCATCGCCGGCGACAACGGCCGCTTCCGCCCGACCGACAGCGTCACGCTGCGTGAGCTTGCCAAAATGCTCCTCGTCATCCTCGGCGAAGACGCCTCGCGCTATGTCGGCGTGAACTGGGCCGCGAACGTCGACGAAGACGCCTTCACGCGCGGCATCTACACGGGCCTGACCGCCGGGTACGACACCGCCGCCTCGCGCGACGATGCGTGCCTGCTCATCTATAACGCCATGCTCTGCCCCAAGGTCGCCGACGCCGCGGCCGAGGGCGATCAGCGCTACGTGCTCGACGCGCTGATGAACCCCATGTCGTATTTTGAGATCCGCTTCGGCCTGACGCGCTACACCGCAACGCTCACCGGCAACGAATGCGCCGACCTCACCACCGGCGGCAAGCTCGCCGCGGGCGTCACAAAGCTCGCCGGGCACAAGGAATTCCCCATCTCGACCGATCTGTCGCTGCTTGGCCGCAGCGTCGATATCTACGTCAAAGACGGCAAGGTCTTCGGCGTGCCGTGCTACGCGGTCGACGAGACGTACTACACCTTCGCCGAGGCTTCGCTGCTCCGGGAGATCTGCGCCGGCGGCGGCTTCCGCCTGACCGACAGCACGCAGTATTATTACAACTACGCGCCCTCCTCCGCAGACATCCTGAACGCCGTGACGGCCAACGATAAGATCACCGTCATCGATCACGACGGCGACCACGCCTTCGACGTCGTCCTCGTCACGACCAGCCGCCCGGCTGTCGTCACTTCGCTCTCGCCCCTGACGGTCGACGTCGGCGGCCAGAGCTGCGAGGCGCAGGGCTTTTCCCGCACAGACACGTTCTCTATCGGCGACGAGGTCTATTACAGCCGCATCCTCGGCGCGGGCTATATCCGCAGGCTGAGCTGAACCCATACGATACCCGCCGGGTGCGCAGCCTGTCGAAAAGGTCTTTTCGACAGGCTGCGCCCAGTTTTAGAACTTTAAAAAGTTCTAAAACTGCCTGATTGAACGCGAAGGGGGCTTTTTGCCCCCTTCACTCTTTCCCCGCTGCTCTGTCACAGAAGATTCTTCCATCATACCAGTCTGTTCCCGCCGGGTGCGCACCCGCTTCTTTATCCTGCGCGCACCGTTTCTTTGCGCCCGCGCGGTTGCAAACGTGCGGAAAATATGGTAGATTAGAAGAGATTATATACACTATACACCAGAGGTGATTTCATGAAGCGGATCCGACGGCTGCTGCTGCTTGCAGTCTGCCTGTTCGCGCTGTCCGCGGCGGTCCGCGCCGCCGACACTTCGATCACGGAGATGAAAACCGACTGCACGCTCACCGGCAGCGGCTCGTGCAGCGTCACGCAGACCTTTACCCTGCAAATTACCGGCGCCGAGACGCAGCTGCGCTTTCCGCTGGTGCCCGGAGCAAAGCGCGCGAGCGTCGCGGGCTACGACGCGCAGAAGCAGACCGACGGCGACTGCCCCGTCCTCGTCCTGACAGACAGCGCAGGCTTCACCGGCTCGCGCACCTTTACCGTGCAGTATACCATCTCAAACCTGGCCAGCGAGGCCGACGGCGCGCAGCAGCTGCGCCTGCCGCTTCTGAGCGCGAAGTGGGCCTATCCCATCGAAAAATACCAGTTTACCGTCGCCATGCCGAAGCCCTTCACGTCCTATCCGTCCTTCGTCAGCGGCTATTACGATGACGTCATCTCGGATTATATGGACCTTGACGTCTCCGAGTCGCTCATCAGCGGCACGATCGCCGCAGGACTGAAGGATCACGAATCGCTGGAGATGACGCTTTCGCTGGACGCGGGCTATTTCTCGGGCGCGTATACCTCGCTCTCGTTCAGCCGGGTCGGCATGACGGTCATCGTGCTCCTGCTGCTTCTGTCCGTGGGCTACTGGTTCCTTGCCCTGCGGTCGGAGCCGCTGCATCCCGGCACGCGCATCCTTCCGCCGGACACGGCCGCGCCGAGCGATCTGCCGTTTTTGCTCTGCGGCGCGCAGATCCCGTTCAATATGCTCGTCTGCCACTGGGCCAGTCTCGGCTATCTGACCATCTCCTGCGGCAAAAACGGCGTCGTGACGCTCCGCCGCCGCGTGTACATGGGCAACGAACGCCGCCCGGCCGAGGTGCGCCTGTTTGAGCATCTGTTCTCCCAGGGCGACGTGTGCGACGGCGCAAGCCTCCTCTACAAGCGCACGGCCGAGGCCGCCGACACGATGCTCCGCCGCGCCTGGACGCATAAGCTCTATCAGAAATCGAGCGGCAATCCGCTCATTTCCCGCGCGCTCGTCATCCTGGCCGGCGCGTTGGCCGCAGCCGAGGCCATCAGCCCGCTGCTCCCGGCGGGCTTTGTCCGCTGGGTCCTGCTGCTGCTCGTTTTCGTGCTCGGCGGCGTGCTGTCGGGCGTGATCGTTTACGCGCCGTCGGCGTATTACCTCGGCCGCAGGCCGATGCTGGCCGCGGCGGCGCTGAGCGCGGCAACGCTCCTCGCGGCAGCCGCCTTCGGCGAGGGTCTGCTCGCCGTCCTGCTCGTCGTCGCGTGCCTGCTGCTCGTGGGCGTTCTGACGATGCACGGCGGCCGCCGTACCGCCTTCGGCGCGGAGGTCATCACGCAGGCGCTGAGCTACCGCCGCTTCCTTCTGCGCGTCTCGCAGAAGCATCTGCTCGGCCGCTTGCAGCAGGACGGACAGTATTTCTACAAGATCCTCCCCTATGCCGAGTCCATCGGCCTCGGCGCGCGCTTTGCGCGCGCGTTCGGCAGCGCCGCGCTCGAGCCGTGCGACTGGTATCAGGAGCCCGAGCCGCTGCCGCGCACCGCGTCCGGTTTCTACAGCCGCCTGCACGAAACGCTCTGCCTGCTGGAGCTTTCCATCCGCAAATAGTCAGAAACGGCTTTGACGGAACACCTTCTGTAGGGGCCGCAGGCATAAAAACCGGGTACGGCTTGCGCCGTACCCGTTCATTTTATCTTTTTCCCATTTCCACCAGCGCCTCGAGCGTATAGCCTCCCAGATATTCCTCGATCAGCCGGTCGAGTCCCTGCCACAGCGGCATCACGCGGCAGACCTCCGCATTTTCGCAGCTCTGCCCGGACTCCAGACACGTCACCGGGGCCAGCGTCCCCTCCGTCAGCCGCAGGATCTCCAGCGCTGTATAGTCCTTCGCCGGTTTACACAGGCGGTATCCGCCGCCCTTGCCGCGCAGTGCGTCCAGGAGCTTCGCCTTGCTTAAAACAGCCAGAATGCTTTCCAGATACTTCTCCGAGATCCCCTGCCGTGCGGCGATCGTCTGTAACGGGATATATCCCTCCTCCGTATGCTCGGCCAGATCGATCATCACGCGCAGCGCGTACCGGCCCTTGCTGGAGATCATCATACGCTTGTCCCTCGCTTTCGCTTCTTTTAACCTACTATACTACAGGGTTAGAGGATTATCAAGTCGCATCCTGCGATTTACAAGCATTTCTTTTTGTGTTAGAATATAAAGACTATTCGATCTGGAGAGAACATCATGACCAAAGACCTCACCCGCGGCACGCCGTGGAAGCTGATCCTGCAATTTGCGCTGCCGATCATGGCGGGCAACCTCTTACAGCAGCTGTATAATACCGCCGACACCATCATCGTCGGCAATTTCGAAAGCCAGACCGCGCTCGAGGCCGTCGGCGCCTGCGCGTCGCTGACCATCCTCTTTACCGCGCTTGCCATTGGCTTTTCGATCGGCGCGGGCGTTCTCATTTCGCAGTTTTTCGGCGCCGGCCGGCTGGACGAGCTGCGCCGCTACGCATCGAGCGCCATCGTCCTCATGCTCCTCATGGGCCTTTTGATGTCGGCCGTCGGTCTTGCCAGCGCGCAGCTGCTGCTCGGTTCCTTCCTCGGCACGCCCGCGAGCCTTCTCGCGCTTTCGACGCTCTATTTCCGCATCTACGCCGCGGGCCTCGTGTTCCAGTTCGGCTATAACATCGTCGCCGCGCTCCTGCGCGCGCTGGGCGACAGCAAGGCCACGCTCTATTTCCTGCTCGTCTCGTCGGTCATGAACGTCATTCTCGACCTGCTGTTCGTCGCGGGCCTTCATATGGGCGTCGCCGGCGCGGCCATCGCCACCGTCCTGTCGCAGATCGCCTCCTGCGTCATCGGCTTTGCCTATATGTACCGCAAATATGACCTCCTGCGCTTTTCCGCGCGCGAGCTGCGCATGGATCCGCACATCGCCGGCCGCATCCTCGCCGTCGGCGCGCCGATGGCCATCCAGCAGTCCATCGTCTCCTGCGGCTTCCTGTTTTTGCAGCGGCTCGTCAACAGCTACGGCGAGAGCATGATCGCCTCCTACACCGTCGCCAGCCGTATGGAAAATATCCTCATGATCCCCATCGTCGGCATCCAGAACACCATGGCGACCTACGCCGGGCAGAACATGGGCGCGCAGCGCGCCGACCGCGTATCCCGGGGCCTCGGACAGGGCGTTCTGGCCTCGGCGCTCATGACGTGCGCGCTGTGCCTGTGCCAGATCGCGGGCATTTCCCTCATCATCGGCGCGTTCCGCCTTGACGCGGCGGCCGCGGCCATCTGCCGGCAGCATCTTCTGGCCTCGGCGCTGGCCATGCCCATCTTCGCGGTCTATTTCCCGGCCAACGGTATGTTCCAGGGCGTGGGCGAGGGCTTCCACTCCACGTTCTACGCGCTTCTTGCGCTGGGTCTTCGCGTCGTGTTCGCCTACAGCCTGCACCAGACCGCCGCCTTCGGCTATACGGCCATCTGGTGGAGCCAGGCCATGGCCTGGACCGTGACGCTCCTCGTCTGCTACGCGCATTTCTTCCGCGGCAAGTGGAAGCAAACGTCCCTCATTTCGTAAAAAGGAGTTTTTTCTCATGCAGCACCGCTTTTTCGCCCTCATTTCCCGGATGCGCTACATTGGCCGCTGGGGCCTCATGCGCAACACGTTTCAGGAGAATATTCAGGAGCACAGCCATATGGTCGCCGTGCTCGCGCACGGTCTTGCGATGATCGGCCGCGACATCCTCGGTGAGGATCTCGATCCCGACCGCTGCGCGTCGGCCGCGCTGTTCCACGATGCGTCGGAGATCCTCACCGGCGATCTTCCCACGCCGATCAAGTATTATAACCCCGAGATCCGGACCGCCTATAAGCGGATCGAGGCCGTCAGCTGTCAAAAGCTCCTCGATCTTCTCCCGCCCGAGCTGCAAGACGGCTACCGGCCGCTGCTGTTCGAGTCCGACCCCTCCGTTGCGCAGATCGTCAAGGCTGCGGACAAGCTCTCGGCATATATCAAATGCGTCGAAGAGCTCAAGGCCGGCAACTCGGAATTCGAGGCCGCCGCGCGGCAGACGCGCCAGGCGCTGTGCGAGATGCACCTGCCCTGCCTCGACTATTTCATGGCCCATTTTCTGGACAGTTTCCAGCTCACGCTCGACGAGCTGGAGTAAATTTGTTGATATGTCCAAACTGCAATGCATTTATTCCGATTTTTTCGACAAAACCCACACTTGTAATTTTGCGCGCCAGCCGGTATAATGCCCTCCAGTGAGTTTACGGAAAGGAAGTGCGCAGAATGATGAGAACCGCCGGTTTTATCAAAACGTGTACTTCCGCTTTTGTTTTTGCCGGGGAACCTGTTTCGCCGGCGCGGTATTCGCTTTTGCATCAGGAATTGTGATTCTGATTTTTCAGATTTCACGATTCCTTTTTTTATGGCCTTCCGCGCCGACCGGTAAAGACGACGAGAAGAAAGGAGAACAATCATGGGTAAAAAGAAAATCCCCGAAGAGGGCATCTACGACGCACGGCAGCTCGGCAAGGGCCGTATGCTGCTGCTCGGCTTCCAGCATATGTTCGCCATGTTCGGCGCGACGGTCCTCGTCCCCATCCTGACGGGCCTCGACGTCGCCAACACGCTGCTGTTTGCCGGTCTCGGCACGCTGCTGTTCCACCTCATCACCGGCGGCAAGGTTCCCGCCTTCCTCGGCTCCTCGTTCGCCTTCCTCGGCGGCTACGCGGCCATCGCCCCGATGATCGACGGCCAGCCGAACCACGAGATGCTGCCCTACGCCTGCTTCGGCGTCGCGTGCGCAGGTCTTGTCTACGTCATCCTCGCCACCCTGTTCAAGGCTTTCGGCGCCAAAAAGGTCATGCGCTTCTTCCCGCCGATCGTCACCGGCCCCATCATCATCGCCATCGGCCTGAACCTCTCCTCCTCCGCCATCAATAACTGCACCGGCAACTGGTGGATCGCCATCGTGGCCATCCTCATCATCGTCGCCGCCAACATCTGGGGCAAGGGCATGATCAAGATCATCCCGATCCTCCTCGGCGTCATCGGCTCCTATGTCCTGGCCGTCATCGTCGACGCGGACGTCCGCGCCAACCTCGCCGCCAACGTCTCGAATGCCGCATGGTTCGCGCTGCCCATCAAGATGGAGCAGACCGTCTTCGGCCTCTTCGCCTCCGGCAATGTCGACACGCACCAGCTCATCACCGCCGTCGTCACCATCGTTCCCCTCTCGCTTGCCACCATGGTCGAGCACATCGGCGACGTCTCCGCCATCTCCTCCACCTGCGACCGCAACTACATTGAAAACCCGGGCCTGCACCGCACCCTAATGGGCGACGGTCTGGCAACGACCCTCGCGGCGCTCTTCGGCGCGCCGGCCAACACCACCTACGGCGAAAACACCGGCGTCCTCGCCCTCAGCCGCATCTATGACCCGCGCGTCATCCGCATCGCGGCGGTCCTGGCCATGCTCTTCTCCTTCAGCCCGAAGTTCGCGGCCATCATCTCCTCCATGCCCGGCGGCACCATCGGCGGCGTCAGCCTGGTCCTCTACGGCATGATCTCCGCGGTCGGCGTGCGCAACGTCGTCGAGAACAAGGTCGACTTCACCAAGTCCCGCAACG
>CAKUOS010000043.1 GCA_934670025.1 uncultured Oscillospiraceae bacterium
TTGCCGTGGTCGCGTTCGACGGCGATCCGGAACGGGCGATCCGCTTCTTGCAGATACGCCTTCGCCCAGACGCCGAACGGGATGAACCCCGCATCCAGCGCGGGCATATTTCTGACGGAGTATTCGATACCAAGATAGTTCATGACTGCCTCCTTACGGTTCATATCCGTTGGGATTCTGACGCTGCCAGTTCCAGCTGTCGCGGCACATCTCGGCAAGCTCGTATTCCGCCTTCCAGCCGAGCTCCGCGGTGCTTTTCGCCGGGTCCGCATAGCAGACGGCAAGATCGCCCGGCCGGCGGCCGGCGATGGCATAGGGAATGCGGACATGGTTCGCCGCTTCAAAGGCGCGGACCATATCGAGCACGCTGTAGCCGTGGCCGGTGCCGAGATTGAAAATGGCTTCGCCGGTGTGGCGCATAAGATATTGGATGGCCGCGACGTGGCCGCGGGCCAGATCGACGACGTGGATATAATCGCGCACGCCGGTGCCGTCGGGCGTGGGATAGTCGTTGCCGAAGACGTTCAGATGGTCGCGCCGGCCGATGGCGGTCTGCGAGATATAGGGCATGAGATTGTTGGGAATGCCGTTCGGATGTTCGCCGATCCTGCCGCTCGGGTGCGCGCCGACGGGGTTGAAGTAGCGCAGATTGACGACGGACCATGCTTCGTCGGCTTTGGCGATATCGCGCAGGATCTGCTCGCCCATGTATTTTGTCCAGCCGTAGGGATTGGTGCAGTTTCCGGTTCTGGAGCTTTCGCGCAGGGGCATCTCGTTGTCACCGGAATAGACGGTCGCGGAGGAGGAGAAGATGATGCGCGTGACGTGGTGGCGCGCCATGACCTGACAGAGCGTCATGGTGGCGTCAAGATTGTTCTGATAATAGGCCAGCGGCTTTTCGACCGATTCGCCGACGGCCTTGAGCCCTGCAAAGTGGATGGCGCAGGCGATATCGTGGGTCGAAAAGATCTGCTCCAGCAGCGCTTCGTCGCGCACGTCGCCCTCGATGAATTCCACGGGCTTGCCGGTGATCTGCGCGACGCGGCGCAGACTCTCGGGATTTGAATTGCTGAGATTGTCGATGACAATGGGCGTATAGCCGTTTTCCAGCAGCTCCACGCAGGTGTGGCTGCCGATATAACCGGCACCGCCGGTCACAAGCACGTTCATGGCGTTTCCTCCTCAATGATGTTGTGCATCTGCGGCCACTTGCGCTCCATGTCCTGCACGAGCTTGAACTGCGTGCGCGCGCGGTCGAGATTCTGCCCGTCGCGGTGGATGGAGAAGTAATGGTCGCCGTCGAGATAATCAGTCAAAAAGCGCACGCCGCACTCCATCGTCATGGTTTTTGCGCCCATTGGGAGCATTTCCAGCTCCTTCGCGGTCAGACCGGGGCAGGAGCGCAGATACCCGCGCGTGAAGACGCGGTAGCGGTCGAGGCTCATCTCCATTTTGGAAAGATCGCACTCGTCCTCCACGGCGGTCGCCGCGCCGAAGCGGATGGAATCGCCGAAATCATACAGCGCGGAGCCCGGCATGACGGTATCGAGGTCGATGACGCACAGCGCTCTGCGCGTTTTCGCGTCGAGCAGGACGTTATTGAGCTTGGTGTCGTTGTGCGTGACGCGCAGCGGCAGATCGCCCGAGGCGAGCGCGGTCTGGATGGCGGACATCTCTTTTTCGCGCGCCAGGACGAAGTCGATCTCGGGGCCGATCTGCGCGGCGCGGCCCATCGGGTCACGCGCGAGCGTCTCGCGGAAGATGCGGTAGCGGTCGGGCGTGTTGTGGAAATTCGGGATCGTCTCATGCAGCTGCTGCGCAGGGAAATCCGTGAGCAGCTGCTGGAAGGTGCCGAAGCCGACGGCGCTCTGGTAGAAATCGTCGTCTGTCTCCGGAAGCTGAAGGCAGAGCGTGTCCTCTACAAAGTCGTATACGCGCCAGTATTCGCCCTGCGCGTGCAGATAGCTTTCGCCGCCGTGCGTCGGCACGAGCGTCAGGACTGCGCGCGGGTCGGAGGTTTTGCGGCGCAGGTGCTCGGTGACGGCGCGGATGTTCGCCATCAGGCCGGCGACGTCGCGGAACGTGAAGCGGTTGATCTTTTGCAGGATATAGCGGCGGCCGCGATCGGTCACGACGAGCGCCGTTTCGTTGATGTGCCCGCAGCCGTAAGGCTCGCAGGAGGCGGGCGCGCCCGCAAGGCGGAAGGCGCCGAGGATCTGTACAAGCTGCTGCGTCATGTCCAGAGGCCCTCCGAATAGACGCCGCGCGCCTTCATATCCGCGACGGCGGTCTTGACGGCGGCGAGATCCTCACGGTAGGTGACGCCGTGCCAGGCTTCGTTGCAGGGAAGCACCGTGACTGCGGCGGTGTGATCGCGCAGCTGCTCGTTGACGACGAACGGCAGGAAATACTCGCATTTGAGGGGATTTTCGGCGAGGCCCGTGCGCAGGAAGGCCGGCATCCGGGTCCAGAGCTCGTCGAGCATCTGTGCGGAGAAGCCCCAGATGTTCATGGAAACGATCGTGTCGCCGGGCAGCGGGAAGAAGTGCGCGCCATCCTCGGTGTATTCGGCGTGCGCGCCCTTTTTGAAGATCTTTGCGCGCTCGGTGACGCCGGTCAGAAGGCCGTTTTCGATCTCGCAGACGCCGCGCGCGACGGAGCCGAACTCCGTGAGCGTGTTGCGCAGGCGATAGCCGACCATGGCGTAGCTGTGTTCGCCGTGCTGTGCGGCGAGGAAGTCGTAGATCTCGGAAAACGCGGTGCGGCCGTAGAAATCATCGGCGTTGATGACGGCAAAGGGGCCGTCGACCGTGCCCTTGCAGCAGGCGAGCGCGTGGCCCGTGCCCCAGGGCTTTGTGCGTCCTGCGGGGACGGCGAAGCCGTCCGGGAGGCGGTCGAGCTCCTGATAGACATAGCGGACACGGAAGTACCGCTCCATGCGGTCGCCGATGCAGGCGCGGAAATCAGCCTCCATCGCGCGCGTGATGATGAACACGGCGTCGCGGAAGCCCGCGCGCCATGCGTCATAGAGAGAAAAGTCGATGATGAGATGACCCTCCGGGTCGACAGGCGCGATCTGCTTGAGACCGCCGAAGCGGCTGCCCATCCCGGCGGCCATGATAACGAGTGACGGCTGTGTCCGCTGCATGGCAGGATACCTCCTGTTGAAATTTCAGAATCGATGCGAATGTGCAGGGCTGCGGCCGCTCCGGGCCGCGTTTTCATCTTATTGACTCGATTCTGAAATTGCAATGGGAGAGCGCCATATAGGAGAAGGATGGACAAATTTTGCGCAATTCGGTGCAAAACTTGATGATTTTCAAAAAACGTGTATAATAAATATATAAAAGATGCGGAGAAAGGGAGGACGGATCATGCAGACGCAGAATCTTGGAAATATCGTGCTGCGCGGCTACGGCACGGTGCTGTCAGACGGATCGGAACAGAAAAAGGGGATGTTCGAGCAGACGCTCTCCTTTGAGAGCGGCGAGCAGATCGGCTGCTATGAGACGGACGGGACATGGATCCTGGACTATCAGAGCGGAATGTCGCTGCTGGTGCTCTACGACGCGCAGGATGCGCAGAACACGCAGACGTTCTATCTCGACCGGAGCGTCGCGCTGCATCCGGGCGTGCGCTTTTCCATCATCCCGCTGCGCAATACGTGTACGGTCAGCTTCTTCCTGCCGAACGACGCGCCGGCCGAGCCGGTATCGTTCGTGCGCGCGGAGTCGCTGCACGCCTATCTGCCGCAGATGGAGTGCGAAAAGCTGTACACGTTTTTCTATCAGGAGAGCGCGCGCGACTTTTATTTCCGCGGCGAACGCCACGAGCCGTATGAGATGGTGTATGTGGACAAGGGAAAACTGCACAACGTGGTCAACGGACAGGATTATCTGCTCGAACAGCAGGATCTGATGATCATCGGCAGCAACGACTGGCATATTCAGTACGCGGACAACACGGTGAGCTTTCTGACGCTCTCGTTCTCGATGAAAAGTGCCGTTCTGCCGGGCATCGTCAACCGGAAGCTGACGCTGCCGTCAAATCTGAAGGCCACGATCCGCCTGATGTTACAGGAACGCGACAACCAGAATCTCTATTCCTACGACTATCTGGAGTCGCTGCTGCGGATCCTGCTGATCGAGCTGATGCGCGCGTCGCACAGCGAGGAGCAGGCGCATGAGCCGAAGCTGTCGCTGCCGTCGACGGCCTGCGCGGAAAACCGCATCGTGGACACGGCGGTGCAGATCATCTCGCAGCGCATCCGCGAGAAGATGACGCTCGAGGAGCTGGCCGACTCGGTCCATGTGAGCGTGTCGTATCTCTACCGCATCTTCAACAGCCATATCGGTCTGCCGCCCGGAAAGTACATCGCGCGCATCCGTCTGGAGGAGTGCAAGACGCTGCTGCGGGAAGGGGAGCTGTCGATGGGAGACATCGCAAAAACGATGGGCTTTTCCAGTGCGCAGCACTTTTCCAAGCAGTTCCGCCGCTACTTCGGCATCACGCCGACGGAGTATGTCAAGTCCCTGCGCTGAGCGCAAAAAGTATAAAAATAGACAAATATGGCAGAGGCTTGTGTAAAATGGTACACATGCCGAAATAAAAAAGCAGACCCCCGCGGCGGAACGCTCCGCTGCGGGGGCTTTCTATTCATTGTGCACAAAAACAGCCGGGGCCAACGCCTGGAGAGCGGATGAATTGTCAAAACCATTCAGTAATTTGTCTAAAAATATTCTATTGCCCGAAATTGCTTGACGGGCAAGTGCAAAAAAAATATACTGAACTCGCCGGGCAAAGTGGAATTCACGTTCGGATACGGTGAAATTTGTAAAAGCCGGGAAGGATAAAAATTTGCAAATCTCGCGGCATTTGAAACGAATGCCCCGATATGCGGCCGAAGGGCCCGATTACGGAGGAGCAGACATGAAGATCAAAATGGATACGCTGTCGATCCTTGGCACGAAGGTGCAGGGAGACAATCCGCTGCCCGTTTTCCGCGATGCGGAGGCGGATAAGCCCTCGAAGGGCAACGGCACGCTGCTGCCGGAGGAGGAGAAGCTGCTGGGCGCGAACACGGGCTTCCGTGTGCTGCCGTACCGGATGATCGATAAATACGACAGAAACAAAAAGCAGATCGAGCTGCCGGCAGCCGTTCTGGAAAACGATAAACTGACCGCGACGTTTCTGCCCGGACAGGGCGGACGGCTGTGGTCGCTGAAAAACAAACAGACGGGCAGGGAGATCCTCTACACCAATCCGGTCTTCCAGCCCGCCAATCTCGGCATCCGCAACGCCTGGTTCTCGGGCGGCGTGGAATGGAACTGCGCGCAGTACGGCCATGTGGTCTACAGCGCAAGCCCCGTCTTCTTCGCAAAGGTCCGCGCGGACGACGGCGAGGAATTCCTCAGAATGTATGAGTTCGAGCGCATGAAGCGCCTGTTCGTGCAGATCGATTTCCATCTGCCCGACGGCGAAAGCGCCGTTTACGCAAAGGTGAGCATCTTCAACCAGGACGATGCGCCGCAGTCGATGTACTGGTGGAGCAACATCGCCATTCAGGCGACGCAAAAGCTGCGCGTGTTCTCCGGAACGCAGGACGTCATCTATCTCGACCCGGACAGCATCTCCGACAACACGAACCCCATCCGTGTCTTCGGCCGCACGAAGCTGCCGATGCTGCCGACGCTGCCGGGCAAGGATTCGACCTATCCCGCCAACGCGACGTATTCCAACGAGTTCTTCTTCCAGAACCCGGCGGACATCGAGGCGTGCTGGAGCGCGGCGATCTATGAGACGGGCCGCGTGTTCTATGAGACGTCCACGCTGCCGCTGCGCTACCGCAAAATGTTCTGCTGGGGCACGCACGAGGGCGGCCAGCGCTGGTGCGAGTATCTGGCGAACAGGGAAGAGGGAAACTATGTGGAGCTGCAGGCCGGTCTTGCGCCGACGCAGCTGAACTCGATCTACATCCCCGCGAACACGCGCTGGACGTTTACGCAGGCCATCGGCGAGACGTATGCGGAGGCGTTTGACGCGGCGTATGACGAGGATTACGCGAAGGCGCAGGCGTTCATCCGGGAACAGGTGCGCCGGGCGATGCCCGCGGCGCACGTCGCCGCGCTCGACCGGGAGTTTGAGAAAAAGGCGATGCTGCCGGTGACGCAGATCCTGTCCGCAGGCTCCGGATGGGGCGCGCTGGAGAAAAAGCGCGGCGGGCGGATCCCGGGCAGCATGGAATTCCCGGATGAAACGCTCGGCGAAGCGCAGCAGCCGTGGCTGGATCTGATGCAGACGGGCGTGATGCCCGAGACGGATCCGTCGATCGCGCCGCCGAGCTGGATGGTCGACCCGAATTTCCTGCCGCTTCTGGAGCAGAGTCTCAAAAAACCCGGCGGCGACCACTATCTGGCGCGGCTGCATCTGGGCGTGATGCTCTATGAGCTCGGCCGGCGCGCAGAGGGCGTCGAGCAGTGGGAAATTTCGCTGCGGATGCGCCGGTCGGCGTTCGCGCTGCGCAATCTGGCGTATGACGCGAAGCTGAAGGGCGAGGCCGAAGCGGCCACGGCGCTGATGGAAGAGGCTGTGGCGCTGGAGCAGCACCGGATCGACAAGGGCTTCTCGGAGGAGCTGATGGATCTGCTGCTGAAGACCGGACAGTATGAAAAGGCGTGGACGTTCTATCAGGCGCTGCCCGAAACGCTGCGCAGCCAGGACAGGCTGACGATGCAGGCGGGCCTTGCGACGGTCGAGCTGCCCGAACCGGACTTCGCGCTGATCGAGTCGATCTTTACGCGCGATATCGCCTGCATCCGCGAGGGCGACAATACGCTCACGGATTTGTATGCAAAATATCACGTGCGCAGGCTTCTGATGCAGCCGGGCAACACCATGACGCCCGCCGAAGCGGAGGCTTATGTGAAGGAAAACTGCCGGCCGCCGCGATTTATCGATTTCCGGATGGTCGTGAAATGACTGCAAAACGCAGAAACAGGAGGAAATAACGATGAAAGATACGAAAATGCTGAGCGTGGCCGTGATCGGCTGCGGCTATTTCGGCGGCAACCACGCGCACATCTATGAGGCGCTGCCCAATGCGGAGCTGGTCGCGGTCTGCGACTTCAACCACGAGATGGCCGACGCGCTGGCCGCGGACATCAACGCCCATCGCGCGCCCGGCGCGGCGCAGTGCCGCGCGTTCTATGACACGGAGCAGATGCTCCGCGAGATCGGCGGCGAGCTCGATGCGTGCAGCGTCGCGGTTTCGGAGCATTTCCACTACGACGCGGCCAAGCCCGTCATCGAGGCAGGCAAGGCGCTGCTGCTGGAAAAGCCCATCGCGCAGGACGGCGAGACGGCCGACAAGATCATGGCGCTCGTCAAAGAGCACGGCACGCGCATGATGGTCGGACAGGTCCTGAAATTCGACCCGAAGTATCAGATCATGGCCGACCGGATCGCGCGCGGCGAATTCGGCCAGGTGACGAATATGTATCTTGAGCGCTCGTCGACCAACGGCGTGCCGAAGCGTCTGCACGGCGCGATCTCGATGTATCACTACATGGGCGTGCATGATTTTGAGGCGATGCTCACCTTCGCCGGCGACGCAAAGCCCGTCAAGGTCTATGCACAGGCCGTCGATAAGGTCAACGGGCAGTTCAACGGCCCGCGCGCCGTGAACGAGGGCGACGCCACATTCAACACCATCACGTTTGACAACGGCACCATCGCCGTCATCCACCTGTTCTGGGCGCACGCGAGCGAATCGCTGGGCTTCGTGGCCCGCGCGCACGTGTTCGGCACGGAGGCGACCGGCTATATCGACATCAAGAGCCAGGGGCTGGAGTTCTATCATAAGAACGACTATGTGGACTACCCCGAGCTGACCTACTGGCCGGAGTTCAACGGCGAGATCCAGGGCGCGTTGAAGGCGGAGCTGCTGCACTTCTGCGACGCGACGATCAACAACAAGCCGTATATCGTGAACAACGACCGCGCCGTGCTGGCCGTGAAGGTCATCGACGCCTGCCGCAAGTCGCTGAAGACCGGGATGCCCGTGGAGCTGTAAGCGCCGGCACAAACGCAATTTTACCTGGGGGTAAGGACATGAGCAAGATCAAACTGGGCACGAAGGCGCACATCGACTGGAACCGCGCCGTCAACATCGGCATTCTGGTGATTTTGATGTGCGCCGCGACCATCGCAAATCCCTCGTTCCTGACGCTGAGCAATCTGCTCGGCATTCTGGAGCAGAATGCGGCCAAGGGCGTCATGGCGCTCGGCGTCATGTTCGTGCTGATCACGGGCGGCATCGACCTTGCGATGGAGACGGGCCTGACGATGATCGCGGTCGTGTCAAGCATCATCCATATCAATGCCGGCGGGAATACGGCGCTGCTGGTGCTGCTGTGCATCGTGATCGGCGCGGCGCTCGGCGCGGTGAACGGATTTCTGATCACAAAGCTGAAGCTGCTGCCGTTCGTCGCCACGCTCGGCATGATGTCCGTGGCCGAAGGCATCACGTACTGGGTCTCGGAGGGCGAGCTGATGTTCCTGAACGCGCCGGGCGTAGGCTTTATCGGCCGCGGCAAGGTCTTCGGCGTCATTCCGTTCCAGACGATCTGCTTTATCGGAATGGCCGTGATCGCGGCTGTGATCCTCTACCGCACGCGGCTGGGCGTTGCGACGTATGCGCTCGGCAGCAATGAGGACGCGGCGAGCTACTGCGGCATCAACACCGCACGGCAGAAATTCAAGGTCTATGTGCTCGAGGGGATGTTCCTCGGCGTGGCGGCGCTTCTGACCGTCAGCCGCGTGGGGCAGATCTCCCCGAACCTCGGCAGCGGCTCCATGATGGACGCCATCGCGGCGGCCGTCATCGGCGGCACGAGCACGATGGGCGGCCGCGGCACCGTCAGCGGCACGATCATCGGCACGCTCATCATGGGCGTTCTCATCAACGCCCTGACCTTTATGAGCATCCCCGTCAACGCGCAGTCGGCGATCAAGGGCCTTGTGATCCTCGCCGCGATCATCACCGACGCCGTGTTCGCCAATGTGCGCGAGAAGAAGGGAAAGACGTAACGTGTTTTGGAGCGGATCCGCTCTGAAATAAACATAACATGAGAAAAACGGAGGTACTACAGTGAAAAAGATCTTAGCGCTCGTACTCGCATTCGCCATGCTTGCGACGGTACTCGCAGGCTGCGCATCCGGCACCGACACCAAGAACGACACGCCGCAGACGGAGCAGCCCGCCGCCGAACAGCCGGCGCAGCAGCCCGCCGAAGAACCCGCCGCAGAGGAGCCTGCCGCGGAAGAAAGCAACAAGGATAAGAAAATGGTCATCGGCATGGCCTGCATCAACCTCAGCGACGCCGGTCTCGTCCTCATCAAGAAGGGCGCGGATCTCGCGGGCGAGGATTACAACTGCGAGCTGGTCTGGAAGGCCTGCGACGGCAGCATCGACACCCAGATCGACCAGATCCGCGGCTTCGTGCAGCAGGGCGTCGACGCCATCTGGATCGACTCGTGCGACGTGGCCGGTATCGTTGACGTCGTCAACGAGGCGACCGCCGCGGGCGTCATCGTCCTGACCGCAGGCAGCAAGGTCGAGGCCGACGCCAACTACAACCTCATCTACCCCGACTATGTGGACGCATACTTCGCCGGCATGGCCGTCGGCAAGTACTATGAAGGCCAGGAAGGCTCCGTCGCGCTGGTCGTCGGCTCCGCCGGCAACCTCGTCTCCGAAAAGCGCCAGGAGGGCTTCACCGACGCCATCGCCAACTTCCCGAACCTCAAGCTCGTCACCGGTATGGGCCAGTGGGACGCCAACACGTCCATGACCGTCGCTGAGGACCTGTGCCGCTCCAACCCGGATCTGCTGCATATGCACGTCATCGCCTCCGGTATGAGCTTCGGCGCGTATCAGGGCGTCCTGAACGCCGGTGCGGACATCACCATCTCCACCAACGACGGCGACCCGACCTCTCTGGACCATCTGGAAGCCGGCGAGTATCTGCTTGACAACGTTGTCGGCAACGAGCGTCTGGGCTACTGGGGCATCGTCATCGCGCGCCGCCTGTTTGACGGCGAAGAGATGGCCGTCGACCAGTATCTGCCGACCTACAAGGTCGCAGGCGACGAGATGATCCAGTTCATCAACGACAACGGCCTGACCGAGATCGACGGCACGACGTATTCCGTCGTCACCATCGACGAGGCCCGCCAGATCGTCGACTCTGCGTCCTACCGCGTGGAATTCAACGACAGCTTCGTTCCCACCAAGTAAGCGTTTCCCCGGCTTTTTCCGGGAGACGGAGGCGCGCCTCCGTCTCCCGGTTTAAAAAACGGCCCTGTTTTTTGCAGGACTCCCGCATTTTCTGATATTTGCACAAACAGAGACATCGAGCGATGCTCTTTTATCAGCGCAGCAGCACCCGTTCGCCCCGCTGTTGCAGGAAGGCAAGGTTGATATGGCAAAGTTAACTCGTGAGAAACTGTCGCCCATGGCAAAACGGTATCTGATCCTGCTGGGGATCGTGTTCGCATTTCTGCTTGCGTTCTCCCTGTCGATCAACAATTTTGCAAATGTGATGACACTGACCAATCTTATCCGTCAGTCCGCGGTATTCACGATCCTGTCGGTCGGCATGACCATCGTGATCATCTGCGGCGGTATCGATCTTTCTGTTGGTGCAAACATTGCGCTGAGCGGCGCAGTCGCCGCAGTCGTGATCAACGCAGTCGGCGCGGAGACCCCGGCCGGCGCCGTCGCGGGCTTCGTGACGGCCATCGCGGTCTCGACGCTCATCGGCGCGTGCAACGGCGTGCTGTGCGGCTATCTGAAGATCAGCGCGTTCATGGCGACGCTCGCCATGCAGACGTTCTGCAAGGGCCTGACGCTGCTCATCATGAACAGCGTGCGCATCGTGGTCCCCAACAAAATTTTCAAATGGCTCGGCAACGGCCAGTGGACGCTCGGCCCGGTCGTCATTCCGACGAGCGTGTGCGTGCTCGTGCCGTTTATCCTGTTCTGCCTGTGGGCGGTGAAGAATCTGCGCTTCGGCGTGCAGCTCTACGCCGTCGGCGGCAACGCAAGGGCCGCGCACGCGGCCGGTATCGACTCCAACCGCTTCATTTTCTTTACCTATCTCATCACGGGCATCCTGTGCGGCATTGCGACGATCATCACCGTCGGCCGCGCAGGCTCGGCGCAGCCGCTGGCGGGCGAGGGTCTGGAATTTACGGTCATCACGGCCGTGGTGCTCGGCGGCACGAGTCTGCTCGGCGGCGTCGGCACGATCGCGGGCACGTTCCTCGGGTGCCTGCTGATGGGCACCATCACGCTGGGCATCAACATGATCAATATTTCCGTGTTCTGGAACTATATCATCAAGGGCCTGTGCGTGCTCGTGGCCGTGCTGGCCGATCAGGCCATCGCGTCGGTGCATGAGATCTTCAAGCCGAAGGCGAAGGCTGCCGAGGCGCACAACGACGAGGCCGTCGCGGCCATGAAGCGGACGAAGGAGCACGTGCTGGAGTTCCGCGGCATCGAAAAGAGCTTCTCGGGCGTGCCGGCGCTGAAGGATATCTCGTTCCAGATCAAGGCCGGCAGCGTCCACGCGCTGATGGGCGAAAACGGCGCGGGCAAATCCACGCTCATCAAGATCCTCTCGGGCGTCTATCAGAAGGACGGCGGCAGCATCCTGATCGACGGCGTGCCGGTCGAGGTCCACAATACGCTCGATTCGCAGAAGCTGGGCATCTCCGTCATTTATCAGGAATTCGCGCTCGTACCGGAGCTGAGCATCGCGCAGAACGCCTTCCTCGGCAAGGAAAAATGCAGGGCGAAGCTGTTTTTGTCCGTCCGCGAGATGATGAAGGAGACGGAAAAATTCGTGCAGAAGCTGAATCTCAAGGTGAACGTCGCGCAGAAGACGCGCACGCTCTCCGTCAGCCAGATGCAGATGGTCGAGATCGCAAAGGCAATGAGCGCCGATTCGTGGCTGGTCGTCATGGACGAGCCGACCTCGGCCATCACCGACGCGGACAAGGAAAAGCTCTTCCGCGTCATCCGCGAAATGAAGGAAGCGGGCATGGCCATCATCTATGTCTCGCACCGGATGCAGGAGATCTTTGAGATCTGCGACGAAGTGACCGTCCTGCGCGACGGACGCTATATTGCAACCATGCCGGTCGCGGAAACGAACGAGCAGGCGCTCACGCGCCTGATGGTCGGCCGCGAGGTCAACGACGTCTTCACGCGCGAGCGCGTGAACTTTGACCGCAGCGCACAGCCGGTTTTGCAGGTGAAGGAATTGCGCCGCGACGGCGTGTTCGAGCCCATCAGCTTTGAGGTCCATGCGGGCGAGGTGCTCGGCCTGTCGGGCCTGATGGGCGCCGGCCGCACGGAGATCGCGCGCTGCATCTTCGGCCTCGACCGCTATGACGGCGGCACGATCGTCTTCAACGGCCAGCCGGTCGATATCCGTTCGCCGAAGCAGGCGCTGGAGCTGGGCATCTGCTACGTCTCCGAGGACCGCCGCCGCGAGGGCATCATCCCGCTGCGCAGTCTGAAGGAAAATATCTCGCTGGCCGATCTGGAGCAGATCTGCACGAACGGGCTCGTGGACGAAAAGAAGATGGACGCGCTCTACGACGAATATCATGAAAAGTTCCGCATCAAGGCCGTCTCCGGCGATCAGCCGATCGCGCGGCTGTCCGGCGGCAACCAGCAGAAATGCTGCCTGGCGAAGATGCTCGCCTGCAAGCCGAAGCTGCTCATCCTCGACGAGCCGACGCGCGGCATCGACGTCGGCGCGAAGAAGGAGATCCACCAGCTCATCGAGAAGATGGCGAAGGAAAACATGGCCATCATCCTCATTTCGTCCGAGCTTCCGGAGATCCTCGGCGCGAGCGACCGCGTGATCGTGCTGTGCGAGGGCAAAAAGACGGGCGAACTGCTGCACGATGAGGCAACGGAGGAGAATATCATGGAGCGCGCGTTCGGCGTGGCCGCCGACATGGGCGCGTGAGCGGGAAGGAGCTGCAAGATGAACGGAGAACTGTATTTTGAAGAGCATCCGTGGCTGCGGGCCTGCGCGGTCGTAAAAAAGAAGGATCCCGGCAGGATCGAACAGATCGTGGCGCAGTGCGTCTGCCCGCGCGGCACGCTGGAGGAAAATCTGGCGCTGTGGAAGCGGCGCGTGACGGAGCTGGCCGGGGAAGAACGGAAGGGCGATCTGCTGCGCGGCGAACACGTGCTGTCGTATATCGGCACGTTCGGCGACGGCACGATCGTGCGGATGTTCCTGGACGACGCTGCGGACGACGTGAGCGAGAATTTTGAGATCGTCACGAAGACGTCGCTGATCGTCTGGAAGCCGGTCAACACCAATCAGGGGCATCTGCTGTCGGACGGCAGCTGCTTCATCGAGAGCCGGCAGCATTTCGTCGCCGATCTGGCGGACGGATGCAGCATCGGCGGATGAAGAGGAGGGAAGCATCATGATCCGTTTGGGTATTCTGAGTCTGGCGCACCCGCATTCCCGGGGCAACCACATCCCGGCGCTCAAGTATATGCGCGAGCGCTTCCCGGTCACGGCCATTTATCATGACGACGCGGCGTTCGCCGCGCCGTGGGTGGAGATGTTCGGCGCGAAGTATTATGATTCGCGCGACGCGCTGCTGGCCGACCGCACGATCGACGCGGTCCTCATCACCTCGACGAACGACCGCCACGCGGAGGACTGCATCGCCGCGGCAAAGGCCGGCAAGGCCATCTTCTGCGACAAACCGGTCGCCATCAGCGTGGACGACGGCGCGCGCATCGTCGCCGCCGTCAAGCAGTACGGCGTGCCGTTCCTGACGACGTTCCCCGTGCGCTTCAGCGACGCCGTGCTGCGCACAAAGAAGATGATCGACGAGGGAAAGCTCGGCAGGATCCTGGCCATCACGGCCACGAACCACGGCTCGATGTACGAACCCGGCGCGCCGGCGTGGGTCCTCGACCCGAAGCGCAACGGCGGCGGCTGCATCATCGACCATACCGTCCATGTGGCGGATATCATCCGCTGGTTCACGGGCGAGGAATTTGAGACGGTCGGCGTCGAGGCCAAGCACGCGCTGCACGACAACATCACCGCCGAGGATATCGCCGTCATGCAGGGCACGATGACGGGCGGCACGATCTATCAGATCGACGCCTCCTGGTCGCGCAGCGGCAGCTATCCGATGTGGGGCGACGTGACGATCCGCGTCGTCGGCGAAAAGGGCGCGGCGTTCCTGGATCTTTACAACAACCAGCGCATGGAGGTCTATACGACCGACGGCAGCTATGAGCTGCAATATCCGAATCTCGTCGCCAAGGAGCACGGCGACATCTTTGACGACTATCTGCGCCACGTCGAGACCGGCGCGCCGCTCATCGGTGCGGGCGTGGTCGACGGCTTCCGCACGATCGAGCTGGCCTATGCGGCGTATGACGCGCTGGCCGCGGGGAAGCCCATCCATATCGCGCGCAGATACGTCTGAACCGGTTTGAGGGGATGATGCAGGCGGGCGTCTGCACATCATGTTGACAATGCGAAGCCCCGGCCGCAGCTGCGGCCGGGGCTTCGCGGCTGTTTTTGCGCGAAAAGCGGAAAAACAGTTGAGAGAATCGCCCGGGTCTGCTATAATCGGTGCAAAGACAAAAGAAAACGGAGATGTTGATTCTATGAAATTAGGTATCGTCGGGCTGCCGAACGTCGGCAAGTCCACGCTCTTCAACGCCATCACCAACGCGGGTGTCGCCGCGGACAACTATGCGTTCTGCACCATCGACCCGAACGTCGGCGTCGTGTCCGTACCGGACGAGCGGCTCGAATGGCTGCGCGACCAGCACAACCCGAAGAAGTTCACGCCCGCCGTCATCGAATTCGTCGACATCGCGGGTCTCGTCAAGGGCGCGTCCAAGGGCGAAGGACTCGGCAACAAGTTCCTGTCCAACATCCGCGGCTGCGACGCGATCGTGCACGTTGTGCGCTGCTTTGACGACGCGAACGTCACGCACGTCGAGGGCTCGACCGATCCGCTGCGCGACATCGACATCATCAACACCGAGCTCATCATGGCCGACCTTGAGATGATCGACCGTCGCATCGACAAGGCGCAGAAGAACGCCAAGGGCGGCGACAAGCGCTTCAACCACGAGGTCGACGTGTTCACCGCGCTGCGCGACTATATGAACGAGGGCAATCTCGCCCGCACGTTTGAATGCAGCGACGATGACGCCGCGATGATCGCCACGAGCGACCTTCTGACGCTCCGCAAGACGATCTACGCCGCGAACCTGAGCGAGACGGACGTGAATACCCCCGATGGCTGCAAGTATTACACGGCCGTGCAGCAGCTTGCCGCGAAAGAGGGCAGCGAGGTGCTGCCGATCTGCGCGAAGCTCGAGGCCGACATCGCCGAGCTCGACGATCCGGACGAAAAGGCCATGTTCATGGAGGAACTGGGGCTTGAAAAATCCGGTCTTGACCGGCTGATCCAGTGCAGCTACGCGCTGCTGGGCCTCATCTCGTTCCTGACCGCGGGCAGCGACGAATGCCGCGCGTGGACGATCAAAAAGGGCACCAGGGCCCCGCAGGCCGCGGGCAAGATCCACTCCGACTTTGAACGCGGCTTCATCCGCGCCGAGGTCATCGCGTTCGAAGACCTTAAGGCGTGCGGCACGCTTGCAAACGCGAAGGCGAAGGGACTGCTGCGCAGCGAGGGCAAGGAGTATGTCATGCACGACGGCGACGTCGTGAACTTCCTCTTTAACGTCTGAGAAGTATAAGAAACCCGGCGTTCCGTCAAAGCGGAACGCCGGGTTTTTGCACAGTTACAGCTTTGCAAGCAGCTCGACCGCCATTTTGAGCGCCTGCTCGCGCGTGAGCGTGGCCTGCGGACGGAGCGTGCCGTCGCCCGTGCCGCTCAGAACGCCGAGCTGCGTCAGAAGCGCGGCGTGGGGCTTTGCGTAATCCGCGATCTGCGCCTCGTCGGAGTAGGGCAGCGCGTCCGCGTCTGCGGAAGCGTCTTTGAACAGCCCATACGCGCGGCCGAGCATCGTGATGGCCTGTTCGCGCGTGAGAAGGCCGCGCGGCGTGAAGGTTCCGTTTCCGGTGCCGTTGACGATGCCGAGCGAGGCCGCCGTCAGAATATCCGCGTCATACGTATCGGAAAACGACGCGGTGATCGCAAAGTCCGTGCCGCCCGCGGCCTCGTAGATGCGCATGGCGGTCGACGCGAACTCAAAGCGCGTCATCGGCTGCGTCATATCCGCGCCGTAGATGCACGTGGAGATCAGCCCCTGCGCATCGGCCTTTTCCAGATACGGCACGGCCCAGGCCGAGGCGTTGGCCCACGGCTCTGTTTTGACGGTCATGCGCGCGATGGCCTCCTCATTTTCGACCAGCCAGTCGGAATAGCTCTGCTCCCACTGGTGCGACCGCGCCCAGGCGGCGGTATCCTCCTTGAGGAAATACGTGTGGCTGATCGTGCCCGTGCGGACGTAGCCCGCGTGATCCATGCGCACGTCGAGCCAGTAATACTGTCCGTCCACGAGCACGTAATTCCACTTGTGTTCATACGTGCTGCCGTCGTTGTTGATAAAAACGCCGTCGATGAGGCGGCATTCAAAGCCCAGGCGCGTCAGAAGCACGGTCAGCAGCGCGGCGAAGTGCGCGCAGTTGCCGCTGCGCCTGAGCATCATCTCATAGGCGAAGGCGGCGACATAGGCGTTCGAGTCGCAGTCGTAGATCCACATACCGGGCAGATCGCCGGCTGTGCGGTCGGCCTTGAATTCCGGGCGGAGGATCTCGTCCTGATATGCGCTGCTCCGCTCCAGCGCATCGCCGCCGGAGGCGGCGGCCGATTCGTCGAACCACGTCTTTCCGTCCCAGCCGTCGCGGCTGCAATTGCGGATGATCCAGTCGTAGACAGCCTGGATCTTCTGCGCGTCGGTCTGGCCTGCGGTCGGGATCTGCTTCAGAAGCTCGTCCGCGAGGTAGTCGACGCGCGCGTCGCCCGTGCGCAGCGGTTCATACGAATGCACCTGCTCGCCGGCGGCCAGCACCGGCGCCGTACACGCAAGCAGCAGCACAAGCGCAAGCACGAGCGGCAAAATACGCGGGTTTTTCATGGGATCGCCCTCCGTTTTCTCCTTTTTTACAAGTCCAGTATAGCCCGGCCCGCCGCGTTTGGCAAGAAAAAATTCCCTGCGCACGATGTGCGCAGGGAAACGGGCGTTATTCGGGCTTTTTCGCGGTCTGCGCGGCGACATGACGGCACAGCGCGTCAAACGTCTGCTGGCTCACGTCGTGCTCGACCTTGCAGGCGTCCTCGCGCGCGGTCTGCTCGTCGACGCCGATGCGGATGAAAAACTCCGTCAGCATTTTATGCCGCGTATAGATGCGGTCCGCAATTTCCATGCCGCTCTCGGTCAGCGTAATGAGGCCGTCACGATCCATGGTGATGAAGCCGTTCTGCTTCAATTGCTTCGTCGCATAGGTGACGCTGGGTTTCGTCACGCCGAGATGCTCCGCTACGTCGATGGAGCGAATATACCCGTGGGCTTCGCGCATCATCAGCATGGCTTCCAGATAATCCTCTGCAGCTCTGTGTACACTCACAGCAATTTGCACCAACCTTTCGCATGAATTTTCCTATACGTTAACACAGATAAACAAAAAATGCAAGTAAACATTTTTTTAGAAAAAACCTATTGACAAGAGGGGTTAGACGTGCTAAACTCTGCGGTGGTTAGAGAGGTCTAACCTTTACTTTGCATCCGCAGTTAGACCGCTCAAATCGCAGTTAGAGCACCAAAACAGATAAAAAGGAAGAGGAGGCGCAGGATTTGATGCCGCTCACACTTGCAAACGTTGGGGAAGAGAACATCATCCGGAGAGTCGGCGGTGGCCCGGAGACAAAGAAACATCTGGAAGACATGGGCTTTGTCGCAGGCGGGAATGTCACGGTCGTCTCCAGGATCGGCGGCAACGTCATCGTTAACGTCAAAGAAGCCCGGGTCGCCATCAGTGAAGAGATGGCCGGGAAAATCATGGTATAAGGAGAGAGGAACATGAAAACGCTGAAAGAAGCCAAGGTCGGCGAAACCGTCAAGGTCACGAAGCTCGTCGGCGAAGGCGCCGTCAAGCGCCGCATCATGGACATGGGCATCACCAAGGGCGTCGAGGTCTACGTCCGCAAGGTCGCGCCGCTCGGCGATCCGATCGAGGTCACGGTCCGCGGCTATGAGCTGTCCATCCGCAAGAACGACGCGGAAATGATCGAAGTCGGCTAATTTTAAAGAGTCAATACATCCCGGCCCGCATCCGGGCCGCAAGGATGGATCTCAAAGGAGAGGAACTATGGAAAAAGAAATCAGAATTGCCCTCGCGGGCAACCCGAACTGCGGCAAAACGACG
>CAKUOS010000044.1 GCA_934670025.1 uncultured Oscillospiraceae bacterium
CGTGCGCGGTGCCGTGGCCCATGAAGACGAACGCGGTGCCCGCGTCCTTCGCGGCGTCGAGGCTCTCAAAGCCCGCGTCGGAGACGGCGGCGGCGGTGATGGCCTTTGCGACAGCCTCCTTATCGGCGTTGATGACCGTGGCGTCGGAGCCGACCTCGCCGAGCATCGGCTCGGCAATGGCGACGGATGCAAACTGATCCCGGTATTCCTCGATCGCTTCGCACATCTCGTCATATTCCGCGCCGTGCATCAGGTGCGTCGGCTGGACGACGAGGTTTTTGACGCCGTTGGCGACTGCGCGGTCGAGCGCCTGGGTCATGTTGTCGATCTTCTCGCCGTCGCGGGCCTGGACGTGGTTGATGATGATCTGCGCGGTGAAGGCGCGGCGGACGGACCAGTCGGGGTACGCGGCCTGAAGCGCGTCCTCGATGCCCTTGATGTCGGCAGCGCGGCTGTCGTTGTAGGAGGTGCCGAAGGACACGACCAGCAACTCGTTTTCGCCGATCTCATCCTGATTGCGCGGATCGTCCAGCGCTGCGTCGCCGGTGTCGAGGCCGAAGTAGTCGGGGCTTGCTTCGTCGCCCTCGACAAGCGCCTTCTGCGCATCTGTCAGTGCGTCCCACGCGGCTTTTGCCGCCTCGCACTGCGCGTCGGTTTCGTCGGTGCGCGCCTGCACATAGATGGCGTCGATAAGCGCGGCGACATTGTCGGCGGCCTGCTGGTCAAGCTCTTCCTGCGTGGGCTGCGGCGCTTCGGCGGGCTGCTCGGCGGCAGGCTCCTCCTGCGCGGGTATTTCGGCGGGCTGTTCGGTCTGCGCCGGTTCTTCGGCGGCGGGTGTTTCCTGCTTCCCGCTGCACGCGGCAAGCACGCTCAGCAGCATCACGGCTGCGAGCAGAAGCGCAAGGGTCTTTTTCATGGGGATATACCTCTTTTCTGAAATGTTCTGAAAGAAATATAAAAACGGCTGCGTTTCCGCAGCCGTTCTCCCTAACCGTATCGTATGTCTGCACTCCGCTTGAGGGCCGGAGGCGCTTACAAACTTGCAGGAAGGTCGACCCGTAGACAGCGGATCTGAGATTCCACGTCATGGCAGGTCTCCTGACTTCGATCATCGCGCCGCTGCCCTTCCCGGTTCCCCAGTGGTTTGCAGCTTCGCTCCCGTACACAGTGACTGTATCGCTCCGGATTCGCACCGGATTCCCTTTTCACCCGCCTTGCGGCGGGCACCGTGACGCTACAACTTTATATTTTTCCAGACGCCCTCATTATACGGAGCGCAGACGCGCTTGTCAATGGGACAAGCTTCCAACTTTGCTACAGCTTCCAGCCCGCGGCCTGCGTGCGGCCGCTGATGAAGCGGCGGTAGAGTCCATCGTGCGCCATCAGCGTCTCGTGCGTGCCGCGCTGGACGATCTGCCCCTTGTCCACCACGAGGATCTGATCGGCATTGCGCACGGTCTTCAGCCGGTGCGCGATCAGGATGACCGTTTTGCTGCGCGTCAGCGCACCGACGGCCTCCATCAGCTCCTTTTCGTTCTCCGGGTCGACGTTGGCCGTGGCCTCGTCGAGAATGATGACGGGCGCGTCCTTCATGATGGCGCGGGCGATGGAAAGCCGCTGGCGTTCGCCGCCCGAGAGCGTGCTGCCCGCCTCGCCGAGGACCGTCTCATAGCCCTGCGGCAGCTTCATGATGAAATCGTGGCAGCGCGCCTTCTTCGCGGCCGCGACGACCTGCTCCATCGGCGCGCCGGGGCAGCCGAAGCGGATATTGTTGGCGACGGTGTCATGGAAGAGGAAGACGTTCTGGAACACGAAGCTGAAGTTCCGCATCAGACTGTCCATATCGTATTCGCGCACATCGTGTCCGCCAAGCGTGACGGCGCCCGCGTCCACATCCCAGAAGCGCGCAAGCAGCTGGCAGAGCGTCGATTTTCCGCCGCCCGACGGGCCGACGAGCGCGTTGACGGTCCCTTCGCGGAACGTCAGGCTGACGCCGTGCAGCACCTCCGTATCGCCGTAGCCGAAGTGTACGTCATGCAGCGCCACGGTGCTGCCCTGCGGCGTCTGCACGTCCGTCTGCGGACGCCGCAGCTCGGGCGCGGTCAGAATATCCGTGACCTGCCCAATGATCGTGCTGACTTTGGCAAGATCGTCGGTGAATTTCATGCAGCCGATGACGGGCGTGATAAGGCCCATGGAGAGAATGACGATGAGGACGAATTTCTCCGGTGTCAGTGCGCCGCTTTTCAGCAGCAGGCCGCCGATGGGCAGCACCGGCAGAAGCGTGGCGGGCATGACGTTCATGGCGAAGGTGAAATAGAAGTTGCTTTTGTTCATCCAGTCGATGTCGCTCTGCGCGCACGTCCGGGCGGCGGAGACGAACTTCTCATAGCTGCTTTTCGCCTTGCCGAAGACCTTGATGACCTCGATGCCGCCGATGTACTCCACCGCCGTGTCGTTGAGCGTGTTGGTGGCCGCGACGGTGCGGGCGTAATTTTTGTCGTATCCCGCCATCATCAGCATAAAAAAGACCATGCCGAGCGGAAACGTGAGCAGCGAAACCAGCGCCATGCGCCAGTCCAGGATCAGCAGATACGCGAAGGTCGCCAGCGCGGCGATCGCGTTGCCGCTCATCTCCGGGATGACGTGCGCGAGCGTCGGCTCGATGGCGTCCACGCGCTCGACGAGGATGTTTTTGAGTTCCCCGGAGCCTCTGGCCTGCACGTCGCCGAGCGGCATTCGTGCAAGTTTTGCAAGACCCTGCTTGCGGATATTGCCGAGCACGGCAAACGTCGCCCGGTGCGACTGCGCCGTGGACAGCGAATACAGCAGCACCCGCAGCAGCCAGCAAAGCGCCATCCGCGCGCAGTCGGTCAGATAGCCCGCGAGGTCTTTGTTCCCGGCCAGCAGCTTTCCGATCACCCCGGCCATCACGAAATACGGCAGGATCTGAAACGCCGCGCCGAGAGCGGCGAGGATGACGCTGGCAATATAGCCCGATTTTTTCTGCCCGGCGAAGGTCATGATCCAGCCGAACGTACTGTTTTTCTGTTTCACCGTTTATCACCTCACATTGAAGATCTTTCTGAGCGCCGGGGCGGTTTCCTCCGAGACGGTCAGATCGTCCCGGATGCCGCCGTCCGACAGATGCAGCACGCGCGTACAGGTGCGGCAGACGAATTCATAGTCGTGCGTGACCACGAAAACGACCCGGCCGGCGGCGGCAAGACGGCGGATCAGCGCCGCCAGCGTCCTTTCCGCAAGCGCCGCATCGGGATCTTTCAGGCCGAAGGTACACTCGGCCGCCGCGCTTTCGGCAAAAAGCTGATAATTGACGTCCTGCATGACCATGCAGGCGCGCTTCATGCGCGCTTTGGGCGTCTGCGGCGTTCCATTCCAGCGGCAGATCCCTGCCGCCTCTTTGTGCAGGCCGCACAGCGCGCGGGAAAACGTCGTCTTTCCCGCGCCGTTATGCCCGGCGACAGCGATGATGCCGCCGGGCGCGGCTTGCAGGGAAACGCCCTGCAGGACGGGCCGCTTCTGCCACGAAAACGTCACATTTTGCAGCTCCAATACCGGCTTTTCTGCGGACGGAGCAAAAAAAGCCGGGCGCTCTTCGCGCAGATCGATCGCGCGCAGGCCCATGCGCCGCCGCAGCTCCGCATCAAGGCTCCGGAACTGCGCCATCGTCCAGTCGCCCGCGACGCGGCCGTTTTCCAGATAAACGACGCGGTCGGCCACGTCCATAAGATAGTGCAGGCGGTGCTCGGCGATCACGACGGTCTTTCCCTGCGATTTGACGAGCTGCAAATGCGCCCGCAGATCTTCGATGGCGGTCATGTCCAGATTGGACGACGGCTCGTCGAGCAGATAGACCTCCGGTCCCGCCGCGTAGACGGAGGCGAAGGCGATCTTCTGCTTTTCCCCTCCGGAGAGGGCGAAAATGCTGCGGCCGAGGAGATTTTCCATATGCAGCGCCTTTGCCGTTTCCGCCACGCGGCTTTTCAGCTGCGGCTGCGGCACGGCCCTGTTTTCCATGCCGAAGGCGATCTCGCCGTCGGTGTCGACGTTGAAAAACTGCGTGCGGGGATTCTGGAAGACGCTGCCGACTTTTTCCGCGATGCGGTACATGGGGACGTCTGCAAGATCCTCGCCGTCCAGCAGCACGCTGCCTGACAGCTCGCCCGCGAAAAACTGCGGGATGAGGCCGTTTACGAGCCGCGTGAGCGTCGTCTTGCCGCAGCCGCTGCGCCCGCAGAGCAGGACGCACTGCCCGTCCGGAATGGTGAGGCTGACATTGTGAAGTCCGCCGTCCTGCTCGCCGCCGTCAGAAGCGGCACGTAGATGCAGTTTATTGTCATAGCCGGGGCTTTCAGGAACCCCCAGAATGTAGGCGACACGTCCCGCAGGCGCATGGCGTCGCGGATCGAATGCCAGTCCTCGCGGATCGCCGGCAGATAGCGGAGCATGACCGCGATGGGGATCGTCAGCTTTTTCGGCACGCGCAGCCGCGCCATCGCGGAGAGGAATTCCCCCACCCTGGTGGTCCCGATGACGAGGCCCGCGAGAAAGCCGCAGGTGTAGACCTTATGGACAAGACCGAGAAAGGCCACGAACATCGTCCGCCACGTGCCGCGCAGCACGCCCATGCTCCAGACGGTAAACGCGCAGATGAGCGCATAGGCGAGGATGCCGCGCAGCGCGTAGCGCCATCTTCCGCAGCACGCGGCGAGCAGCCCAATACCTGCCGCCAAAGCAAATTGAACATACAGATTTGGCGCGAACATGGCGCTCAGCACGCAGAGCACAATGAGAAATAATTTTGTCCGGGGGTCGAGGTGCATGGGCGTCATTTCGTGATACCGGCCTTTTCAAACTGCTTTTTGAGCATCCCGCAGCCGATAAAGGCGCTGACAGCGGCGGCAAGGACCGTGCCCGCCAGCATGACGATCAGGATCCAGCTCGTCCCGGAGGCGCGCATGGTGTCGATGTACGACTGCTCCGTGCCGTTTCCGAGCATGGTCTTCGCCCAGCCGTCCGGATCGGCGAAGACCACGAGATAAGAAGCCGTGCCGCCGAGCGAGATCAGAATGTAGGAAAGCGAATTGATCTTTCTGCTCCGGTAGTTCCCCGCGCCCGCAGCAAGATCGGCAAGGATGCCCATAACAAGATATCCCAGCGCCATCGCCCAGTGCATCCCGGTGACGAACCAGACGATGCAGAGGATCGCGCCGAGGATGGTCACGGCCCAGCGCTTTTGCACCTTCGCCAGCATCAGCAGATACACCGGCCCGCACAAAAGCGCGCTGCCCACGGGCATATAGAACGTCAGCACCGGGTTCGGCGCGAAGAAAATGCCGCCCACCAGCGCAAATACCAGAAAGAGGGCCGAAAAAATACCGATCGTGACAAGATCTTTTACCGTAAGGCTCTTTTTGTTGTTCGTCTGCATAAATCATGTCTCCTTTGCGTGAAACGGCGCGCTTGACTTTTTCGCCGCCGTTTGCTATGTTTCAGTTAGAGGCAACTAACTGTCAGAAACCGTATCATACCACAGACGTTTCGGCAAGCGCAGGCGGCGCTTTTCGCCTGATCGTTGCAAAGAATTGTCTGTTCGTTGTAAGGAGGACTATGAAAAGCGATATCGTAACGGCGTACTACCGTCCGCTGCTGGAGCAGAACCATTTTCGCGCCGTCCCCTGCCCGGAAAAATTCAGCGCGGCGGGCAGCTGCTGGCAGATCGCGCCCGAAGTCGGCAGCGGCTATTACTGGGTCTATGCGAAGCAGGATCTGTTCGACATTAAGATCCACGACTTTTTCTTTCACGAGGATCAATGTCTGGATATGAATATTCCGGCGTGCATCAGCATCCAGCGCTACGACTCCATCTCCGGTGAGGAGCTGAATCCCTACCGGCGGCTGTCGGCGGGCGATACTCAGACCATCGTCGGCGGAAAGCCGCGCTACCGCGCGCTCATCCACAAGCGCATCCCCATCCACGCCGTGGGCGTTGAGATCCTGCCGGGGTATTATGAGGAGTTTCTCAAAAAGCAGTACCCGGATATTTATTTCGATCTTCCCGCCGCGTTCCAGAGCGTGGATCAGGCGACGGACTTCCCCGCCATGTCCAAGCTGCTGTTTGAGATCGAGACCTACCGCGGCGACGGCGCGGCGGCGGCGCTCTTTTACGAGGCCAAGGTCACGGAAGCCATCGCGCTGGTGATGGACGCATGGAAGCGGCAAAGCCGCAGGCGGGAACGGCCACTGTCGGCAGAGGACCGGGAGAGTCTTCAGAACGTGGTCAGCTACATCGCCGACCACTACGCCTTCGAGCTCCCGCTGGAGCGTCTGGCCAGCATCGCCTGCATGAGCGAAAGCAATCTCAAAAGCTGCTTTCGGCGGCAGTTCGGGTGCAGCGTCACGCAGTATATTCAGGGGCGGCGGATGAGTCAGGCGGAGCATCTGCTCATCGGCACCGACTTCACAATGGGCCAGATCGCGCAGATGATCGGCTACACCACGTCCGGCCGCTTTGCCGAGCTGTTCCGCAAGAGCACGGGCATTCTGCCCGTCGAATACCGCCGCATCGCGCGGAAGGACGGATGCGGCTGCAAATAAAAAACAGGACGCCCGCAATGCGGGCGTCCTGTCTCTGCGTTTCCCGCCGTGCGTTCACTGGATGCGGTAGCCGTCCAGGACGAGGGCCACGATCTGCGCCCAGAATTCCGCCTCGGCAGCGGTAAAATAGCGGCTGGCGCTGAGCGGCGCGCAGCGCGCGATGCCGGAGGCCATGGAGGCGGAATAAGACGTTCCTCCATAGGCCCGCTTTTTCCCATGCATCCTGTAGGGGCCGACGACTCTGTCGGCCCGCCTGGGAACCATCGGATTCGCCGAAGAGTTTCGTGTTTCGGCGGTGCATTCTGCCGGGCCGATGTGGGCATCGGCCCCTACCCCTTCCCGGAAAAACGCATCAAAAACCTCAAAAACCAGACCGCAGATCAGAGCTGCGGTCTGGGTTTTTTACAGCGGCAGGAGCCGCTCTGTACAGAACGCCACGCCGACGCACGCGCCTTCCTGCGGCGCTTCGCCGGGCGGCAGCTCCGCGCGCTGCTGCTGGCCGCCTGAAAGCTGCGCGGGCAGCTTCTTTTCAAGCCCCTCCAACCGGAAGCGGCGCACGAACTCCGCCAGCAGCGCCGCCTTTTCCGCGCGCGAACCGCCGCGGATGGCGCAGCGGATGTTCTGCGCGGCCGTCATGTTGGGAAAAAGCGCGTACTGCTGGAACAGATACCCCACGCGGCGCTTCTGCGGCGGCAGATCGATATGGCGCTCGCTGTCAAACAGGACGGTATCGTCCAGCACGATGCGGCCGCGGTCGGGCCGCTCGATGCCCGCGATGCATTTGAGCGTCATGCTCTTGCCGCAGCCCGACGCGCCGAGCAGCGCGGTCGTCTCATCGGCTGCCTCGAGCTTCACGCGCAGATGAAAGCTGCCGAGGCGCTTTTCCATGTCGAGATACAGGCTCATCAAGACGCCTCCTTCCGCGCGGCGCGGTTTTTGCGTTCAAGCAGGTTGACCGCCAGCAGCACGACCGCCGAGATGGCCACGTTGACGAGCACCCAGCGGAACGCCAGCGCGTCATTGTCCGTGCGCCACATCTGATAGACCGTGGTGGAGATTGTGGCCGTCTTGCCGGGCGTATAGCCCGCGATCATGCTCGTCGCGCCGTATTCGCCGAGCGCGCGCGCAAAGGCCAGCACCGTCCCGGCCAGAATGCCCTGCCGGCAATACGGCATCCGGATGCGCCAGAAGATATAGCTGTTGGACAGGCCAGCGTCTCGTCAAACGATTCAAACGCGCCGCGCACCGTGCGGTACATGAGCGGAAAGATAACGACGACGGTCGCAAAGATCGCCGACCACCACGTCATGACCATCTTCACCCCGAACACACGCAGCACCCACGCGCCGACGACGCGCTTCGGCCCCAGCACGCGCAGCAGCAGATATCCGACGACCGTCGGCGGCAGAACGAGCGGCAGCGTGAGGAACACGTCCAGCACGCCCTTGATCAGGCGCGGCAGCTTTGCGATATAATACGCGGCGAAGGTCCCCGCGAAAAAGATAAAAAACGTGGAGATCGCCGCGATGCGCAGCGAGTTCCATAAGGGATACCAGTCCATTGCGTCCTCCCGGAAAACAAAGTTCGGGAAAGCGCCCCGCAGGACGCTTTCCCTGTAAAAGAAGGGGGATCGGATCAGCTCAGCGCGGTGAAGCCGACCGCCTCGAAGATCGCGGCGGACTCCGCCGTGCGGCAGAAGTCGAGGAACGCCTGCGCGGTCTCGACGTTCCTGGAGACGTTGAGGATCGCGGCCGGGTAGATGACCTGTCCGCACATATCCTTCGTCGCGTAGTCGACGATCGTCAGACCGGCGGAGAAGGCGTCGGTGCAGTAGATGACGCCGCTGTCGACGGCGGCCTCGGAGACCTGCGTGGTGACTTCCTTGACGTTGGTGCCGTAGCTGATGCGGCCGGCGGCGGCAAGCTCTTCCTCATTCAGCTCGTAGTACGCGAGGATCTTCTGCGTGTACTGGCCGACGGGCACGTCGGAGTTGCCCATGGCGAGCAGGATCGTGCCGTCCTTCAGACCGGCAGCCATATCGTCGAAGGTCTGGATGTTCTTTTCATTGCCCGCGGGAACGACGAGCGTGACCTTTGGGCGATCTCCTGCCGCGTGACGCGCACGCCGGCGGCGATGCGCGGCATGAGAAGGTCAAAGACGGTCGCCTTTGCGTACATCACGCAGCCGGGCAGGCCCATGACGGGCTGGCCGTCGGGATAATAGCCCAGCAGGAACATCGCGCCCGGCAGGACCGGCGCGCCGTAGGACACGATATCCGCGCCGCTTTTTTTGATCGCGCCGGGGGTATTGTCGTCGGGGTCGACGCTCATGCCGCCGGTGCAGAGGATGCAGTCGGTCTTCTTTTCGCGTATGGCGGCGATGGCCGCGGCGACCGTTTCGAGATCGTCGCCGACGGTGACGTGCTCGGTCATGGCGATGCCGTACTGCCCGAGCTTCTTTTCAAGAATCGGGGTGAACGTATCCTGAATGCGGCCGCCGGCGACCTCGCTGCCGGTCGTGATGACGGCGGCGGTTTTGAGCTTGTACGGCAGCAGCTCCAGGATCGGCGCGCCGCCCGCAGCGCGGTCGGCCGCGTCGAGCTTTTCTTCTTTGATGATGAGCGGAATGACGCGCGTGCCGCAGAGCTTGTCGCCCGTATGGACGGGCGTATCGGAATGGCGCGTGGCGATCATGAGCTCGTCGATCATATTGATGGCATTGAGTTTTTTGACGTTCACGCGGAACAGGCCGTCGCACGCGGCCTTGAGTTCGATCTTGCCCTCTTTGACCCCGGAACGGGTCATATTGTCGTTTTTGCAGATGCGGCACAGGCGCTCGGCCGCGTCGTTTTCATGGAGCATCCCCGGCTCCATCTCCCAGACGTACAGGTGCTCCTTGCCCATCGACAGCAGCATCGGGATATCATCCTCGGTGACGATGTGGCCCTTGCGGAACTGCGCGCCCTTGAATTCGCCGGGCACGATGCGCGTCAAATCGTGGCACAGGACGTGGCCCACGGCGTTTTTTGTCTCGATCAGCTTCATGCTGCGCCTCCCGCTCGTTGTTCTTAAAAAGATATAACCAATTTTACAGAGAATTTTGTCGTTCTGCAAACCGCGTGTTTGGTATTGTCGGAAAAGATTTTTGCATCATCGGAATATTCTTGACAGAGCTGTCCGTTTCCCGCTATCATACGGGCAGAAACAGCAGGAGGGATCATATGACGGACGGCAATACCATTTTATCGGTGGCAAAGGCGATGGAGCTTTTGCAGATGCTCGCGGACGCGGGCGAGCCGATGGCGCTCACGGCCATCGCCGAGCGCACGGCGATGCCGAAGAGCACGGTCTTCGGTCTTTTGACCACGATGCGCAACTATGACGTCGTCGCGCAGCGGCAGGACGGAAAATACACGCTCGGGCTGCGGCTGTTCGAGTTCGGCTGCCAGGTCAGCCGCGCGTGGGATATTGCGTCGGTCGCGCGGCCGTTTATGGAGCATCTGGCCGCAAACGTCAGCGCCTCGGTCATGCTCTCGATCTGCGAGGGCACGCACGTCATCACGCTCGATCAGGTCGAGGGCCGCGAAAAGCTGCGCGTCATCTCCGACATCGGCGCGCGGCTGCCGGTCTACTGCACGTCGCAGGGCAAGGTCTTCCTCGCCGGGATGCCGGAAGCCGAGGCGAAAAAGCTCCTCGCGCGCGTGCAGCCCGTGCAGTATACGCCGCACACCGTCACGGATATGCAGGAGCTTCTGTACCTGCTGCGGCAGGTGCGCGCGGACGGCTACGCGGTCGAAAACGACGAGTACAAGATCGGCCTGCGCTCGATCTCGGCGCCGGTATACACGCTCGAAGGCAAGCTCAAATACACGGTCGGCGTGATCGGGATGTTCCGCAGCGTGCGCTCGGAGGAATTCCGTCAGGCGATCGAACAGGTGGTGCAGGCGGGAAAGATGATCTCGTCCGCGCTCGGATGCAGATAAGGAGGAACCGACATGGCTTACACAGCAGCAGTTATCACCGTCAGCGATCTCGGCAGCCGCGCTCTGCGCGAGGATACGAGCGGCCCGTCCGTAGCCGCGATGCTCCGCACGATGGGCTTTGAGGTCGTCTACACTGCGATCGTTCCGGACGAACGCGCGCAGATTGCCGCGGAGCTGGCCGCGTGCGCGGACGAGCGGAAGATCGGCCTCATCGTCACGACCGGCGGCACGGGTCTTTCGCCGCGCGACGTGACGCCCGAGGCGACCATGGACGTGCTTGAGCGCGAGATCCGCGCCATTCCGGTCGCCATGTGGATCGAGGGCCTGAAAAGTACGCCGCGCGCGATGCTCTCGCGCGCCGTCGCCGGGACGAGAGGGCAGAGCCTCATCCTCAACCTCCCCGGCTCGGAACGCGCCGCGCGGGAGAATTTTTCGGCGGTCGCGGGCGCGCTGGAGCACGCGATGCACATGATCGCGGCCGAAGGACACTGAGACAGTTTTAAAACAGTTTTAAAATTACGGAAAAACTATGCTATACTATCCGCAAAGGATGTGATGGCATGACGATCCGGAAGCGGTTGGCGCGCTCCAACCTGATGATGATCCTGATCCCTGCGGCGATCGCGGCAGCGCTGCTGCTTTTGGGCGGCGGAGCCGCGGTGCTGCTGCTGAAGCGGGTGTATCTGCCGCGGCTGGGGCTTTCGATGGCGGCGCTGCACGAGACGGGCGAACAGCTGGAGACTGCGTTTGCGGGCGCAAAGGCGATCGCCGCGATTTACGGCGGGACGGTGCTGCTGGCGCTGCTGGCGAGCGTCGCGTTCACGAACCTGTATCTGACGCGCCACCTGTTTTGCCACATTCAGACGCCGCTGGACGCGCTCGTCCGCGGGGTAGAGCGCATTCAGGACGGAAATCTGGACGCGCCCATCGGCTATGCGGCTGCCGACGAGTTCAAGCCCGCGTGCGACGCAGTGGACGCGATGGCCGCACGGCTGAAATGCTCTTTGGAGGCGCAGAGCCGCCAGCAGCAGCAAAAGCAGGAGCTGATCGCGGGGATGTCGCATGATCTCAAAAGCCCGCTGACGTCCATCCGCGCGTATACCGAGGGTCTGCTCGACGGCGTGGCGAAGGATGCGGCATCGCAGCAGCGGTATTTGCAGACGATCTACGCCAAGGAGACGGAGCTGGAGACGCTCGTGAACCGGCTGTTTTCGTTTGCAAAGCTCGACCTGAACGAAGCGCCCGCAGAGCTGGAACCATTGGGGATTTACGAGACGCTGCGGGAAATCGCAGAGGGCTTTGACGCGGAAGGTCTGGACATTCGACTGAGCGAAATACCGGAATGCAGCGTTTTTGCCGACCGGACGCTGCTTTCGCGCTGCATCTGCAATCTGCTGGACAACAGCCGCAAATACGGCGCGGGCCACGCGGTCATTTCTGCGGACGTATCAGATGACGCCGTTTCCGTTTCCGTATCTGACAACGGCCCGGGCGTAGAGCCGGCGCAGCTGGAAAAGATCTTTGCGCTCGGCTACCGCACGGACCGCGCGCGGCAGAATCCCGCGGGCGGCAGCGGCATCGGCCTGGCCGTGGTGAAAAAGGCGGCGGAGCAGATGCACGGCGGCGTAAGGGCCGAAAATACAGACGGCGGCGGACTTTGCGTGACCATCACGCTGCCGCGGGCAAAGGAGCACGGACATGGCGAAGATCCTCATCATTGAAGACGATCCGGACATCGCGGCCATCGAGCGCGATTATCTCGCCCTCGCGGGCTTCGACGTGACCATCGAACCGGACGGCACGCAGGGAATGCGGGCCGCGCTGACGGGCGATTTTGATCTGCTGCTGCTCGACCTGATGCTTCCGGGCACGGACGGCTTCACGATCTGCCGGCAGGTGCGCGCGGAAAAGAATCTGCCCATCCTGATGGTGTCCGCCCGCACGGGCGACGCGGACAAGATCCGCGGGCTTGGCTTCGGCGCGGACGATTATGTGGAAAAGCCGTTTTCGCCGAGCGTTTTGGTCGCGCGGGTCAGGGCGCATCTGGCGCAGGCGGCGCGTTTGCAGCCGTCGAAAAAAGAGGCAAACGTCCTCTCCGCAGGGCCTTTGACCGCGCGGCCAGATACGCGGCAGGTGTTCAAAAACGGAACGGAGATCCCGCTCAAAAATAAGGAATATGAGCTTCTGCTCTTTCAGATGCGCCACCCGGGACAGGTATTCAGCCGCGAGGATCTATACGAGCGCATCTGGGGGCTGGAATCGATGGGCGATAATATCACGGTCGCCGTCCACATCGGCAGGATCCGTGATAAAATAGAGGACGATCCGCAAAATCCCCGGCTGCTGCAAACCGTCTGGGGCGTCGGATATCGTCTGAACAATTGAGGAAGCTATGTGGGTTTTGTATGCGTTCGGGTCGGCGCTGTTCGCAGGGCTGACGGCGGTGCTCGCCAAGTGCGGCATCCGCAGGACGGATTCGACCGTGGCGACGGCCATCCGGACGATCATCGTGCTGCTCTTCTCGTGGCTGATGGTGTTCATCGCCGGTTCGCAGACGCAGCTGCCGGCCATCGGCGGAAGGACGCTGCTGTTTCTGATCCTGTCCGGGCTTGCGACCGGCGCAAGCTGGCTGTGCTATTTCCGGGCGCTTCAGATCGGCGATATCAACAAGGTCGTGCCGGTCGACAAGTCGAGCACGGTGCTGACGATCCTGCTGGCGGTCATTTTCCTGCACGAGAGCCTGAGTCTGGCCAAAGGCGCGGGCATCGTGCTGATCGCGGCGGGTACATACCTGATGATCGAAAAAAAGCAGTCGGACGGCGCGGCAAAGCAGGGCGTGAGCTGGCTTCTGTATGCGGCGGGCTCGGCGGTGTTCGCAAGCCTGACGTCCATTCTCGGCAAGATCGGCATTTCGGGCGTGGAGTCGAATCTCGGCACGGCCATCCGCACGTGCGTGGTGCTGGTCATGTCGTGGATGATGGTGTTCGTGACCGGCAAGGGCGCGAAGCTGCGCGAGGTCCCGAAGGGCGAGCTCGGCTTCATCTGCCTGTCGGGCTTTGCGACCGGCGGCAGCTGGCTGTGCTATTATAAGGCGCTTCAGGACGGCCCGGCGAGCGTTGTGGTGCCCATCGACAAGCTGAGCATCCTCGTGACCATTCTGTTTTCCTTCGTCGTGTTCGGCGAACGGCTGACGAAAAAGGCTGCGCTGGGGCTGGCGATCCTGGTCGGCGGGACGCTTCTGATGCTGCTGTAGTATCATCCGTTGCAGGCAAAAGTCTCCCGCAGGGGCGGCAAGCCGCTGCGGGAGACTTTTTTGGGAGGTTCTTCATGATTCTGACCGCATTCGGCGGCTTTTGCATGGCGCTGGCCGACAGTGTCCCGGGCGTTTCCGGGGGCACGATCGCCTTCATTCTCGGCTTCTACGATCGGTTTCTCGACGCGCTGCACGATCTGTTCGGCAAAGACGCCGCGGCGCGCCGGGCGGCCGTTTTGTATCTTCTGAAGCTCGGCGCGGGCTGGGCCGTGGGGATGGCGCTGTGCGCGCTGGCGCTGGCAGAGCTTTTTTCCGCGGAGATCTACCGGATGAGCAGCCTGTTTTTCGGCCTGACGCTGTTTTCCTTCCCGCTCGTCATCCGGGCCGAATCGGCCGCCGTGCGCCAATGGCGGTATGCGCCGCTGGCGCTGCCGGGACTGGCGCTCGTCGTGCTGCTGACGCTTCTGCGCGCGCAGAGCCCGGCCGCGGCCGTGCATTTCGCAGGCGCTTCGGCCCCGATGCTGGGGTATATCTTCCTGTCGGGCGCGGTGGCCGTCACGGCGATGGTGCTGCCGGGCATCTCCGGTTCGACGATCCTGCTCATCGCGGGCGTGTATCTGCCGGCGATCCGGGCCATCCGGGCGTTTTTGCAGGCGGATCTTTCCGTCGTCCCGGGGCTTTGCGCGCTGGGGCTCGGCGTGATCGCGGGCGTGGGCCTGTCGATCCACGCGCTGCGCGCGGCGCTGAAAAAATACCGCCCGCAGATGGTGTGGCTGATCCTGGGGCTGATGGCGGGGTCGCTCTACGCGATCGCGATGGGCCCGGCGAGCCTCGATCCGCCGCTTGCGCCCATGACGCTTCGGACGTTCGACCCTGCCGGCTTCGCACTCGGCGCGGCGATCCTGCTCGCGCTGGAGCTGCTGCGCAAACGGACCGCTCAGCGGTTGCGGCGGTAGCCGGCCGCATCGCGGTACTCCGGATGCGCGCGGCAGTATGCGTCGCGGCTGCCGCAGACGGTATAGTCGCACTTGCAGCCGTTGGCGCACGTCGTCGTGCGCACAAGACGCGCGCCGATGAGCTCCATCGCCTCGTAATCCGGATTGCAGAGCGCGGGCATGACCTCCAGAAGATCGTGCTTTTTCGCAAATTCCGCCGTCGGGCAGGCGGTAAATTCATAATAAATGGGCTTTTCGCGGTCAAACGGCGCGATCTGCATCACAAAATCGCCCCATTTGTCGCACTGCCGCTTCGCGTTGCAGAACGCGCGGTAGAGGAGCTTTTTGAAAAACGGCCGGTTCACGTCGGCAAGGCCGCGCATCCGCCGAAACGACGGCAGGAAGAGGTTGCCCTCCATCTCCTCGATCTCCGCAAGGCCCGTCACGCTGCGGCAGACGACGTAATACGCCATGAGCGCGATGCAGTCGTAAGTACCGCCGGGGCCGTTGTGAAAGTTCTTTTTGCCGCCGAGATCCGTGCGCCAGTCCTTTAAAAACGCCACATATTGCAGCTGCACGCGCGTCCAGACGTCCTCACGCAGCTGCGGCTCGTAATGCAGCGCGATGCAGCGCTGTATTTCTTTTTTGCACGCTCCGGAATAGCGCACATGACACGTGCGGCCAAATTGCAGCGCGCTGTCCTTCATCTTCCGACTCCCTTCAAAAAGCCGCGTTTGGCCGCTTCTTCCGTGTCGTCGGACTCGTCGTAGGCGTCATACGGCGCGGACGGATCGGGCACGCGCTTCCGGAACGGCGAACAGAGCCTGTCCTTATGCGCGAACGCGAAGTCGATGTTATCCGTCCAGCCGGTGTGGCCGGTGATGAACAGCGGATGCAGGCTGCGCGCACGGAGCTTCTGCTCGAGCGCGGCGAGCGAACGCACCGCGAGCTTATTATCCTCGGCCAGCGCGGAGATGAAGCTGTAGCCGCCGTCGGCGCCGAACCAGATGGTATCGCCGGTGAAGAGATACTTCCCGTCGATCAGATAGACCATATGGCCCCACGTATGGCCCGGCACAAGGAAGCATTCGATCTGCACATCGCCGATGGTCAGGATCTGCCCGTCGCGCAGGAGGATCTTTTCGTTGTTGATCGTAACCTGCGGCAGCCGGTACATATGATAGATGACCCTGCGGCGCGTCTGGCCGGTCAGGTAGCGGTTTTCCGTCTCGCCGACATAAAGCGCCGCATCCCGGAACAGCCCCGGGCTGTCGGCCTCCACCGCACCGACATGGTCGGTGTCCTGATGCGTGATGAGGATGTGGCGGATGTCCTTCGGGTCAAGGCCCAGCCAGCGCATCTTCTCCTCCAGGCGGTCATAGTTGTACCCGGCGTCGATCATGACGGTCGTATCGCCCTTGCGGTAGAAGAAGATATTCGCCACCCATTCGCGCACGCACGCGACGTGTTCGTCGATCCAGCCGGTGTTCAGCGGCTTGAAGATCTGCTTGCCGCGGTACATTCTGCTCATTTCCCGTTTTTGAAATTCCGTTGCCTTTCTGGACATGGTTTCCCTCTTTTCCGCGCGTTTGGCGCAAATTTTATGCAAAATCCAACCGGACGATCTGCATCTTCATCCGCGTGTCGCCGATCTTCGCCAGCAGGCGGAACAGCGGCCGCACGGACGGATCATCCAGACTCTGATAGCCCAGCATATAGCCGCGGCTCGTCACGCGCATCGGCGGCGCCCAGGGCGAAAGCTCGCGCACGGCGTCCGAGACGGCGAAATACGCGCCGACATCCCGGATCGCAGCGTCTTTGATCCACGTCTTGAGCATCAGCTTCACGGCCTGCTGATTCGCCGCGTCGAAGACCAGACGGCCGTCCGGGAAGGCCGCGTTCATCGCCTGCACGAGCGTGCGGACCTGCTCCGTCAGAAAATAATAGAACACGCCCGCGGCGAAGAAGATCGCGCCGCCGGAGGCGTCGATCCCGCGCAGCCACGCCGGGTCGTTGAGGTCGCAGGCGATGTTCTTTTCCCGCTCCCCTGCGGGCAGCAGCGCGTCGCGCACGGCGATGACGGCCGGCAGATCGAGATTATAGCGCTTGCAGCGGCCGTTGTCGCAGACGCGGCCGGTATTGTCAAGCCCGCAGCCGAGATTCACGACGGCGGCGTCCGGGTGCGCGGACAGATACTCGCGCACCTCCCATGTCAGATCGTTCTGCCGCATGGCGGCCTCCAGAAATCCGAAACGCTGCATCAGGCTTTTCGATTTGCGCGAAAGCAGGGAAAAATCGTAATCTATGGCCTCGATAAGGCGGACAGCCGTCTCGTCGCGGTAGAGGTTCGGGTACAGCTCGGAGCACATTTTCCGTCCGTAGAGCGGAATGACAAGCGTCTCCTGCACGGTGTTTTTCTCGATATGATAGCGCATGGCGGCCTCCTTCGCCTGTGGTTCAGGCTCCTTAATTAGATATATCTAACTCGCATTCCTATTGTGCCACACTTCCGCCCGTTTTGCAAGCGCATCTTTCATCCGCGCGCAAAAAAAGCCCCGGGACGCTGTCCCGGGGCTTGGGGCTTTATATTGTGCTCAGTGGCCGGCGTTCATCTGCGCAGCGACCTCGGCAGCGAAGTCTTCCTGCTTCTTCTCGATGCCCTCGCCCTTTTCAAAGCGAACGGCGTCGACGAACGTGACCTTGCCGCCCAGCGCCTTGGCCGCGGAGGCCATGTACTGCTCGACAGACATGGAGCCGTCCTTGACGAAGGCCTGCTGGAGCAGGCAGTTCTCTTCGTAGAACTTGTTCAGCTTGCCGGCAGCGATCTTTTCCTTGACCTGCTGGGGCTTGGTGGCCATCTTGGGATCGTTGTCCATCTGCGCGACGAGAACCTTCTTCTCCTCGGCGATGACGTCCTCGGTGACGAGGCTCTTGTCCCAGAA
>CAKUOS010000045.1 GCA_934670025.1 uncultured Oscillospiraceae bacterium
GTCGATGAGCTGATGATCATAAGCCTTGAGGCGGATTCTGATCATTTCCTGGTTTGCCATGTGTTTTTCCTCCTTGAATTTGACGTACTCAGTGTGTTCTTTGATCTCTGGGTACGGTCGGGTCTCGCAATACGCTAAGCCGTGCGTATCATTCCGCACCATGAAAAAAGGCCGACGTTGTCGGCCATCCTCACTGCAGCGATATACGCTGTATCGTGATTCCCAGCCGCCCGATGACCGGACATACTCCGCAGAAGTTACCGCCCGGGGCGCAATCTCCTGCATCATCGCAATGACACGCGTGGCTGCGTTGCAGTCCATTCCGCGCGCTCATATATCATATAACAATTCCCCCTTGGTGTCAAGGGGGAATTTCATTATTTTTTGTTCAACCTAACAGAATTTCTGCGCCCGTTTTCAGACGTTTTGCCGACCGGCGTGCGAAGGCTCATTCTCCCTCCGCCGCGGCCGAGCGCAGCACGACCGCCAGCGCGTGATCCTGCACGAACGTATTATAATTGTACAGCATCAGCACGTCCGTGACGGCCTCGCGCCGCAGAAGCGCGCCCAGATCGTCGTAAAAATACCGCGGATCGATCATGATGATGCGGTCGTAATACGGCAGCAGGAACTGCACGAAGCAGTTGGCGTAGGAATCCTTGAGCAGCAGGAGCGTTCTGCCCGTGTCTGCCGTCGTGCGGATGTCCACGCGCGCGTGGTTGCCGCCGAAGAAGACCTCGTACCGGTTTTTCTGCGCGAGCTTCTGCCGGTCGTAGAGCGTGCGCACCGTCGTCTGCGTGTCCGCATACGTCACGTCGTACAGAAGGCTCTCGTCCGGAGCGTAGATCGTGATCGTGTCGTACACGCCGCGGCTGCCGGTCTTCGAGGCCAGCGTTCCTTCGAACGCATCCGTCACGGTGTAGACCGTGAACTGCGCCGCGCCGGCGTCCAGTCCCAGCTGCGGCGCCATCGCCCGGAACGCCGTGTACGCGCCGAGGCTCGTCCAGTGGTGGTCGGTGCGGTAATAGAGGCCCTCATTCGCGTGCGCGCGCAGGCTGCCGGTCACATCGACGGCCGTCACGCCGTCAAGCGTCCCGTAAAACGCCTTGATCGCAGCCTGTTCGTCTTCAACCGGCGCATCGGGCGGCAGTTTATCCTCCAGCACGCACGCGGCCGTCGGCACGACAGCCAGATACACCGGCCGTGCCGGGTCGAGCGCCGCGAACGCCCGGATGGCTTCCAGCGTCTTCTCCAGCTGCGCGCCGTCCGCCTCCGCGGGCTTCTCCATGAGATAGCCGTCCGCGCCAAAGTACACGCCGTTCATCTCGCGCTGCCCCAGCAGCCGCGCAAGCGCCGTGTTCGCCGCGATCCAGCCGTCGCGGCCCGGGAACTGATCGGCATACCAGCGCTGCGCGCCCTCTGCAAAGCTGCCGTCCGTCAGCGACGCAGCCGTCAGCGCGGGCTTCTGCGCCAGCATCCGGTTTTCCGCCTCGGAAAACGTCCGATCCTTCGTCAAAAGCAGCAGCGCGTTCGCCGCCGCGATCATGACCGCCGCCGCAATGAGGATGCACATCCCCTGCGCCATGCGGTTTTTGAGCAGCCGCCGTCTGCGGAGCGCCTGCTTCTGTTCCGGTGTCAGCCGGTCGCGTCGTTCTTCCAAAGCGCAGACCCTCCTTTAAAATTGCGCGTACAGGAACGCCGAATACGTCCCGTTCAGCATCCCGGCCGCGCATAACAGCAGCAGCGCCGCGAAATACAGTCCCGACAGCGCCGACACCGTCCGACCGGCGCGGTAAAAGCGGTTGCCGAAGCGGCAGCCGAACGGCAGCGCCGCGAAAACGGCGATCAGCAGCACCGGCCAGCTCGTGCGCAGCCAGTAAAGCGCCGTCCGGTCGACGAGGCCCGCGCTCCCGGCCGAGAACATCCGCGCGAGCCATGCGGCGGTGTCGCCGAGCGAGTCTGAGAAAAACGGCACCCAGCCGATCAGCACCAGAAGATCTGTGAAAATCCTGCGCAAAAGCAGCGGGATCTTCTGCAAAGCCTTCCCGAACACGAACTTTTCCAGCACCAGCAGCACCGCATAATAAAGCCCCCACACCACGAACGTCGCCTTCGCGCCGTGCCACAGGCCGGTCAGCAGCCACACGATCAGGATCGCGGCGCACGTGTTGCCCGCGCCGTCGCGGCTGCCGCCGAGCGGAATGTAGACATACGTCCGGAACCACAGGCCCAGCGACATATGCCACCGCCGCCAGAAATCGGCGATACCCGCCGCGCAGTAGGGATGGTCAAAGTTCGGCGGCAGCGCAAAGCCGAAAAGCCTTGCCGCGCCGACGGCCATATCGGAATAGCCGCTGAAGTCGAAATACAGCATCAGCGCGTACAGAACCGCGCCGAGCCACGCGCCCGCAACGGATAAATTCCCGCCGCCGGCGGCTTGCAGCGCATAAAACGGCGTGCCAAGCATCCCGGCCAGCAGCACCTTCTTGGAAAGTCCGATGATAAACAGCCGCGCGCCGCCGCCGAGCTTCTGCCAGTCGAGCGCGTGCGGCTGCATTCCGTCCGCCATGTCCGCATACTGCGCGATCGGCCCGGAGACGAGCTTCGGAAAGAACGTCACGTACAGCGCGAACTGCACGACGCTCTTCCCCATCGCCGTGCGGCGGTAATAGACGTCCGCGACGGCGGAAATGAGCGAAAACGTGTAAAACGACACGCCGACCGGCGCGGCAAGCGCAAACGCCGGCAGAGTGACCGGCAGGACCGGCGACAAAAGCTCCGCCGCCGCGCCGTAATATTTAAATAAGAGCAGCGGCAGAAGGTCAAAGATCACCGTCAGCGCGCAGATCAGGCCCGCGTGGACGCGGTGCCCCGCCGTCAGATGCGCATCCAGCTCGCGGCACGCAAAATAGTTTGCCAGCGTCATGCACACGAGCAGCACGAGATACTGCGGCGACGCCCAGGCGAAGAACGCAAGGCTTGCCGCCAGGAGTGCGCCGTTTCGCACGCGCATCGGCAGCACATAATACAGCAGCACGCACGCGGGCAGAAACGCGAACACAAACAGCAGCTCATTCAGGGCCATAGCCGTCCTCCTTCCCCGTGCGCGGCGGTAAAGGCCGCAACGGCCGCGTCCTTTCCCTCGCCGATGACGAGCATCACGTCAAGCCCGCCGGTCACGACGGCGCTGTGGTTCACGCACAGATCGTACTGCTCCGGGGCGTAGCCCGCGAAGACGTTCGTCTGCGTGTCCAGCCGCGCCTGCATCGCTTCCTGCACGGCTTCGAGCTGCGCCTCATCCTTCACGCGCACGAGGCACAGCTCCTCCGCGCCCATATTCGTGACCGGATAGTACAGGATCAGCCCGTCGTAGTCCGCCTCGTCCAGCGCATAGAGCCTGCGCACCATCTGCGCGCCGGCCTGCGCCGTATCCGACGGATGCGCCGCATCCAGAACGTCCGCGCACAGCGCGTCGAACGAAACCTCCTTCGCGCCGCGCGGCATCAGCCACACCAGCGACAGCACCGCCAGCAGCGCGCACGCATACCGGCCGAGGCCAAATAGCACCGTCTTACGCATCGGCAGCCTCCCCCCAGGACGCGATCAGCAGATTCGCGGCCCAGTACGGATAAAACTGCGGGAACAGATGGATGCCGTCAGCCTGCCAGAGATCGCCGTGTTCGTCGCACAGCGCCGTATTGTCGGCAAACAGAATGCCGTTTTCCGCGCACATCTGCCCGACAGCCGCGCTGTAGTCCGGGATCTGCCGCCAGAGCTTCTGCTTCTGACACGCGATCTCCTGCGCGGGCAGGATGGAGCTGATGACGATATTCGCGTCAGGCAGCTCCTTCTGCAAAATCTCCGCCGCGGCCTGCACCGCATCGGCATATTCCTGCGCCGAGGCGTACCAGCCGATGTCGTTGATGCCGTAGCAGAGATAGATCGTCGCGGGATCGAGCTTTTTGAGCGTCTCGACGTGATCCCCGACCGCGCTCACGCGCTCGCCCGACGAGGCCAGCACGCGCGACTCGTCGAGGAACGAATAATACGAAAATCCCACCGCGCGCGAATCGCCGAGGATCGCCGCGTCGGAAAAATACTGCCAGACGTGCTCCAGATCGTCATAAACGGCCTGTTCGCGCGCGGCGCGTTCGGCCTGCAATCTCGCAAGCTCCCGCTCGCGCAGCACCTGCGTGACCTCGCCGGGGTCTTTCCCCTCCAGACTTTGCAGATACGCCACGCCCTGCTGCACCTGCGCATTATAATCCGCCGGCGCCTTGGCGCACGCCGATAAAAGCAGCGCCAGCCCGAGCGCCGTCAGCAGCCATCCCAGTTTTTTCATGCGCGCGCCTCCTGCCGTCCAAAATTCCGGAATCCGAAAAAATATCATATCATGCCGCGCCGCGGAACGCAAGATATTATGTCGACAAAACGCAAAAAGAAGCGCCCGCCTGTACCGGGCGGGCGCTTGCGCAGTTATTTTTTCCTCCACGTGCCGGGCATGAGCAGCACCAGCATCGGATACAGCTCCAGCCGCCCGAGCAGCATATCGAGACACAGCACGACCTTTGCCAGCGGCGAAAAGAAACCAAAGTTCCCCGCCGGGCCGCACAGGCCGAGACCGGGGCCGATGTTGTTGAACGTGGCCATGACGGCAGAGAGCGTCGTCGAGCCGTCGTAGCCGTCGAGCGACACGAGCAGCACCGACACGCCGAGGATGAGCACATAGATGATAAAGTACGCGCTCACCGCGTGTACGGCCTCGCTGTCCGCAGGCTTGCCGTCGATGGTGATGACCTTGACCGTGTGCGGGTGCAGGATCTTCTGCACCTCGGCCCGCGCCGCGCGCAGGAGGATCACGAGCCGCGACACCTTCAGACCGCCGCCGGTCGAGCCTGCGCACGCGCCGACGATCATCAGCATGACCAATATCACGCGCGAAAACTCCGGCCACAGGTCAAAATTCTCCGTGCCGTAGCCCGTGGTCGTGATGACCGACGAGACGGTAAACGCCGCGTGATGCAGCGAAAAGCCGAAATCGCCGCCGTAGAGCTTTAAAATATTCAGCGTGATGAGCAGCGTCGAGGCAAGGATGATGCCCACATACCAGCGCAGCTCGGTGTTTTTGTACACCAGATCCCACTTTTTGCGCAGCAGGAAGAAATAGATCGAGAAGTTGACGCCGAACAGCGCCATAAAGGCCGTCGTGACCGTCTGCGTATACGCGCTGTAGGACGCGAAGGAGTCGTTTTTGATCGCAAAGCCGCCCGTACCGGCCGTGCCGAAGGCGTTGCAGAGCGAATCGAACAGCGGATCTCCGCCGGCCAGATACAGGATGATCTGCACGAGCGTCAGGCCGAAATAAATGCCGTAGAGGATCTTCGACGAATCGGCCATGCGCGGCACCATCTTGGAGACGGTCGGCCCGGGGCTCTCGGCGCGCAGCAGATGGATGGCCTGCCCGCCGTCAAGGCGGACGATGGCCAGCATGAACACCAGAATGCCCATGCCGCCGATCCAGTGCGAAAAGCTGCGCCAGAAGAGCATACAGTGATCGAGCACCTCGACCGCGGGCAGAATGCTTGAGCCCGTGGTCGTAAAGCCCGAGATCATCTCGAATACCGCGTCGAGGTACGACGGGATCTGGCCCGAGAGCGTAAACGGCAGCGCGCCGACGAGCGACAATACGATCCAGCTCAGCGCGACCGCGATCAGACCCTCCTTGGCGTACATCGTGCTGCGGTGCTTTCTGGTCAGCAGCACTGTCGCGCAGCCGCCGGCGGCCGCGCCAAGCGATGCGAATACAAAATACCAGCCGTTTTTTTCATGGTACAAAAGCGCCACGAGCGCCGGCAGCAGCATCAAAACCGCCTCGATGACCAGCACCGCGCCGAGCACGTACCCGATCATGCGCTTATTCATGGCCCTGCCCTCTGTCTGCGAGAATATCCTCGAGCCGGCCGAGACCGGCCGTACACGTCACGACGATGACGCTGTCGCCGGGCTCGATGGCGTCCTGGCCGCTGGGGATGATGATCCTGCCGCCGCGGCCGATGCAGCCGATGAGCAGATTCCCGCGCAGCTTCAGCTGCTGGAGCGGCACGCCGCAGAGCTTCGAGCCCTCGGACACGCGGAATTCCAGCGCCTCGGCCTTGCCGCCGACGAGCTTATAGAGCGTCTCGATCTGCGAGCTGCTCTCGGAGTTCTGCATCGCGCGCACATAGCGGCAGATGAGGTTGGAGGCGGAGTTGCGCGGATTGAACACGCTGCCGAGATCCATGCTGTCAATGATGGTCTGGAACGACGTGCGGTTGACCTTGGTGATGACCTTGACCTTCGGCCACGTCTTGCGGATGTACATACCGATGAGCACGTTTTCCTCGTCGATGCCCGTCAGCGCGGCGACCGCGCCGGCGGATTCAATGCCAGACTCGCGCAAAAACGCCTCGTTCGTGCCGTCGCCGCAGAGGATCTCGGCCTTGGGAAGCGTGATGGACAGCTCTTCGCAGCGCGCGCGGTCCGAGTCGATGATCTTCACCGACATACCGGCCTCGATGAGCTGTCTGGCCAGATAATACGCGATGCGGCCGCCGCCGATGAGCATGGCGCTGCGCACACGCCCGGCGGCGATATTCATCTGGCGGAAAAACTGCTGCGCACCGGCGTAGGTCGAGACGAACGAGATACGGTCGCCGGCCTGAAGACGGAAGCCGCCGGAGGGGATGTGGATCTCCTGCTCGCCGCGCTCGACCGCGCAGACAAGGACCTTTGCCTTCGTCACGTTCGGCAGCTCCATGAGCGCCCGGCCGTCCAGCGGCGAGCCCTCGGGCAGCTGGAACTTCAGAAGCTCCACCTTGCCGCCGAAAAACGTGTCGGTCTTGATGGCCGACGGCGTGCGCAGCGTGCGCGCCATCTCGGTCGCGCAGATGAGCTCTGGATTGACGGACAGGCTCAGCCCCAGCTCATCGGAGATCAGCGACAGCTCGCCGACGTATTCCGGGTTTCGCACGCGCGCAATGGTGTGCTTCGCGCCGAGCTTTTTCGCCACCAGACAGCACAGCAGGTTCAGTTCGTCCTGCGCCGTCACGGCGATGACGAGATCGGCTTCGTCGACCCCGGCCTCCATCTGCGTGGCATAGGTCGCGCCGTTTCCCTCGACGCTCAGAATGTCCAGATCCTCGACGGTCCTTTGCAGCGGCGTGCCGCTGCGGTCAATGATGGTGATCTCGTGCCCCTCGCGGGACAGCTGCTCGGCCAATGCGCTGCCGATCTTTCCGTCGCCTACGATCACGATCCGCATATCCTCAGCTCCTTTGTCTGTCGCACATACTTACTTGGCATTGTACCACGCTTCCCCTCTTTTTGCAACCGCCCGGGCGGTGAAGCCGCCGTTCAGGAATGTTCCCTCTTGCCCGTATGAAGAAAACACGGTATACTATATAGATAAACATCCGCACGGAGGCTCCCATATGAAACAGCAATATCTGCAAACCGGCAAGATCGTCGGCACCCACGGCGTGCGCGGCGAAGTGAAGCTCCTTCCCTGGGCCGACGGCCCGGAGTTCCTGCTGCAATTCCATACGCTCTATCTGGACGGACAGCCGTATGCCGTCGAACACGCGCGCGTGCAGAAAACGTGCGTGCTTGTGAAGCTCGCGGGCGTCGACACCGTCGAACAGGCGCAGGCACTGCGCGACAAGGTCGTCTCCATCGACCGCGCGGACGCAAAGCTCCCCGCGGGCGCCGTCTTCATCGCGGATCTTCTGGGTCTGCCGGTCTATAACGGCGAACGCCTGATCGGCAAGCTGACCGAGGTCTATCCCACGCCCGCAAACGACGTATATGTCGTGCAGGGCGAGGACGGCGAAGAGCACCTCATCCCTTCCGTGCCCGATTTTATCCTCGAGCGCAATCCGGACGAGGGCTTCATCCGTGTCAGGCTCATCGAGGGGATGTAACGCCATGCGCTTTGACATTCTGACGCTCTTTCCCGAGGCCGTTATGCCCATGATGCAGTCGAGCATCCTCGGCCGCGCGCAGAAAAAGGGCCTCATCGAGATCCACGCGCACCAGATCCGCGACTACACCACAAACAGGCAGAATCAGGTCGACGATTACCCGTATGGCGGCGGCCGCGGCGCGATCTTGCAGTGCGACCCGCTGTGGCGCTGCTGGTGCGCCGTGTGCGACGAGATCGGCGCGCCGGTGCATACGATCTTCCTCTCGCCGTGCGGCCCGTCGTTCGATCAGACCAAAGCGCGCCAGCTGCAAGCGTCGCATGAAAACCTCGTCTTCGTCTGCGGCCATTACGAGGGTGTCGACCAGCGCTTCATCGACGAATGCGTCGACGAGGAGATCTCCATGGGCGATTTCGTCCTCACCGGCGGCGAGATCCCGGCCATGGCCATCGTCGACGCCGTCGCGCGCCTGATCCCCGGCGTGCTGGGCGACGATATCTGCTTCACCGACGAGAGCCACTGGTCGGGGCTTCTGGAGTACCCGCAGTATTCAAGACCCGACGAGTGGCACGGCCTGACGGTCCCGGAGGTGCTGCGCTCGGGCGATCACGCCAGGGTTGCAAGATGGCAGAAAAAGCAGTCCATCCTGCGCACGCTGCACCGGCGGCCGGATCTGTTTTACAAGCTGCGCTTCCCGTATAAAACGCGGGCCGAGCGTAAATTCATCGCAGAATTGGAGGCTGAGGATGATGACTTCCGCGATCGAAACCCTAAAAACCTGGATTACCGAAAGTGACAACATCGTCTTTTTCGGCGGCGCGGGCGTGTCGACGGAGTCCGGGATCCCGGACTTCCGCAGCACCGACGGTCTGTATCATCAGAAATTCGACTACCCGCCCGAGACGATCCTTTCCCACACGTTTTTCTACCGGAATCCCGAATATTTCTTCCGCTTTTACCGTGAAAAGATGCTCCCGCTCGACGTGCAGCCCAACGCCGCGCACTTAAAGCTCGCCGGGCTGGAACGCGCGGGCAAGCTCCGCGCCATCGTCACGCAGAACATCGACGGTCTGCACCAGAAAGCCGGCAGCAAAAACGTCTTCGAGCTCCACGGCTCCGTCTACCGCAATTACTGCGAAAAATGCGGCAAATTCTACGGGCCTGAATACATCCGCGACTCGACCGGCGTGCCGCGCTGCACGTGCGGCGGCCGCATCAAGCCCGACGTCGTGCTCTATGAAGAGGGCCTCGATCAGAAGGTGCTCGAGGGCGCGGTGCGCGCCATCGCGGACGCGGACGTACTCATCGTCGGCGGCACGTCGCTGACCGTCTACCCGGCCGCCGGGCTCATTCAGTATTACCGCGGGCAAAAGCTCGTGCTCATCAACCGTGACGAAACGCAGTACGATTCCTACGCCGATCTGATCTTCCGCGATCCGATCGGCCGGGTTTTGGGTGCATTGGACTGAAAAACTATGACAAGAACCGATTTTTCCGCATGGTGCAAAACCGTGCGTCTGCTCGACGGCGCGACCGGCAGTATGCTGCGTGCCGCCGGGATGCCCGTCGGCGTGTGCTCCGAACGCTGGGTGCTGGATCACCCGGACGCCGTCATCGGGCTGCAAAGGGCGTACCTCGCCGCGGGCAGCGAGATCGTCTACGCGCCGTCGTTCGGCGCGAACCGCGTACTGCTCGCGCACCACGGCCTGCAAAATGAGGTCGCGGCCTTCAACCGTGAGCTTGTCGCCGTCAGCCGCGAGGCCGTCGGGACAAAGGCGCTCGTCGCGGGCGACATGACCACGACCGGCCGGCCCGTCGCGCCCGGCGACGACGGTGCCTACGAAGAACTTCTGGATATCTACCGCGAACAGGCCGAAGCGCTCCTGACGGCAGGCGCCGATCTGTTCGCCGTGGAGACGATGATGGGCCTGACGGAGTGCATGGCCGCCATTGAGGCCATCCGCAGCCTGTGCGATGCGCCCATTTTGTGTACGCTCTCCGTCTACTCCGACGGCAAATGCTACTTCGACGGCTCCGCGGCCGAGGCTGCGGAAATCCTGCCCGGACTCGGGGCCGACGCCGTGGGTCTCAACTGCTCCGCAGGCCCGGATCAGCTTGCAAGCGTCATCCGCGCGATGAAGGCCGCCGCAGGCCAAACGCCCGTCATCGCAAAGCCCAACGCAGGGCTCCCCACCATCACCGAAACCGGCGCGGCCGTCTATGACATGGGCCCGGAGCCGTTCACGCGCCATATGCTGGCGCTCAAAGCCGCGGGCGCGTCGCTGCTCGGCGGCTGCTGCGGCACGACGCCCGGGCATATCGCCGCGCTGCGCGCCGCGTTATCCGCAGAAACCTGACAGGAGGCTCCCATGCCTGAATTTTTACCGATTTCCCGCGCTGACATGAAGCAGCGCGGCTGGGACCAGTGCGATTTCGTCTATGTCATCGGCGACGGCTACGTCGACCATCCTTCCTTCGGCCACGCGATCATCTCGCGCGTGCTCGAGGACGCGGGCTATAAGGTCGGCATCATCTCCCAGCCCGACTGGAAGGATCCCGCTTCCATCAACATCCTCGGCGAGCCGCGCCTGGGCTTTCTCGTCATGGGCGGCAACATGGACTCGATGGTCAACCACTACGCCGTCTCCAAAGCGCACCGGAAAACCGACGCCTATACGCCCGGCGGCGTCATGGGCAAGCGCCCGGACTACGCCGTGACGGTCTACTGCAACCTCATCCGCAGGACATATCCGCGCAAGCCCATCGTCATCGGCGGCATTGAGGCAAGTCTGCGCAGGCTCTCGCACTATGACTACTGGTCGGATAAGCGCAAGCGCTCGATCCTGCTCGATGCACAGGCCGATCTTCTGATCTACGGCATGGGCGAGCGCGCCGTCGTCGAGGTGGCGAACGCCCTGAACGACGGTATGGACGTGCGCGACATTACGTACATCGACGGCACGGTCTATCCCTGCCGCGCGGTCGACGATTCCGTGCCGTCCATCACATTGCCGTCCTACGACGCGGTAAAGGCCAGCGCCCGCGCCTACGCGGAGTCCTTCGCCATCCAGTACCGCAATACCGACCCCTTCTGCGCCAAACGGCTCATCGAGCCCTACGGCGCGCACGAATTTGTCGTCCAGAACCCGCCGCAGAAGCCCCTCTCACAGAAGGAAATGGATCACGTCTACGATCTTCCCTACTGCCGCACGTATCACCCGTCGTACAAAAAGCGCGGCGGCATCCCGGCGATCAGCGAGATCGAATTCAGCCTCACCTCCTGCCGCGGCTGCTTCGGCGCGTGCAGCTTCTGCGCGCTGACGTTCCATCAGGGACGTATCATCCAGACCCGTTCGCACGCATCCATCCTGAAAGAGGCCGAAGCCATGACCCGCGCGCCGGGCTTCAAGGGTTATATCCACGACGTCGGCGGCCCGACGGCCAATTTCCGTCAGCCCGCGTGCAAAAAGCAGCTCCAGCGCGGCGCTTGCCCGGGCCGGCAGTGCCTGTTCCCCTCGCCCTGCAAAAACCTCATCGCCGATCATTCGGACTATGTTTCGCTGCTCCGAAAGCTCCGCAAGCTGCCGAACGTCAAAAAGGTCTTCATCCGCAGCGGCATCCGCTTTGACTATCTGCTTGCAGACCCCAGCGACACGTTTTTCAGGGAACTTGTGCGCTATCACATCTCCGGGCAGCTGAAGGTCGCGCCCGAGCACGTGTCCGACAACGTCCTGCGCGTCATGGGCAAGCCGCCCCACGCGGTCTATCAGCAGTTCGTCGAGAAATACAAAAAGATCAACGAGCAGGAACGTATGAAGCAGTACGTTGTGCCGTATCTCATGTCCTCGCATCCCGGCTGCACGATGCAGGACGCCGTGGCGCTTGCGGAATATCTGCGTGACTGCAACCACGAGCCCGAGCAGGTGCAGGATTTCTATCCCACGCCCTCGACGCTTGCGACCGTCATGTACGACACCGGCCTCGACCCCAGAACGATGGAGCCGGTCTATGTCCCCAAAAATCCGCACGAAAAGGCCATGCAGCGCGCGCTGATGCAGTACCGGCGGCCGCAGAATTATTTCCTCGTGCGCGAGGCGCTGCAAAAGGCAGGACGGACGGATCTGATCGGCTTTGACGCAAAGTGCCTCATCCGTCCCTATCCGCCGAAGGAAAAGAAGCGCGAAGCTGCGGAGCCTTCCGCGAAAGCCCCGCAGAAACCGCAGAACCCCGCGAAAAAGCCGTCCCAAAGGCGCGGCCAAAAACGATAGTCTAACGTCCCGGTTCGCCTCATATAGTCTTCCATACGAAGAAAAGATGAGGTGGAACTATGGAAAACGCAGCCAATCACATCACCCTGACCGGCACGCTTGCATCGCTGCCCGTGTATTCGCACGAAAATCACGGCCGCCGGTTTTACCGCTTTGTGCTCGCCGTCGCGCGCGCGTCGGGCACGGAGGATCTGCTGCCCGTGCTTGCGGGCGAGGAGGTACTGAACGAAGCGCCGCTGTTTGACGGCGAACGCTTCACCGTCACGGGCCAGATCCGCTCCTTCAACAGCCGCGCGGCCACCGGGCCGCGGCTCATTTTGTGCGTGTACGCACTGTCGATCACGACGACGCAGGAGCCCATGCAGAACGAGGCCGTCCTCACCGGGACCGTCTGCAAGATCCCCGTCTACCGCCAGACGCCGCTCGGGCGGCAGATCACGGATCTGTGCCTTGCGGTGCCGCGGCTGTACCACCGCGCCGATTACATCCCCTGCATCCTCTGGGGCAGGACGGCGCAGGCCGCGGGCGCGTACCCCGTCGGCACGCGCCTGACGCTCACCGGGCGGCTGCAAAGCCGCACATATCTCAAAAATCTCGGCGAAACGAGCGAAACGCGCACCGCGTATGAGCTCTCCGTCAGCGAATGCATCCCGGAGGAGATTTTTTAAACTTTTTTCCGCATCCGGCGCAACGAACCTTCCGCGATCCCGTCTATATGGACAGAAGAAAAAACGAAAGGGGACTTACCAATGAAAAAGCGAACAATTCTTGCCTTGCTCCTTGCTGCGCTGCTGGTTCTGACCGTTTTTACCGGCTGCGGCGCAAACGCGACCAAGTATGCAGCGTCCTCCGCCGACTCTGCATACAATGCCGCCGCACCCCAAACGCCCATGGCCGCCCCGGAAGCGCCCATGGAGGAACCCGCCGCGGCTGAAGAGGCCGAGATGGCCTACGACACCGTCGCCACCGCGTCGGGTCAGACCGTCGAAACGCCCGAACCCGACGACTCCGTCGCCGACTACACGGCCAAGATCATCTACACCGCGTCCGTCTCCATCGAGACGACCGAATTTGATGACGCCGTCGCCGCGCTCGAATCGCAGGTGAAGGCGATCGGCGGCTTCGTCGAAAGCTCCAACGTCTACGGCGACACGCAGTACAATGACGACGGCACGACGTCGATCGTCAACCGCTGGGCGTATTACACCGTCCGCATCCCGTGCGAGCAGTTTGAAGCGTTCCTGCACACGGCCGACGGCTTCGGCAACGTGACCTCCACGAGCCGCGACGCACAGAACGTCACCTCGGCCTACACCGACTATGAAGCGCGCCTGTCGAGCCTGCGGACGCAGGAGGAGCGGCTTCTCAATATGCTCGAAAAGAGCGAGGACGTCGACACGCTCATCGCCATCGAGCAGCGGCTGGCCGACGTGCGCTACGAGATCGAGTCCATCGAGCGGAGTCTTCGCAACTACGATATGCAGATCAAATACTCCACGGTGAACCTTGATCTGCGCGAGGTCGAGATCTACACGCCGACCGTGCCGGTCACGCGCACATTCGGCGAAAAGCTGTCCGACGCCTTCGCAGACGGCTGGACGAGCTTCACGCGCGGCGTACAGCGCTTTATCATCGACCTTGCCGCCGCACTGCCGACGCTGGTGCTGCTGGCCGTGATCGCTGTGATCGTCGTGTTCACGGTCAGAAAGGTGCTCAAAAACCGCGCCGCGCGCAGAGCGAAAAAGCAGCCCGAGACGGAAAATCCCGACCAGAAATAAGGCCCTCCACCCCGCAGGCCACGGTCTGCGGGGTGGTTTTTGCGCCCGCAGGCGCGCGTTGCAAATTTCCACGGAACCGACACCGCCATCACCAACAATGACGGGCTCTTTCGGCAGTCATTCACAGATAGGCAAAAGGGGCGGTCAGTAAAGACCGTCCCTTTTTGAGCCGATACGTGATGGCGGTTTTTGAGTAAAAAGCACTCTTTTCTCCCCAATCTTTTCTCTTGCGAGAGAAAAGATTGGGCCGTCGGAGACATGGGCGGACAGAGTCGTCCGCCCCTACAGAGCCCAGGTCGTTTCCGACGCAGGGAAAACGCCCTGCCGGCATGGTGGCAGGGCGCTTTCTCTACAGATAAGAAGGGGAACGCGATCAATAATGGGAGCTTGCGGAGTTTTGGAGGATCACCGCCCGGCCGGTCGTGCATTACCGGCCGAACAGCGAGAACCGCTTTTTTTCGTATGGCTCGGATGTGACGTCCTTCACCTCATAGCCCGTGGCATGGATGGCTGCCTTGACAGCCTCGACGTCCATCGGCCCGTCGGTGATGACGACGCTCTCGCCCTTTGCGTGCGAGGAGGATACCTTTTTGACGGCGGCCGCCTTGCGGATGGTATCATTGATATGCGACTCGCACATACCGCACATCATGCCGTCAATTTTGAGCGTGTACTTTGTCATAACGCCCGCCTCCCAGTGGTGGCAGCCGCCGCAATTCGGGCAGCCTGCGCAGTTGCCGCCGCAGGAGGCCTTTCCGCTCTTGCGGTCGCGCACGAGCTTGACGACGATCAGCACCGTTACAAGCGCGAGCACCGCGCACACGATGATCGTGGCCAGATTCTCAGAGAACCATTGCAGCATAACAGAAAACCTCCTTCTGACAGCGTTTTATTTTTTGAAGAACCCGCGAATGCGGAACAGGCACCCCACCAGCAGCAGGGCCAGAATCGTGAGGATCACGACGTCTGCCTTGCCGATGGGGACGTTCACATTCGTGAACATGGGAGCTACCATTACTTTGCTTATGCTCTGGACAGATGCTCAGCCTTGTTGGGGTCGCGGCGGAACAGCAGGTACAGGACCGCTGCCAGCACGACGAACGCGACGACGGTCGCAGCGCCGAAGGCGACTTCACCGACGATCAGGCCGCCGATCTGGTACACCATCAGGGACACGGCGTAGGACAGAACGTTCTGGAACAGGAGCGCGAGCCAGAAGAACTTGCGGTTGCCCATTTCCTTGGCCATCGTGGAGATCGCGGCCAGGCACGGGGAGTCAAACAGGTTGAAGCACAGGAAGGAGATCGCCGCAATGGAGGACGGGAAGAACGCTGCAAACTGATCGTGCATGGAAACAGCGTACTCTTCGACCTCGCCGAGACCGGCCAGGACGCCCATCGTGGACAGGATGCCTTCCTTCGCAACGAAACCGGAGAGGGAGGACGCGACGGCCTGCCAGGTACCGAAGCCGAGCGGCTTGAAGATCCAGGCGATGGCGTTGCCGATGACCGCCAGCAGGCAGTATTCGGTGTCAACCAGACCGAACTGACCGTCCTGCACACCGAAGCTGCCAAGGAACCACATAACGGCGCAGCAGAGGAACAGGATGGTACCGGCCTTCTTGAGGAACGCCCAGACACGCTCCCAGACATGGAGCAGGACGCCCTTCATGGACGGGAAGTGGTACTGCGGCAGCTCCATGACGAACGGAGCCGGGTCGCCGGAGAACATCTTGGTCTTCTTGAGGATGATGCAGGAGATGATGATGATCGCAATGCCGAGGAAGTACATGACCGGTGCGAACCACCAGTTGCCGCCCATCAGGAAGCCCGCGATCAGCGCGATGACGGGGAGCTTGGCGCCGCAGGGCATGAACGTGGTGGTGATCATGGTCATGCGGCGGTCTTTTTCGTTTTCAATGGTACGGGTGGCCATGATGCCCGGCACGCCGCAGCCCGCAGAGATCATGAACGGGATGAAGGACTTGCCGGAAAGGCCGAACTTGCGGAACACGCGGTCCATGATGAACGCGACACGGGCCATGTAGCCGCAGTCCTCCAGCATGGACAGGAAGAAGAACACGATGGCCATCTGCGGGGCAAAGCCGATGGGCGCTGCCAGACCGCCGATGATGCCGTCGACGACGAGGGAGACGACCCACTCGGCCGCGCCGATGTTCTCAAGGAACGTGGCGACCGCAGGCTGGATCCATTCGCCGAAGAGCGTGTCGTTGGTGAAATCGGTGACGATGCCGCCGATGGTGGAAACGGAGATGTAATAGACCAGCGTCATGACGAGCACGAAGATCGGCAGCGCCAGGACACGGTTGGTCACGATCCGGTCGATCTTGTCGGACGTCGACATCTGACCGGCGTTTTTCTTTTTATAGCACCCTTTGAGGATGGATGCAATATAAATGTAGCGTTCGTTGGTGATGATCGCTTCCGCGTCGTCGTCAAGCTCGGTCTCAGCGGCCTTGATGTCCTCTTCGACGTGCGCCATGACGTCGGCGGGAACCTTCAGCTGTTCGAGGACCTTTTCGTCGCGCTCAAAGACCTTGATCGCGTACCAGCGCTGCTGTTCTTCGGGCATATTGTGGACAACAGCCTCTTCGATGTGCGCGATGGCGTGCTCGACCGGACCGGAGAACGTGTGCATCGGGAGGGTCTTGGCGTTCTTCGCAGCGTCGATGGCGGCCTCGGCGGCGGCCTCGATGCCGGTGCCCTTCAGGGCGGAGATCTCGACGACCTTGCAGCCGAGCTCACGGGACAGCTCGTTCAGGTTGATCTTGTCGCCGTTCTTCTTGACGAGGTCCATCATGTTGACGGCCACGACGACGGGGATGCCGAGCTCGGTGAGCTGGGTGGTCAGATACAGGTTGCGTTCGAGGTTGGTGCCGTCGATGATGTTCAGGATGACATCGGGGCGCTCGGTGACGAGGTAGGTTCTGGAGACGACTTCCTCCAGCGTGTACGGGGACAGCGAGTAGATACCGGGAAGGTCCTGAATGACGACGTCATTGTGCTTTTTCAGCTTGCCTTCCTTCTTCTCGACCGTGACGCCCGGCCAGTTACCGACATACTGGTTGGAACCGGTCAGAGCGTTGAACAGCGTCGTTTTGCCGCAGTT
>CAKUOS010000046.1 GCA_934670025.1 uncultured Oscillospiraceae bacterium
CGCTTTCCGCGCCGGTCCTCCGGACCGGCCTCGCCCATCTCCTCGAACCGCAGCGTCCGGGTGCGTACCTGCTGGTACTGTTGTTCGCTCGTCCCGGACTTTCTGTATATCCCACGCGCCCCTCCAGATAGTCCCTTGCAATTTCTTCTTTTTTCTCATACGGAATTTTGCTTTTAGACATAAATTTCTCCCCCTATGGAAACAGTGTTTTATTTCACTGTCTCTCATAGAGGGAGCATATCAAAGGTGAAGCCTGCCCGCTTTTACGGTTCATTCTGTTATTCTGTTCTCCCACTCCGGCAGGACACTTCTAAGAAATCATCAAAAAGTACGCCCAGCCGGTCTACGATTTCATCAATATTGCCCGCCATGCCATTCCAGAAAAAATGCAGCACAAAGCCCACATACGCATAGCGGAAAAAGGCAGCGATTTCACGCATCCGATTTTCTGAAACAGATTGCCCTTCCGCCGCCGTCTGCACAAGATGAAAAAAGACATCGTCTGCTAACGAAAATATGTACCGCTCCATCCTGTCGCGAGAAAGGCAGTTGAATACATGATAGACCTTCTTGGGATGCGCTTGGCACTGTCGGAGCATGGTTTTTGTCGCGCTTTTCCATTCACACGACTCGCTCTCGGACAAAAAATGCGTCACACACTCTCGAAACCAGGTTTCAAGCAACGCATAAATGTCAGAGAAATGATAGTAAAATGTGTTTGGGCTGATGCCTGCCCGCCTGACCAGCGCCGCTACCGTAATTTTGTCAAAGGGCATCTCTTCCAGCATCTCCTGAAATACGGTCATAATATACTTCTTTGTGTATAAAGCCATGATTTCTCCCACCGCAACAATATAAAATACGATTATATTATAGAAACATACAATTCCTTTGTCAATCTTGGCATATAGCTGACAATCGGTTGTATGGATGCCGTAGAGGTGGCTGTTCTCAAGTCAGGTGAGTTTTGTTGCAGTTTTTGGGCAAATCCCGCCAAAGTGTCACAAAATGCCACACTAAGAAACGTTTGACCATGTTCATCGAAGTTGGACAAGCGTATACTGGCAGCCATAAATGGATATCCGCAAATAATTGCAGAATCCATAAGAAACGAAAGGCGGTGGAAAGCAGCGATGCGAAGAATTGTGCTGGATATGAAGGGCGGTCTTTTGGCGGAGGCAGTGATGCAGGCGCTGACGGGCTGTGATCCGGATTTTGTCGTCTACCGTTCTTCAAAACCGGAGGAGACCGTCTCCCTGTGCCGCGCCTGCCATGCAAATGTGTTGGTGATGGAGGTCATCCGTCAGGGCGTTTGGAAGCTGAGCGAACGGCTGAAAATTCAAAGCGACGTGAAAAAGCTTGGGTGGGACTGCAAGACACTCCTGCTGGTAGATGAGAACGCGGACGAAATGCTTGCCGCGGATGTGCGGCAGGCTGTAAAGGATAGGCTGGTGGACAATTTCATTTATGCGTCGGTGTCGCCGACGTATCTTGCGGGCATGATCGACACGCTTTAGAAAGGAAAGAGCATATGCAGATCATCATTCGTAAATCCCGGATGTTCTTCAGAAATTTGAAGCGCTTACCACAGGTCAGCGAGTGCAAACTCCCCCGGGCGATGAAGCTGCGACAGAAGGTGTTCACCGGCAAGTGCTTCCTGTGGGCGTATTCGAGTATTCTCAGCGGCATCCGCATTCCACAGTGTGAACTCTGCAGGCGATAAAACAGGAAAGGGTGATTAATATGCGTTCTGCTGCACCGATAAAAGCAGCAAAAACCGGATATTTGATTATGTCAGGCATGCTGTGTGCTATTGGTGTTCTGGTGATCGCACACCCGGAGACATCTATGCACACGACTGGACTCCTGTGTGGGCTGATGCAGATTGTATTTGGTGTGATCAAGCTGGTCGGCTATTTTTCAAAGGATCCTTTCCAACTGGCGTTTGAAAATGATTTTGCCTCCGACATCCTCGTGCTGGTGCTGGGAAGCAGTCTGCTGCTACACACCGAGGGTTCGCTGGCATTGTTCTGTACGGCACTCGGTATTCTGATTTTGACGAACGGTCTTATCAAGGTTCAGATCTCTTTGGAGGCACGACCGTTCGGTATCCAGCAGTGGCCGCTGCTGCTGGTCGCCGCAATCGTGACGGCGTGCTTCGGCTGTGTGTTGTTCTTCTGTCCGAGCGCGCACATTTCAATGATGGAGCGGCTGCTCGGCATTTCGTTGATCGCCGATGGTGTTCTCAATGTCATTACTATGCTGACAACTGTCAAGATCATCGAGCGGCACCGCGCATCATAAGGCAACTGCTGGAAGTCGCACTTTCGGTACGGGAACATCAAACAGGATAAATGGAGGAAGCACTATGAGAAACGTTCAAATCATCACCGACTCCTGCGCCGATATTGGCAAGGAGCTTCGGGATCAATACGCCATTGACTATGCCCGCATGAAGACCATTCGGGACGGAAGCGAGCAGTGGGCAAGTCTCGACTTTGAGTACTACACGCCGAAAGACCTGTATGACACCATGCGTGCGGGCAACCGCGTGCTGACCGCGCAGGTTCCTGCAGAGGAATTTGACCGCATTTTCCGCAAATATCTGGATGAGGACAACGACATAGTTTACATTGGATGTTCACTCAAGCAGTCCGGCTCTGTCAACACTGGCTCCGTTGTTGCAAAGAAACTGCTGGAGCATTTCCCAGACGCGCAGGTTTTCTGCATTGATTCGCTCAACGCCAGTATGGGTGAGGGAATGCTTGCGATCCGTGCGGCGGAATAACGGTCAATATTCTGATGGATGAAACCGACTGGAAGGATATGCTGGAAAATGCTGCGGCGGAGGAATATTACCAGTGCGATGTCGAGATAAACGGCACGACCTTTTACCGTGTCGCCATCCGGCCCAAGGGCAATACCAGCCTGACCTCCATCGCCAGCGACCCCACCACCGACCGCTACAGCTTCAAGCTGGAATTTAACCACTATGTAGACGGCCAGACCTGCTTCGGTTTGGATAAGCTGATCCTGAACAACAACTACGCCGACGCGACCAACATGAAAGAGGCGCTGATCTACGATATGTACCAGTATCTCGGCGTGGACGCATCGCTCTACAATTACGCCAAAATCTCCGTCAACGGCGAATACTGGGGTGTGTATCTCGCGCTGGAAGCGGTAGAGGACAGCTTTATGATCCGCAACTACGGCGTGCAGGACGGAGAACTCTACAAACCGGACAGCATGAACATGGGCGGCGAAAGAGATCCCGGCGGCGATTTCAAGGCTGACGATAAGGACTTCGGCGGCAGGGACTTCGGCGATATGGATTTTGAAAACATGACGCCTCCGGATACCAGTGATGCGCCTGACCGTGCAGGCGGCATGGGCGGCTTCTCTGCGAGCGGCGGCGCGGATCTGGGCTATACGGACGACGACCTCGACAGCTATGAGACGATCTGGGACGGCGAAGTCACAGACACCACAAAGGCCGACCATAAACGAGTTGTTGCGGCGCTCAAAAACATTTCCGAAGGCAAGGATCTGGAAGATGATATGGACATCGACAATCTGCTGCGCTATATGGCCGTCCATATCTTCTCTGTCAACGAAGACAGCCTGTCCGGGTCGATGGCCCACAACTACTACCTCTATGAGTCCGGTGGGAAGCTGAATCTCATCCCGTGGGATTACAATCTCGCGTTTGGCGGCATGGGGCGCGGCGATGACGCTTCCGATGTTATAAACAGCCCAATCGACGATGCGTTTTCCGCCACGGATTTCTTTGACACGCTGATGGCGGATGAAACGTATCACAGCCAGTATTACGAATATCTGCGGCAGCTCGTCAAGGAATACGTTGACGGCGGCGGATTTGACGCCTTCTATGCGCGTGTGCGCAGCCAGATCGACGCGCTTGTAGAGACAGACCCCACCGCGTTCTATTCCTACGACGAATACCAGACGGCGGTCGATACGCTCTATCAGGTGGTGAAGCTGCGCGGCGAGTCCATCGAGGGCCAGCTCGACGGGACGATCCCGTCAACGGAAAGCGCACAGCGCACCAGCGATGCGCTGGTGGATGCCTCCGCGCTGGATCTCAGCGTGATGGGGTATATGAATACCGGCGGCGGCTTCCGGGCGCAGGAGACGCCCGGAAATGCCGCAGAGGAAGAAGCCCCGGAGCCGCCGGCAGACTTCGGGCCGCCGCAGCTCGGCGCGGAGGAGCAGATCCCCGTCGATGGGCCGCAGCAGACGGAGGAAAACGCACCGGATCGCACGCCGGGCAGACAGCCCGCGGCGGGCGATCTCCCCGGCGGAAGCTCCGGAGGTACTGCGCAGACGGCGTCCGCAGACAATCTGCGTCTGTACGGCGTTTCCGCGCTGGTTCTGGCGGCGGCCATGCTCTTTGCCTTGCTGTACCGCAGGAATCCCCGGCGGCGGAGAAAGACGTGACCATTTTTGCGGAAAGTTTTGCATACGGCCTTGTAAAGACATGGAAGCGGTGCTACAATGAGTTCGAATTCCGGTTGAAAAAGCCGCCGCGGGACGGCTTTTCCAAGGACTTTTGGTTAGCCATATCTAACTAAAAAACGAACGATCAGGAGGCGCATAGACCCATGTCATCCGACTCTTCAAAGACCTACCGCCGCGACTGTCTGCTCGGCGCGCTGCTGATGCTCATCGGCGACCTGTGCCTGAGCGTCATTCCCGCAGCGCCCACAGACAGCGGCCTGTTTCTGCGCGAAGCGTACCTCAGCGGCGCATACCCCGCGTGGCGGCTGCCGCTGCCGGTGGCGACGGGTCTGCCGGGTATGGCGCTCGGCTTTTTTCACCGTGCGCGCTTCGTGCGCGCAGATCAGACCGCAGTACCGCAAAACGCGCCTGACGATCCGCATCAGCGGCGTGATCTATCTCACCTCCGCCGGGGCGCTGCATCTGTTCATCGGCAGTCTGGCCGACTGGACGCGCACGCTCGGGCCGCTGCTCGGCAGGGAAGCGGCGGCTGCGCTGATCGGGGCGCAGTATGCCTGCGTGATGCCCGCGATGGCGCTGGCCTACGCGGGGATGGTCGCGCTCATTCTTTGCAGCGCGTATGCCGTCCTGACAAAAAAGACCATCCTGCCGCGCGGGATGTTCCTGTGCCATATGCTCGTCTGGCAGATCGTGCTTGCGGGCATCCCGGATCTTCGTCAGGCGCTCGGCGCGGCGGTCAGCACGTGGGATTTTGTTCTGAGTCAGGGCTCTGGCAACGCGGCGCTGTGCATCTGGATGCTGGCAACGCCGTCTGGGCCGGGAAACCGGCGGCGAAGCGCGCCGCGGAAAGCGAGGTTTGGGAAGCATGAAGGTCTACACGTTCGGGGATGAAAGCGCGCCGGTCATTTTGCTCCTGCCCGGCACCTGCTGCCACTGGAAGAGCAATTTCGGCCGCGTGATCGGGCCGCTGGCGGAGGAATTCTGCGTGCGCTGCGTCAGCTACGACGGCTTCGACGAAACGGAAAGCAGCGAGTTTCCCTCCATGCTGGCGGAGACGGAAAAAATAGAGGCCTATGTGCAGCAGAACTGCGGCGGGCACATCCGCGCGGCCTACGGCTGCTCGCTCGGCGGCTCGTTCGTGGGACTGCTGGCCGCGCGCGGGAAGATCCATATGGACTACGGCATCCTGGGCAGCTCCGATCTCAATCAGGCGTCGAAGCTCGCGGCCGGAGTGCAGACCGGGCTGTTTCTGCCGCTTCTGTATCCGCTCGTCCGCGACGGGAAATTCCGGTCGCGCCTGCTGCAAAAGCGGCTGGAAAAGCGCGCGCGGGAGATGCCCGCCTATGTCGGCGCGTTCATGGAGATGTTCGGCGGCGCGCGGCCGTATGTGACGCTGCAAAGCTGTAAAAATCAGTTCTATTCCGACCTCATCACGCCGCTTCCGGAGAAGCTGGACGTGCCCGGCACGGAATTTCACATCTTCTACGCGCGCAAAATGGGCGAAAAATACCGCGCCCGCTATGAGCGGCATTTTGCCCGCCCGGTCATGCACGAGCAGAACTTACAGCATGAGGAGCTGCTGGCCTGTTACCCGGAGCAGTGGGCGGCGCTCGTAAAGGCCATCGCGCACGGAAAGGAGGCGGCCGTATGGGCTTCGGCGCATCGCTGCTGCGCACAGTCTACCGGCTTTCCGGGGTAAAGAAGGCGTTCGCGCTCCCGGAGGACCGGCTGCTGAAGGCCATCGAAAAGGCGAACCGCGGCCGCGGTTTTTTCCTGCCTTCGGATCATAAGGCATATTACGAAAAAAAGATGATCGGCGGGTTTCCGTGCCTCGTCGTCCGCGCGGAGGAAAAACCGGCGAAACGCGCCGTGCTGTTCTTCTTCGGCGGCGGTATGGTCATCGGCCCGGACAAGGGCGATGCCGCCGTGCTGCGCAGGCTCTGCTTCGGCGCGGGCTGCGACGTCTGGTTCCCCATATATCCGCTCTGCACGGAGTACTGCATCACCGAGAGCTACGACATGGCGTTCGAATGCTACCGGCAGATGGTCGCGCTGTACGGCGGCGGGAACGTGAGTACGTGCGGCTTTTCCTCGGGCGGTGCGCTGGCGCTCGGCATCGCGGCACACAACAGCGCGCTCGGCGCGCCGCTGCCGCAGCCGCGGCACATCATCGCCGTATCGCCCGGCGAGGTACCGTGGAACGACGAGGAGCGCGCGCGGATGCAGGTGCTCAACCCGCGCGACGTCGCCATTGATTACGCCTTTATGGAAAAAGGCGCAAAGCTGATGCGCCACGGGCGCGCTGGCGTGCCCGATTATATGCTCTCGCCCTCGCGCGGCGACTTTTCGGGCGTGGGCGATATCCACTTCTACTACAGCACCGACGAGGTGCTCTACGGCGCGCTGCCGGAGTTTGAGCGGGCCTGTGCCCGCGCGCACGTGCCCCATACCGTCACCGCGCGGCAGGGGATGGTGCACTGCTACTGTATGCTGCCGTATTACAAAGAGGCGAAGGAGGACTTCGCAAAGATCGTGGAAATTCTGAAGAAAGAGGAGACGATACGATACGATGATACTTCGTGTGATGCTGGAGGGGCTCGGCCTCTCCGCGCTGCTTGCCGCGGCAATGACGTTCTTTATCCGGTAAATACAAAAACGCCCGCACGGTAGTTGCCGCGCGGGCATTTTTATCAGGATCAGACAAAACGGAAAATCTGCGAAAAAATACGACACATGGGACGTGCTTGCCCATTCCGGATGGGAATTCGGTGTGCTATACTAGAAAAAACAGCCGTTTGGCCGATTCTGGACGGAACCTGAACGGACAGGCGCGGCCCGGCTGTGGTAAACTGGATATATATCTGTTTGCCGCAGGGCAGGAAAGGAGCGCTTATGCAGGAAGAGACGTATCAGCTGCCGCAGATCGACAGCAAGCTGCGCAAGAAGCATATTCTGAGGATGCCGGAGGCGGTATTTCAGGCCAGCGGCATCGTCATCAACGGCCGGCGCATCAAGAGCTTCGTCTTTACGACGGATCTGGCCATCATCCGCAACTGTGACGCCGACGCGGTCTTCGCGGTCTATCCCTTCACGCCGCAGCAGGCCATCAGCGACGCGATCATCAAGGCATCCTATATCCCGGTGTTCTGCGGCGTGGGCGGAGGCACGACGCGCGGGCTGCGTACCGTGTCGATCGCAAAGGATGTGGAGTCGCATGGGGCAATGGGCGTGGTGCTCAATTCGCCGATCTCCGACCTCGATCTGTTCGCCGTGGCAAAGGCCGTCGATATCCCGGTCATCATTACCGTCTCAAAGGCCGATACCGACATTGCCGGGCGCATCGAGAGCGGTGCTTCGATTTTAAACGTCGCGTGCGGCTATCAGACGGCCGAGGTCGTGCGTCAGATCCGCGCGCAGTTCCCGTCCGTGCCGATGATCGCCTCGGGCGGCAAGACGAATGAGTCCATCCGCGAGACGATCCGCGCCGGCGCGAACGCCATCACGTATACGCCGCCGTCGGCGCAGGAGCTGTTCAAGGAGATGATGGCCTCGTACCGCGAATAAGCGCGGCGCAGCCCATACGATTCGCGCCGTCCAAAGCCTTCCCCTGGGGGAAGGTGGCACGGCGAAGCCGTGACGGATGAGGGCTGTCCAAACCCAAAACACAAGCTCAGCTTGCGTTTTGATTTTCTGGCAAATCTTCCGGGAAGGTGTAGGGCCGATGCCCACATCGGCCCGTTGGGAAGTTACGAATCCGCCGAAGATTTCCGTAAAAACGGTGCGTTCTGCCGGGCCGATGTGGGCATCGGCCCCTACGCGGTTTTGCGCCCGCAGGCGCACGCTGCAAATTTATTCCGCACCGACACCGCCATCACCAACATCGTCGGAATCAGAGCTTACGGAACGAGTCTCCGCAAAGCGAAGCCTCTTATCCTGACGCCCTGTTCCTCCTCTTGCGAAACAGACCTTCGTCTGTTTCGCAGAGCGCACGCATCGACGTGATGGCGGTCTCTGAGTAAAAAAGCGTCCTTTTCTCCCCAATCTTTTCCCACGCACGGGAAAAGATTGGGCCGTCGGAGACACGTCAGACGCAGCCCCTATAAGCAAAAAAACGCAGACGATGTCTGCGTTTTTTTGCATATTACGCCTCTCCGCGGTAGTCACGCAGACCGGCGCGGCCCTCCTCCGTGACGGGCTTGAGCCAGCGCATGGAGCGGAAATGGACCATGCAGAGGATGCTCTTCGGGATATCCTCGCCGAGATATGCCGTGATGACCACGCCGAGGAACGGCAGATGCAGCACGCGCGAGGCCACGAGTGCCAGCGGGATCGCCACGACCCAGAGGCTGGCAAGGTCGCAGATCATGCCGGTGAGCGTATCGCCGCCCGAGCGGAACACGCCGACGACCTGTACATAGGAAATATTGCGGAAGCAGTATTCCAGCGAGCAGAAGATCGTCACGGCGTAGGCTGTGGCGATGGTCGTGGGCGAGAGATTGTCGCCCGTGGCGAACAGCGACACCAGCGGCTGTCGCGCGGCGACCATCGTCAGGCCCACAAGCAGGCCCATCAGCGGCACGAGCACGGAAAAGCGCCGCGCGTCGGCCACGCCGCGCGCGATCTTGCCGCTGCCGATCGATTTGCCGACCATGATGACGCAGGCGTTGCCGAGGCCGACGTAGAACGCGAAGGCAAGCTCGGAGAACGTCTTGAAGATCGTCATGCCCGCGTAGTATTCATAGCCCATGTTGGCATAGATGCGGTTGAGCGTCAGCATTCCGAGCGCCCACAGGCCCTCGTTCAGCGTGACGGGCAGCGCGCGGGCGTAGAATTCGCCGAGATCGCGGAGATTGAACGCGAACAGCTCGCGCACCGGGCCCATGAGAATATTTTTCTCGATGGCCGAGAAAATGAGGATCAGCACCGGCCCGAGCCACGACGAGATGCAGGTCGCAATGGCTGCGCCCTCAACGCCGAGCCGCGGCAGGCCAAACGCGCCGAAGATCAGGCCGTAGTCCGCGAAGGCGTTGGCGATGGTCGTCAGGATGGACACGTAGAGCGGCAGGCGCACGCGCTCCGTGCCGCGCAGAACGTTCGACAGCAGGTACGTCAGCGCGACGGCGGGATACGAGAAGCAGACGATGCGCAGATAGCGGCAGCCGGCGTCGAGCACGGCGGGGTCCTGATTGAACAGGCCGACGACCCACGCAGGCGCGGCCAGCGCGACGGCCAGGAAGGTGAGCGAGATGAAAAGCGCGGTCAGCAGGCCGATGCCCATCACGCGGCGGATGCCCCTGAGGTTTTTGATGCCCCAGTACTGCGAGATGAACACGCTCATGCCCGAGCACAGGCCGAACGCCAGAAGACCTGCCATCCAGCCCCACTGCGCGGCCATACCAACGGCCGAGAGCGTCACGTCGCCCAGCTGCGAGACCATCAGCGTGTCGACGAGCTGGAACGAGCTCGTCAGCACGTTTTGCAGTGCAACCGGGATCGCCAGCCGCACCGTTATCTTCCAGAAAGGCTTGTCGCCCAGATAATCAGTCAGTTTCATAGAAAAAATACTCCAAGGCAAAAATATGGGGATGCCGCCCCAAGGCGGTATCCCCACGAAGTTTTTCGATTGGTCGCGTGAGAGACCTTTTCGCCGGAACCGGCCTCGACGGAACGAGCCCGGTCCCTCCTCTCAAAACACAAGCTGAACTTGCGTTTTGGATTTATTGCGCCCGCAGGCGCACGCTGCAAATTTCAAAAATCCGATTCAGCCATCACCAACAATGGCGTGCTCTTTCGGCAGCCCATTGGGAAGTAACGAATTCGCCATAGATTCCCGTAAAAACAGCGCTTTCTGCCGGGCCGATGTGGGCATCGGCCCCTACAATGAAATAGGGAAGCGCGTACGACAATGGCTTACGCCATGCCGGCCGTGATGATGGCCATCTTATAGACCTCGTCGGCGTTGCAGCCGCGGGACAGGTCGTTGATGGGCGCGTTCAGACCCTGGAGGATGGGGCCGTAGGCCTCAAAACCGCCGAGGCGCTGCGCGATCTTGTAGCCGATGTTGCCGGCCTCGATGCACGGGAAGATGAACGTGTTGGCGTAGCCCGCGACCTTGCTGCCGGGGAACTTCAGCTGGCCGACGACCGGGGAAACAGCCGCGTCGAACTGCATTTCGCCGTCGATGGCGAGCTCGGGCGCGAGCTTCTGCGCCTCGATGGTGGCGTCGTGGCTGAGCTGGACGGTGCCGCCCTTGCCGGAGCCCTTGGTGGAGAAGGAGAGCATGGCGACCTTCGGGTCGATGCCGAAGAATTCAGCCGTGCGCGCGGACTCGACGGCGACCTCGGCCAGCTTCTGTGCGGCGGAGAACGTCACCTCGCCGGTCGTCTTGTCGACGGTGTCCTGATAATCGATGTTGATGGCGCAGTCGCCCATGCAGTACTTCTCGTCCTTGCCCTCGGCGTCCTTGCGGAAGAGGATGAAGGAGGAGGAGACGAGGTGCGCGCCCTTTTTCGTCTTGACGAGCTGGAGCGCGGGACGGACGGTATCGGCGGTGGAGTAGGTCGCGCCGCCGAGCAGCGCGTCGGCCTTGCCCATCTTGACGAGCATGGTGCCGAAGTAGTTGCCCTTGGAAAGCGCCTTGCGGCAGTCCTCTTCGGACATCTTGCCCTTGCGCAGCTCAACCATCTTGGCGACCATCTCATCCATGCCGGCATACGTGGCCGGGTCGATGATCTCGGCCTTGGCGACGTCGAAACCGCCCTTGGCGGCAGCGGCCTTGACCTCGTCGACGTTGCCGATGAGGATGACGTTCATGAGATCATCCTTGATCAGGCGGTCGGTGGCTTCCAGAATGCGGGCGTCGGGACCTTCGGTGAAAACAATGGTGCGGCGCGTGGACTTCAGGGCATCGATCAGCTTTGTAAACATGATATGTATACCTCCATATTGCGGGCGACCCGCATATTTCTGACATCCAGTATACACCGAATGCATACGCAAAACAACACCTGCGGCAAAAAAACTTGTGTTTTCTGCGGAAAAGGAAGCGGACGGGATCACAGGATCCCGTCGAAAGTCTCTGTGAAGAGCGCGGCGGCGTCTTCACGCAGGCGCGCGCAGTAGCGGTCGTAGGCGTCAAGCAGTTTTTCGCCCTCCGGCGTCAGTCGGGCACCTCCTCCGTGTTTTCCGCCGGTCGTGGAATCGAGCAGCTTGAAGCCCAGCGACAGCTGGGCGTTTTTCAGGATGGTCCAGGCCTTGGAATACGCCATGCCGATGGACATGGCCGCCGCACGCAGCGAATGCAGCTCGCGCACCTTGCGCAGCAGGATCGCCACGCCGGGGCCGAAGCATTTTTCCTCCGCGAAGATGCGGATGGTCAGGACCGGTCTAAATGCAGTCGTCATACCCGTAGTGTACCACGCCGAATTCGCCATTGTCAACATTTGCCCGCAGGCCCGGCGTGATTCTTGACGAAGAAGACCGGAAATGCTACACTTGCATCAGAAAAACCGGAGGAGGGAAGCTCATGCGCTTTGCGGACGCGCTTTGCATCAGGCCCGGCGTGACGGCCATCATCGGCGGCGGCGGCAAGACGACGCTCATGGAGCGTCTGGCGCAGGAGCTTTCGGCCCGGGCGCGCGTGATCGTCTGCACGACGACGCACATCCTCCCGGAAAAGACGATGCCGTGCCTCGTTTCGCCCTCTGCGCGGGCCGTTTCGGGCGCGCTGGCGCAAAGCGCCTGCGTCTGCGTCGGCTCCGTTGCGGAAAACGGGAAATTCGGCCCTCCGGAGCTTTCATTTGATGAATTATGTAAACTTGCAGACTATGTGATCGTCGAAGCCGACGGCGCAAAGCGTCTGCCGCTCAAGGCGCACGCGGCGCATGAGCCGGTCGTTCCGCCCGAAGCGAACCAGACGATCCTTGTTGCGGGCCTGTCGGGCTTCGGAAAGCCTGCGCGCGAGAGCGTCCACCGCGCGCAGATCTTCGCGGACGCGCTTGGCACAGAGCAGGATGCGCCGGTCACGGCGGAGGCGTGGGCGGAGTTTGTAAACCGCGAGGCGCTGCATACGCGCGCACTGCTCAATCAGGCGGATCTCCCGGGCGGCGAAGCGCTCGCGCGGCGCATTGCAGCCGGGCTTCTCACGCCGGTCTGCGCGGGTTCCCTTCAGAAAGGATGGGTCATATGCTTGTAATGATTCGCGGAGCGGGCGATCTGGCCAGCGGTATTGCGCTGCGGCTGTTCCGGTCGCATCTGCGCGTCGTCATGACCGATCTGCCGCAGCCGACGGCCATCCGTCGGACGGTCTGCTTTTCACAGGCGATCCTGTACGGCAGCTATCAGGTCGAGGACGTGACGGCGGAGCGGGCTGAAACGGCGGACGACGTGCGCCGCATCCTGCTTGCCGGGCGTATCCCGGTGCTTGCCGACGCGCGCGCAGACTGCCGCGCGTGGCTGCGGCCCGACGTGCTGATCGACGCGATTCTGGCAAAGAAAAACCTCGGCACAACGATCACCGACGCGCCGCTCGTTATCGGCGTGGGGCCGGGCTTCTGCGCGGGAAAAGACTGCCACGCGGTCATCGAGACGATGCGCGGTCATACGCTGGGCAGAGTCATCCGGCACGGCGAGCCCATCCCGAACACAAACATCCCCGGGCTGATCGGCGGCTTTACGGGCGAGCGCGTGCTGCGCGCACCGGACGACGGCGTGTTCCATCAGCTGCTCGATATCGGCGCGCGCGTACAGGCGGGCGATGTCGCGGGCGAGGTGAACGGCAAGCCGATGGCCTGCACGATCGGGGGCGTCATCCGCGGGATGCTGGCCGACGGCACGCCGGTCTATAAGGGTATGAAGTCCGGGGACGTCGACCCGCGCGGCGAGCTTTCCTACTGCCGGACGGCTTCGGACAAGGCCATCGCCATCGGCGGCGGCGTATTGCAGGCGATTTTGGAATACACCGGCGTCCTGGACGCCGCGAAAGGGAAGAATACGCTGGAGGTTTAGGTTATGAAGGATGAGATCAAACTCACAAAGCTCGCAAAATGCGCCGGCTGCGGCGCGAAGGTCGGCGCGGGCGTGCTCGCGCAGCTGTTAAGCGATATCCGCGTGCATCACGATGACAATCTGCTCGTCGGCTTCGACAAGAGCGACGACGCATCCGTGTATAAAATTTCCGACGAACTTGCGCTCGTCCAGACGGTCGACTTTTTTCCGCCGATCGACGACGACCCGTATCTCTTCGGACAGATCGCCGCGACGAACGCGCTGTCGGACATCTACGCCATGGGCGGCGAGGCGAAGCTGTGCCTCAACATCATGGCCGTCCCGGAGTCGGTGCCGAAGGAAGCCGTGCATGAAATTCTGCGCGGCGGCTACGACAAGGTCTATGAGGCCGGCGCGCTCATCACCGGCGGCCATTCGATCTACGACGACGAACCGAAATACGGTCTGGCCGTGACGGGCTTCGTGCATCCGGATAAGATCCTGACCAATTCCGGAGCAAAGCCCGGCGACGTGCTGTTTCTGACGAAGCCGCTCGGCATCGGCGTTCTGACGACCGCACAGAAGGCGGGGCTTTTGTCGGACGACGGCAAGGCGCTCGCCCGGCGGCTCATGACTACGCTCAATCGCGCCGCGCGCGACGTGATGGTGCAGTACCGCGTCCACGCCTGTACGGACGTGACGGGCTTCTCGTTCCTCGGTCACGCATCGGAAATGGCCGTGGGCAGCGGCGTGCAGCTGGAGATCGACACAAAGGCGGTCGACCTCATTCCGGAGGCGCTGGAATTTGCCCGCATGGGCATCCTGCCCGCCGGGATGTACCGCAACCGCACATTCGCCGAACCGATGGTCGACGCGGGCGATGTGGCGCTTGCGGTGCAGGATGTGCTCTATGATCCGCAGACTGCGGGCGGTCTGCTCATCGCGTGCGACCCGGCCGACGCGGACGCGCTCTTTGCGGCGCTGAAGACAGCCGTGCCGAGCGCGCAGCGCGTCGGCGTCGTGCAGCCGTATACCGGCGGCGCAAGAATTTATCTGAAATGAGGAAGCTGCGATGAACCGCTATACGCTCATTCCCGAAGATACCATCCGCGTGCTGCCGCCCGAGGACGGCGCGGCGGCCGCGATCGAGATTTTCTGCTCGCGCACAGTGATCTATTTTGAAATTTCCGGGGTCGAGGACGTCTGCCTGCTGCACGGCGTTCCGGTCGGAAACGCGCGCGCGGACGCGCTCCGCTTTACCGCGTGCGACCGGCTGCTCGAACAGAAGCAGCAGGTGCTCGTGCCGGTGAACCGCCCGGATTACGCGGAATTTCTGCAAAATTTGCGGAAATACGTGCCCCAAACGCTCGATTTTACAAAGGAAGCGGACTTCCTGCCGCAGACCTGCCGCCATGACGGCCATGGGCCTGCATAATTTGCGCGGCTTCGGCGCATCCTGATAAAAAATCAGGAGGTGCGCCATGAAAAAACGCAAAAAGCAGCAGTCTGACGCCGTGCAGGAGATCGTCAGCACGCCGCCGAGCTTTACCGACCCGCAGGGCAGCTGGACAGGCCTGCCCGCGGACCCGTACGAAGTCCCGGTGCAGGACGCGGACGATCTGTAAGGGCAGGTTTCAGAAACGGTTTGGCGGAACAGCCTTACAGGCGTGCTATCCATGGCTTTTCATTGTAGGGGCGGACGACTCTGTCCGCCCGTGTCTCCGACGGCCCAATCTTTTCCCGTGCGTGGGAAAAGATTGGGGAGAAAAGGACGCTTTTTACTCAGAAACCGCCGTCACGTATCTGCTCTGAAAAAAGACGCGCCGAAACAGAACGCACCGGGTGCCTATCTGTGACTGACTGCCGAAAGAGCCCGCGCCTGTTGGTGACGGCGGTGTCGGCGCTCTGAAACTTGCAATGTGCGCCTGCGGACGCAGGAAACCAGACCGCAAAGCTGATTTGCGGTCTGGTTTTTGTATCTGCGGTATTATTTACTCCAATACAGCTTGGCCGTCTCGACGACCGGGCTGGCGGACAGGAGCATCTGCGCGGCCTCGCGGCGCGTGAGCGGCGCGTCGTAATCCTCCGCCGAGAGGGGGATCCCCGCGTTCGAGAGCGCGCTGACGGCGCTTTCGGCCCAGGCCGGGACGTCGGACTGCGCATCGGCGGAGAAGACCGCCGTGTCGCCCGGCAGATGCAGCAGCTTCTGCATCAGAACCGCCGCCTCCGCGCGGCTCAGATCGTCCGCGGCACGGAAAACCGCGCCCGCGTCCGAGCGGTCGCCGGTGATGACGCCCGACTGATACGCCGCGGCCAGATACGGCTGCTGCCACGCGGGCGTGGCGGCTTCGTCGGCAAAACCGGTCGAGACGGCGTCCGTCTGCTCCATCCCGGCGAGCTTCATGCACGCGATGAGGAACTCCCCGCGGCTGACGGCGGCGTCCGGTTCAAAGCACAGGTTGCCCGCGATCACGCGGCCGGTGTAGATGCCCTGCTCCTTGAGCCACATGGCGGCAAAAGCGTCCCGGTCGCCGTCCATGTCGCGGTAGGTCGCCTTGTCGGCGGGCTTCAGGATGCGGATCCTGACGCACGCCTCGTTGGAGACGTTCCCGGCGGGATCGGTCGCGGTGAAGACGAACGAGTCCTTGCCGACCTTGTTCTTGTCCGGGGTATAGGTGAAGCTGCCGTCGTCGTGCAGCTCGACCGTGCCGCGCTTCGGAGCCTTGACGAGCTGATAGGTGAGCGCTTCGCCCTCCTGATCCGTCGCGGCGAGCGTCCCGGAGTTGGCAAGATTTTTATACGTTTCCAGCTCGCTGTCCGCGCAGACGGGCGCTTCGTTGGTCCCGGAGCGGATGTGCAGGCTGACGGTCACGGCGTCTTCAAGCATTCCGTTCGAGATCGGGCAGTAGACCAGCTCGCATTCGGCCGCGCCGAGGCAGACGGGTGTGAGCGTGATGCGTTCCAGCGCGGCCGCGGGCAGAACGTCACCGCGGCGCAGCACACGGCTGCCGACGCGCACCTCGGCCTGATACGCGGCCGGGACGGCGGAAATGTAGACGCCGTCGAGCGTCCCGGAGGCGGCAAAATCGGCGCTCGTGAACTGATATTCCGCGGTGCAGTCGACGCTGATATCCGCCGCCAGAACGGGCAGACAGAGCGCGGCGAGGAGCAGCGCCGCAAGCGAGGCGGCGCGGAGATGACGGGTGCGGTGTTTCAAGGAAAAGACCTCCTTCAATTTGGTTCGGAGGTAGTTTCTGCGCCCGCCGGGAAAATATGCAAGCGATTTTGTAAAAAACGCGGTTTGCCCCGCCAAAATCCCGTCTGCACCCTGTAGGGGCCGATGCAGTGGGGTTGGCCCGACCTCTCCGCCTCGCTGCGCTCGGCACCTCCCCTTACGAAGGGGAGGC
>CAKUOS010000047.1 GCA_934670025.1 uncultured Oscillospiraceae bacterium
ACTCTCTGTCGAGAGTAGTGCGTCCTGCGGAGCTTCATTCCCGGTCAGCAGAAGAAAACTGCTCGACCGAGCATGTTTCGTCACTTCGTTCCGTCAAGGTGGCTACACCCCCTTGCGCTGCTAAAGCGGCTATCCCCTGTGGACTTGCCGTCCGCAAACGGTTTTGACAAACCGTTTGCCGCCAGCAAGTTTGAAGATTAGACATAAACAAATCCTCCGCATGGTCTAAGCCATACGGAGGATTAACTGTTTTACGGACACCCGTCTTCCCCAGCGCGTTTTTTACGGAGCTTACAGGCGCGCATCCTTTTCCAGGACGGCGTCGATGGCCGCATGGACGGCGTGCTCGAAGCCGAGCGTTTGCAGCTGCAAAAGCCCCTCGACCGTTGTGCCGCCCGGCGACGTGACCTGATCGGCCAGCGCCCACGGATGCTCGCCCGACAGGCGCACCATGCGCGCGCTGCCCTCACAGGAAGCCGCAGCCAGCTCCAGCGCCATTTTTTTCGGCATCCCGGCGCGCAGCGCGGCCTCGGCCAGCGCGTTGATGTAGAGATAGGTGTACGCAGGCGACGCGCCGCCGACGGCGCTGACGATCCCGGCGAATTTCTCCGGGACCTCGACGGTCGTGCCGATCGTTTGCAGGATCTGCTCGGCGGCGGTCTTCTGCGCGTCGGACGCGGAAGCGCTTGCGCACCAGCCGGTCACGGACGCGCCGATTTTGGCGTTGATGTTCGGCATCGCGCGAATGATCGCCGCGCCCGGCAGCCGCTCGGCGAGCCAGTCGAGACTTTTGCCCGCGACGACCGACACAAACAGCTTCCCGGCGGCGTCCGGGGCAAGCTCGGGCAGAACGGACGCGATCACCTGCGGCTTGACAGCCAGCACGACGATCTCGCTTGCGCGCACGACCGCGGCGTTGCTTTCGCAGCCGACAAGACCGCAGCTCGCGGCCAGCGCCTGCGTCTTTTCCGCGTGCGGATTATAACCGTAGATCGAAACGCCCTCCATGCCGCTGCCTGCGATGCCGCGGATGATGGCGGAGGCCATGTTTCCAAGCCCAATGAACCCGATCTTCATAGAAAACCCTCCTGATTTGCAATTCTATTTGTGTTGTATCACATTCCGGCCCGGCTGTCAAAGGGATAGCAGCACGATCCCGCCCACGGTCACGCAGACCCCGAGGATTTCGGGCAGGCGGATGCGGTCTTTAAAACAGACGATGGAAATGGGGATGACAAGGATCGGCGAGATCGACGAGAGCGCCGAGGCGATGCCGATGGGGATAAATGCGATGGATCGCAGCAGAAGCGTTGTGCCGATGGCGCAGCCGCTCAGCCCGCCAAGTGCCAGCAGCGGCAGCGCGTGCGGGATATGAAGATCCGCGCGCAGGCGCGGCCAGTCGCGGCGGATGAAGCCGAGCACGGTGAAGCCTGCGATGGCAGCCAGTTGACGCAGCTGGCTGCAAAGCAGCGTTTTGCCCGGAAATTCGCCCATCAGCGCCATTGCCTGCGAACTGAACAGCACGCTCACGCCCTGACCGAGCATTCCCAGAAAAGCGAACAGCACGCCGAGCATCCGGTTGCCGCCGCCGTCGGTCCCGCGGTTTTTGCCGCCGCAAAGCAGCGCGGTCAGCGTTCCGCAGATGGTCAGCAGAATCCCCAGGAACTGCATGGGCGTGATGTGCTGACGGAACAGGAGCAGCGCAGCGAGCGTCGTGACGATGGGATGCGTGCAGAAAATGACCATTGACAGCCGGTATGGGATGTGTCGGAACGAAGCGAAGTAAAACATATCGCCCAGCACGTAGCCGATCAGCCCCGAGACCGTCAGCCACAAAAGCGCCGCCGGCGGCAGATCCGGAACAGCGAGCGTACCGGTGAACAGCAGACGCAGGATGGTCATCGCGGCGGCGGCGAAAAGGAGCTTGATATAGTTGACCGTGAAGACAGCCGCGCGCTTTTCCACGTGATTGAGCAGCGAGCAGCAGGCCGCGTCGCAGACGGACACGCCGAGCGCAAGCAGCTCGCCGAGGTAAAAGGGATTCATGCGCAGGACCTCCTCACACAGACAGCAGGATCACGCCCGCGACCGTGATGCACGCGCCGAGGATCTCCGCAAAGCGGATGCGGTCGTGAAACAGGACGACGGAAACGGGAATGACGAGCAGCGGCGACAGCGACGCCAACGCCGTGGAAATGCCGGCAGGGACATATTGCAGCGATTGCAGCAGCAAAACCGGCCCGAGGCCGTTTCCTGCGATGCCGCCCAGCGCGATGCGCGCCATCGCGCGGCCGCGTATCTCCTTGCGCAGGCGCGGAAGAAAGCCGCGGACCAACCCGTAAACGCCGAAGCCGAGAAGACCGGCCAGCTGGCGGATCTGACTGCACAGAATCGTCTTGCCGGGCAGCTCACCGAGCAGATCGGCCGCGCACATACTCATGAGGACGTTCGCGCCCTGCGCCAGCATGGCGAGAAACGCCAGCAGCAGCCCGCGCTTCCAAAGACGGCGGCCGCCTTCGTCCTGCCTGCGGCTGCCGAAGAGCAGCGCCAGCGCCGTGCCGCCGATGGTCAGCGCGATGCCGCACAGCTGCAGGACCGTGACGCGCTGGCCGAAAAGAAGAAATGCCGCCAGCGTCGTGACGACGGGATTTGTATAATAGATCACCATTGACAGCCGGTAGGGGATATGGCGGAACGAGCCGATAAACATCATGTCGCCCAGTACATAGCCGATCAGCCCCGACGCAGCCAGCCACAGCCAGCCTGCGGCCGGGAGCAGCGGAATCCCCGCCGTGCCGGCAAGCGCAAGACGCAGCAGAAACACAAACAGCGCGGCGGCGACGAGCTTGACAAAATTGATGGTAAATGTGGAGATCCGCGCCTCAACGCTGTTGAGCAGCGAGCAGCACGCGGCGTCGCAGACGGATACCCCGGCGGCGAGGATCTCACCGAGAAGAAACATATGCAGGCACCCCTTTGCCATGAAAATGTACATAGGACTGTATGATGGCAGTCAATATATTAAGCGGTTTCACGAAAAACGTCAAGACCTAACAGAAAAAGTCAAGACGCTTTATGTCACAAAAATCAAAAAATTATTTTGTGAAAAATAACCGCAAATTTTCTGTGGCATTCAGAAGAAATGAATGCTATAATGCTAGTAACGCAAGGAAATGACAAATTGCTCCCGCGGAATGCCAGGGGAGTATTTTCAATAAATCAAATTGTATGACGACATACCATATGATAGCAAATGGCGTACAGGATCGTATGATCTCTTCCGTGTGACGGAAGGTTTCAGATACCGCCGGCTTCGGACGAGCCGGCGAGCCACCCCCCAGTAGACCCAAACAAGACAAGCAAGAGTTGAAAGGAGCAAAACAATGAAAAAGTACGCGAAAAAAGTTCTCTGTCTCGTCCTGGCCATCGTGATGGCCTGCACCATGCTGGCCGGATGCAGCGCCGGCGCCGGCAGCGCGGCAGCGTCGCAAGACGAGCTGCAGAAGATCATGTCCAACGGCAAGATCACCGTGGCCATCTCGCTCGGCAACGAGCCGTGGTGCTGGAAAGACGCCGACGGCGAAGTCAAGGGCCTGGCGATCGACCTGATCGAAGGCTTTGCCGAAAAGATGGAGATCGACATTGAGTACGTCACGCTGGAGTTCTCCGGTCTGATCCCCGCCGTCCAGGCCGGGAAAGCCGACATCATCGCTACGAACCTCACCAGAAAGCCCTCCCGCGCGGCAAGCGTTCTGTTTACCGAGTCTGTCGGCTGCACCTTCGGCGTTGCGCTGACCCGCAAGGGCGAATTTGCTTCCCTGGACGACATCAACAACGCCAGCGTCACGCTGACGACCGAGGTCGGCTCCAACTATGAGACGGTCGGCACCGAGACCTTCCCCAACGCCACGATGGCCGCCTGTGAAAACAACTCCGATGCGCTTGCTGCCGTAAAGTCCGGCCGCGCCGACGTCATGGTCACTGACCTTGCCATTGCTTCCTCCGCCTGCGCCGCGGACGATTCGCTGGAATACATGACCCCGTATATCTACACCGACACGCTGGCCTTCGGCGTCAAGTGCGACGCGAGCGCCATGACGCTTGCTGAGGCGTTCAACACGCATCTGCGTGTCATCAAGGCCGACGGCACCTATGCCGCTCTGTACGAGAAGTACTTCGGCAACGAATGGGTCCCCATGTACACCGACAGCGCCATGTGATCGCTCCTGCCTTTACAGACGTGAAATTCTTGTAACGTAACATCCAAACCGGTAATTCAGTTGTCGCTCCTGCTGCGGCAGGAGCGGCAGCTGAATTGCAACATTTGAACAGGGAGAATCTCAATGAGTACTGTCCAATTTATGAATTGGCTGCCCACGCTGCTCGATGGCCTCAAGGTCACGGTGCTCGCGTCGCTGGCGGCGATCATTACGGCGGTGGCCTGGGGCTGCATCATCGTGATCCTGCTCGCCATGGACCATAAACCGCTGAATGCCATTCTTCGGGTTTACATTTCCGTTTTCCGCAATTCCCCGCTGCTCGTTCAGATGTTTTTCTGCTATTATGCGCTGCCGTATATCGGCATCAAGTGGCCGGCACTTGTGTGCGGCATCGTCGCCATCACGCTTAACGAAGGCGCCTTTGTCGCCGAGATGCTGCGCGGCGTGATGAAGAACATCCCCAAAGGGGAGATCGAGGCGGCCTACAGTCTGGGCCTGTCAAAATTCCATGTGGTCACGCGGGTCATTTTCCCGCTGACATTCCGAAACGCGATCCCCATGCTGACCGGACAGGCGTCCATCGTTATCAAGGATACCAGCCTGTTCTCCATGATCATGATTCTGGATCTCACGCGCGCGGGCAGCATTTATTATGCGAAGTTCTATAATACCGCCGCCTTCTATATTGTTGGCCTTATCTATATCCTTGTGTTCGTAGCTGTCAATTTTGCCGGGAAGAGGATCGAAAAGCGCCTCTGCGTCAAACGATGAGGAGGGATCAGCCGTGACAGTATTTGAGCAAATTCGTTACATTGCCAGCGGTATGCTGGTGACCTTCAAGCTGGTTCCGTGCGTGATCGTCGCCACGATCATCATCGGCGCGTTTATCGGCATTATCCAGTTTTACAGAGTTCCGGTCCTTTCCCGTATCATTGACCTTTATATCCTGGCCATGCGCGGCGTGCCGCCGCTGGTGGTCATCATGCTGCTGTTTTACACCATCAATATGTCCAGCGGCTTCGTCAGCGCGCTGGTCTGCCTGACGATCTATCACTCGGCATATGTCGCGGAGATCGTCCGCGGCGGCTTCCAGGCGATCCCGCACGGACAGATGGAGGCCGGCGAGTCGCTGGGCCTGTCGTATCTGTCCATCATGCTGCGCGTCTATGTGCCGCAGGTCGCATTGCAGATCATTCCCGCGCTGTGCGGCCAGTTCATCCTCGTCATCAAGGACACGACGCTCATCGCGCTCGTCGGTCTGGAGGATATCATGTGGGCCGCTCGCCAGCTTGTGACCATTACCTTTAATCCCATGGAAGCATATCTGATCGTATTTTTCCTGTACTACTTTATCTGCCTGATCGTGGAGTTGATCGCCCACCGTGTCGAAAAGAAGCTCTCTACCGACATCAAGCTCAGCAGAACCGTGAAAACAAATCCGCAGGAGGTGTAATTATGGAAGAAAAGCAGGGCCGCGTACTGGTTGAATTCAAGGACGTATGCAAGAGCTTCCACGGCGGACAGCTCGTGGTGCTGGATCATTTCAATTTTAAATTCATTGAAGGCGAGACGCACGTTATCTGCGGTCGAAGCGGCGCGGGCAAGTCGACGCTCATCCGCTGCATCAACCATCTCGAAAAGATCGACAGCGGCAGCATCCTGATCGAGGGCAATGAGCTGACCAAGCGCTCCGTGCGCGATATGCGGAAGAAGGTCGCCATGGTCTTCCAGGACTTTAACCTCTTCCCGCACATGACGGTGCTGGACAACGTTACCTTTGGGCCGCGGCACTCGCTCGGCATTGATAAAAAGCAGGCCGAGGAGACGGGCCGGGAATATCTCGACAAGGTCGGTCTTCTGAATAAGGTCGATTCCTATCCCAATCAGCTCTCGGGCGGCCAGAAGCAGCGCGTGGCCATCGCGCGTGCGCTCAATATGCATCCGGATCTGATCCTGTTTGACGAGCCGACGTCCGCGCTTGACCCGGAGATGATCGGCGAAGTTCTGGACATCATGAAAAAGCTCTCCGCGGACGGCATGAGCATGATCGTCGTCACGCACGAGATGGGCTTTGCGCGCGAGGCCGCGCATCGCATCTCGTTCCTGGAAAAGGGCAACTTTATCGAGACGACGACACCGGACGTCTTCTTCACCAATCCCTCGCACCCCAGCGTTGCGAAATTCATCCGTCAGATCAGCTACGAATAAGCTGGCTTGTACTTTGCTGAATATTTTAGGAGATGACAAGATCATGAAAGCCATGAAAGATTATCTGTCGCTTGTTCCCGGGCCGACACAGGTCCATGAGGACGTCCTCAAAGCTCAGTCCCGTCAGATCCTGACGCATATGAACGAGGCGTGGACCCCGTATTATCTCAGCGTCTGCGATAAGATGAAGCTGTGCCTCGGCGCGTCCGGAGACGTATATCTTGCAACGTGCAGCGGCAGCGGCGCCGTGGAAGCGGCCGTCACGAGCACTGTTGCGCCGGGCGAGAAGCTGCTGGTCCTGTCCAACGGCCTGTTTGGCGACCGCTTCGGCGTGATCGCGGACCATTTCCACCTGGAAAAAGAGGTCATGCGCTATGCAAACAATCAGGTGCTCAAGCCTGAGGATCTGCGCGCACGCCTGAGCCGCGGCAAGGGCAATATCGCCGCGGTCAGCGCCGTCTACAGTGAAAGCCAGAATGGTATGCTCAACCCCGTGAAGGAGCTTGCGGCCATCTGCAACGAATTTGACGTGCCGATCCTGGTCGATACGGTTTCCGCGAGCGGCGGCGTGCCCTATAACGCAGATGCGTGGGGCGTGGACGTGACGATCGCCTCCATGCAGAAGTGCCTCGGCGGCACGGCCGGCACTGCGGCGATCGCGGTGGCCGATAAATACTGGCATTATGTCGAAAACAAGGACACGCTCGGCTATTACCACAGCCTCAAGTTCTGGCGTGAGAATATGCATATGGAAAACCCGGTGCATCCGCATCCGTTCACGATGAGCGAGTCGCTGATCTTCGGCACGGACGCCGCGTGCGACCTCATTCTGGAGGAAGGGCTGGAGAACCGCTGGAAGCGCCACCGTGAAGTCTTCGAATATTATGTTGAGGCGCTCGGTAAGCTCGGCTTCCACCTGTATCTGCCGTATGACTGCGCGTGCCCGACCTGCATCTCCTTCGCGCCGCATGAAAAAATCAGCGTGCCTGATATGCTGCTGCGCCTGAAAGAGGAGCACGGCATTCTGGTCGGCAACGGCATCGCCGATCAGAAGAACAAGATCTGGAGAATCGGCAATATGGCCGAGCAGGCCCGCATGGAAAAGGCGGAGAAGCTCGTTGCCGCGATGCGCCAGATCCTCGATACCCTGTGATCGCCGCCTGTATGGGCGCTTTCCGATGATCTTTTCTTTCTTTCCAAACAAGGGACGATCCGCTCAGAGGAGCGGATCGTCCTTTTTGTGCGCAAACGGCAGAAAAATGCGGCCCGCATCTTGTGATGCAGGCCGCGGGGGTTGTGCCGAAAGTTACCAGGCAAGCGCCGCTTCAACCTTTGCGGGGTCTTCCGGTGTGCCGATCATGGGCGCGCGCCGGTCGAGCAGACGCAGCGCCTGCATCTCTTCCGACGTGAGGCGGAAGTCAAACACATCGATGTTCTCACGCATCCGCGCCTCGTGCGTGGATTTTGGGATCACGACGACCTGATTCTGCAACTGGAAGCGAAGCAGGATCTGCGCGGCCGTTTTGCCGTATTTCTGTGCGAGCGCGCGCACATCGGGCTCCTGAAACATCTCCTTTGCGCGGCCCTGACCGAGCGGCGCATATGCTTCATGCGCCACGCCGTATTTGTCTTCCCAGATATGCGCCTGTTGACGCTGGCAGTACAGATGCGTTTCGATCTGGTTGATGGCGGGACGGATGCGGTTGTAGCTGATCAGATCGACCAGACGGTCCGGTTCAAAGTTTGAAACGCCGATCGCGCGGATGACCTTTTCGTCGTAGAGCTTTTCCAGCTCGCGCCACGCCGCATAGACATTTCCGAACGGCCAGTGCAGCAGGACAAGATCGAGATAAGAAACCTGAAGATTTTCCAGCGAGGCGCAGACGGCGCTGTGCGCGTCCTCATACGAGGTGAAATTTACCTTTGTTGTGAGGAAAATATCCTCGCGCGGGATACCGCTGTGCTTGATCGCACGGCCGACGGCCGCTTCGTTTCCATAGGCCTGCGCAGTGTCGATCAGCCGGTAGCCGGCTGCCAGCGCAGCGCCGACGGATGCTTCGCAGACATCGTCTGCCGTCTGAAAGGTGCCGAAGCCGAGGACCGGCATCCGGACGCCGTTGTTCAGTGTGATCGTTTGCATATAGAATCCTCCTGAAAGGCAAGATGGAGCCTGCGCTCAGAGTTGGATCAGATATTTCAGCGCTTCATGGCGGCGCAGACTCTCATAGGCCTGCGCAATATCCGCCAGCGCGACCGGGTGGGAAAGATCATACCAGTCCTCTGCGCGTAGCCTGCCGCGCAGGATGAGCGAGACAACGTCGTGGTGCGTCTCCTCCTCGTCGTAGCCGCCGCAGTAGACGCGGAAGCTGGCCTTTGCGCGGAAGGGATTGACCCCGGCGTGCGCGCGGTCATTCCAGCCGTAGATCCCGACGCAGCCGCCTTCGCGCAGAAGGGGCAGAAGGTCGTTGACGGTCCCGGAGCTGCCGATGCCGTCGACGATAAAATCGGCGGCCTGTACGCCGGCGTCCTGGAGCTGCTCGGAAAGGCGCTCGCTCTTGTAGTCGAGATACGCCAGAACCGGATAGCGCAGGAAGACCTCCCGCCGCGACAGACTGCCGACGGCGCAGACCTTTGCGCCGAGGTTGCAGGCGTGGACAGCCAGCGCCAGTGCGTTTGCACCGGAGCCGACGATCAGCACCGTGTCGCCCGGACGGATGCCGAGCCGCTGCGTATACGACAGCGTTTCGCGCCACGTGATGATCATCGGCGCCTGACGGGCGTCGATCTGCGGGGGAATGATCTGGTTGACGCGGCTGCGGTTCCACTCCGACTGCGGAACGCCGTCCCGGATCATTTCCCAATGATCCTTCGCCACGCCGTATTCGGCAAAGCCGCCCCAGCTGGCGGAAAGACCGTCCACAAGCCCTGCCGGCGCGCCGACACGGCTGACAAGATCGCCGACGTGGAAATTGCGGACGCGGCTTCCGACCTCGACGACCCGGCCGACGCTCTCGTGACCGAGAATCGTGGGGTAGGAGATCGGGTTCGGATGGCCGCCGGCCATCAGACGCAGATCGGTACCGGCGCAGGTGGAGCCGTATTCCATCCTGCATAACACCTCATAGGGGCCGGGCTTGGGAACGGGCACATCCCAGATCTCGAGCGCGCCGTTTTGAATGACTGCTGCATTCATGGATCGTTTTCCTCCTGACAGTTAAGATCAAGTATCATGCGCAGCCGACGGTGAGCAGGATGTTGGCAAACGTGCGCTTTTCGCCGGTGGAGATGGCGAGCAGCACCGCGCCGTCCTGCATACAGGCGTCGTAGAACGCATACCGGCCGAGTCCGGAGAGCTCCATGCCGCCGAGTTCCTGTCGAAATTCGCGGAAAATTTCGGGTTCCGGGCCGTTTTCGGGCATCATGACCTCGGCCTTTTCAAATTCTACCACGCCGTGCAGCGTTGTCAAGACGTCCGTGACCGTCGGCAGACCTGCGCACAGACCAAGGAAGACCTTGCGCGCGGAGCCGCTCTTTTCAAACAGCGGATAGTTGCCGTCGGCGATCAGGATCTTGCTGCCGTGCCCGGCACGGGAAAGAACCTCCATGATCTCGGGATGGATCAGCGATGTGGTAAGCATAAAAATCCTCCTCAGACTTCGTTTTCACGCAGCTTGCCGAGCGATCCGCCCGGATGCCACTTGACGTATTGCTGCGGCGTTACATCGGCGTGCGCCTGCAAAACGACGCTCAGCGCCTGCAAGACGACGGTTTCGGCCAGGATCGACATCCGCGGCGCACGATTGAGCGGGCCGCCCTCGGCGGGAACGCCCGCAAGAAGATGCACCTCGCTCTCATGCGCGAGCCAGGAGTCGGCGTTGCCGGTCACGCCGATGATGCGGCAGCCGTTGCGCTTGACAGCCGTCACCGTGGCGCGCATCTCGGCTGTTTCGCCGGAGTTGGAGATGAAGATGACTGCGTCGCCCGGCACCAGCTGGCCGCACGAGCCGTGTACGGCCTCCGTGCCGTGCAGGAAATACGTCGGCGTTCCGGTGGACGAAAGCAGCGAGGCCAGATATCCCGCGATATGCGCGGGCTTGCCGATACCGGAAATATGTACGCGGCCGCCATGGGCCTCCACGTCCAGAATGAGCGCCGCCGCCGCGTTGACGGCGGATTCATCCATGGCGCTGATATAGGCCGAAAGGTCGCTTTGTACAGTGTCGAGAAAATGCTGGTATGCGGTTTTCATTTGTTCATCCATATTACAGATCTCCTTCCCGAAGCGCCGAAGTGTCCACCGTTCTGCCGGTGCGGGCTTTTAAAAAGTCCTCAACGGCCGAAAGCGGCGGCAAAGAGGGCATCGCGCCCATTGCCGAGACGGTCAGCGCGGCAGTGTGGTTGGCAAACAGCAGCACGTCGCGCAGATCCCAGCCGCAGCAGACGCCCGTGCAGAATGCGCCGACAAAGGAATCGCCTGCGGCGGTCGGATCGACGGCCTGAATGTTCTCTGCGCACGGCGCGAAGAGAAGCTCCCTGCCTGTGCTGAGCGCCGCGCCGGCGGAGCCGAGCGTGATGAGTACGTTCTGAATGCCGAAGCCGTGCAGCGCGTTTGCGGCCGCGGCGACATCCTCGCGCGAGAATTCCGCGCCGTCGTGGCGGATGTGAATGCCGGTCAGATCCTCGGCCTCGTGCTCGTTCGGCGAAATATAGGTCAGGCATTGCAGCAGCGCCGGCGGAAGCGGCGCGCTCGGCGCGGAGTTGAGCATCACCGGTACGCCGTGCGCGTGCGCGGCCTGCGCCACGGCGAGGTTGACCGCCATGGGGATCTCCAGCTGTAAAACGACCATGTCATATTGTACGATGTCTTCGTTTAAAAAAGCGACGTCCTCCGGGACGAGCGTCATATTGGCGCCGGGAATGACCAGAATGCGGTTCTGCGCGGAGCCATCGGGGTTCTCTTCCAGAATGATGACGGCGCATCCGGAGGCGTGCGTCTCGTCGTATAGAATATGTCCGGTATGAATACCGGCTTCCTCGCAGACGCGGCGCATCTCCTGACCGTTGGCGTCGCGGCCGAGCTTACCGAGCATTGTGACGTCTGCGCCGAGCCGCGCCATCTGCACGGCCTGGTTGGCGCCCTTGCCACCCGGGGCTTTGCGGAAGCTGTTGCCGAGGACGGTCTGCCCCTGCCGGGGAAAAACGGAGGTCGAGGCGATCTGATCCATGACAAAGCTGCCGACGACCAGAATTTTCGGTTTTTTCATGCTGGCTCCTCCTCTTATTCGGACTGTGCGCGCAGATACGAGTCAAATGCGGCCTGCTGCTGCGGCGTCATCGGACGGAACGGCGCGCGGCAGACGCCGCAGTCAAATCCGCGCCGCGCGAACGCATATTTGACGGCGCCGAAAATGCCCGCCCTGCAATACGCTTCGATGTTTGCGTTGATCTGGCTCTGCGCCACACGGGCTACGGCCATGTCGCCGGCGCGATAAGCCTCGCGCACCCGCAGGAACAGCGGCGCGTAGAGATTCACCGTCGTGCCGATCGCGGCGTCCGCACCGGCGGCCAGCGCAGAGAGATACATCTCGTCAAAGCCGTTAAAATAGACCTTATCCGGGTAGGCGGTCTTCATGCGCTCCAGCCCGTACAGATCCTGCGAGGTGTGTTTGATGCCGACAATCGACGGATTATCCAGCAGCCGGCCGGCGTTTTCCTTTGTAAAGCTGACGCCGGTGAACTGCGGAATGTTGTAGATAATAACACCGATCCCGGGCACGGCGCGGATGACGTCCTCGTAATACCCGAGCAGCTCCTCGGTGGTATAGTGGTAATAATACGGCGGGATCATGGAGACGGCACTGGCGCCGGCGGCTGCGGCGTGCGCGGCGAGCTGAATGACGTCGGCGGTGCGGATGGTACCGACGTGCGAAATGACCGGAACACGGCCGTCCACCACGCGCAGTACCACATCAAGGATCCGCATCCGCTCCTCCAGGGACAGCAGCAGCGCCTCACCGGACGAGCCGCAGCAGTAAAATCCCTCCACGCCCTGCGCCAGCTCGTACTGGACGAGCTGGGCAAGCATATCGTAATTTACGGATTCGTCTGCGTGCATGGGCGTAATCAGTGCGGAATAGATCCCGGCCAAAGCCTGACCCGTTACCATGCGGTCCATCCTCCGTCCATGATCAGGTTGGAGCCGGTCATGTAGATCGAGGCGTCGGACACAAGGAAGATCAGAGCACCGTTATATTCGTTTGCGCGGGCCATGCGGCCGATGGGCATTCTGGCACAGTAATTCGCCTGGAAATACTGGTCCTGCGTTTCACGCCAGACACCGGAGGGCGTGAGCGTGTTGACGCGGATGCCCTGCTTGCCCCAGTAGGTGGCAAGATACCGGGTGAGGTTATAGATACCGGACTTGGCGGCGGAATAGGCCACGGGCTTGATGAACGGCACGCCGGTCATTTCCTTTTTATACGCATAGATATCCTGCACAGGGGAAACCATGCCGTAGATGGAACCGACGTTGACGATGGAGCCGCCCTTGCCGGCCTGCACCATCCGTGCGCCGACAGCCTGACAGGTCAGGAAGGTGCCGACCAGGTTCACGTCGACGACCTCGCGGAAGACTTCCTCCGGGAAGTTTTCAAACGGACCGGAAACCTCGGGAGGCGCGGAAGGCTGCGTGTCGATGCCGGCGTTATTGACAAGCACGTCGGGCGCGTCGCCCCAGGCCGCCTGCATATCGTCCAGCGCGCGGTTCAGATCGTCCTTCTTTGTGATATCCACGGCATAGAAGCGCAGTTTCGGATCGGTCAGTGCTTCGCGGCCGAGCGTTTTTTCAATGCGGGCATCGTTCATTGTGCGGCCCCAGACGGCCACACGCGCGCCGCGGCTGTGCAGTTCTTTGACGAACTCCGCGCCGATCTGGCCCAGACCGCCGGTTACGATGCAGATTTTGTTTTCTACACTGAACAGCTTGTCAGTTTGCGACATAAATATTTCTCCTTTCGATTGTTGTGCGGAAAAGAAACGGGGAAATTCCGGGATTGGAGATCAGGCGAGATTTTCAAAGGCCTTTTCGATCAGGCGCTTTTCTTCCTCGGGCAGATGCGTGATGGGGCTTCTGCAATAACCGCCGTCGCGGCCCATGACGTGCAGCGCGTACTTCAGGCGGATGGGGAACTGGTTGCCGCTGATGAGCTGCCACGGATAGTAGAGCTTTTCCTGAATTTCCATGCCGCGGGCATAGTCGCCGCGCTTGGCGCATTCGAACATCTCGATGCTGTACTGCGGGAAGACCGACAGGATCGCGGAGATCGCGCCGTCCGCGCCGTGGGAGAAGCAGCTGAAGAGCATATCGTCCGTCGCGGCGAAGGTCGCGCCGCGGCCGACGGTCTTCTTGACCATGTTCATGGCGTACAGCGCCTGAAGGCCGCCGACGCTCTGCTTGACGCCGTAGACATACTCGGTGTCTTCCAGCAGGCGTTTAAAGAGATTGGGCGTAATGGTGTTCTGCGGGACAACATTATAAATAATGATGGGAAGACCGACTTCACGCGAAATCGTGCTGTAATAGTCGTACATACCCTCTTCGTCGGGAACCAGCACGTTATAGGCCGTCGGCGTGACCATAATGGCATCCGCGCCGGCGTCACGCGCCATCAGGCCCGTCCGGACGGCGTCGCGTGTGCAGGTACGCATCACGCCGCAGACCACAAATTGATCGTCGGACAGCTTGCTGCGGGCCATGCCGATCATATCGCGCAGTTCTTCGTCCCGGAGCGTGGGGCCTTCACCGGTGCTGCCGCCGACGGAAAGACCATGAACACCGGCGTCGACGCAGATCTGCATTTCCCTGCTCAGCAGCGACTCGTTGATCGCACCGTTTTCAAAAAACGGCGTGACGACAGGCGGAATGATCCCTTTGATGTTCTTCATAGTGGGCCTCCTTGAAAAATGTGTTAATATTGTATGCCGTAGTAAAAAACGACATCATACAACATGGAGTGGAGAAACGGCCGCCACCGGCAAAACAGCCGCGTGTCGGCCTGTGCGTTTATTTTGCGTGCGCTTTTGCTGCGGAGCCGCCGTTCGCTTCGTTGTAGACGACCGTGATATCCTGCATGGACATTTCCAGATGCGAGTGCATTTCCTTGACGGCCAACGCCGCGTTGCGGATCTGCAAACAGCAGAGAATGCGCGAATGCGGTTCGAGCGCGTTTCTGTTGAAGCGCTCGTCCACAAAGGTATAGCTGCGGTACGGACGGAACGCCGCGACCAGCTGTTTGTTGATGTTGATGAGCAGCTCGTTGCCGGTGAAGGAGACGATCTTCGTGTGAAACAGCTCGTCCAGCATCAGAAGACGGACGGAATCCTGCTTCTGACAAGCCTCTTCAAAGGAGTGATGGATCTGCTCCAGCTCATGGATCTGCTTGTCCGTGGCGCGCTCCACGGCCAGCCGAACCGAGAGTTCTTCCACCGCCATACGAACTTCCATAAAGTCAAAATAGCTGACATCCGCGACGTTGAGCCAATTATCTCGACTTTCATTTATAAAACGGTTGGAAACGAACGCGCCCTTGCCCGGTCGGATCTCGACATAGCCGAGCGCCTGCAGCACACGAATGGCCTCCCGGATGCTGGTGCGGCTGACCTTGAGCATATCGCACAGCGCCATTTCCGTGGGCAGTTTGCTGCCGACGTCGTATTTTCCCGACTCGATCATTTCCTTGATATTCTCCACGACTTCATCCGCGATGGAGATGCGCCGAATCTCTCTCATGTGGTATCTCCCAAATTATAGATCTTGTTCGCCCTTGTTTGATTGTATGATAACACATTTCTGAAAAAAAGCAAATACCTCATGGAAAAAATATTTATTTTTTAACGACGACATTTGAAGAAAATGACGAAAATGCGGCTGCGGCGGGCGATTGGCACGGGAAAGAAAAATATTTGAGAAAAGGAAAAGAATGCGCTTGACATTTCACACAGAATCGCATATCATCAAAGTACGACGTCATACAATATACAACCGTATGGCGCGAAAACGTATGGAGGATAGAGCCATGACTTTTGTAGAAAAATATGGTAAGATTCTGCTGCCCCTGATTACGCCTTATAAGGAAAACGAAGAAGTCGATTACGAAAAATACGCCGAACTGATCGAATACCTGATCCAGAAGGATCTGTGCGATTCCCTGATCGTCACCGGCACCACCGGCGAAGCGTCCCTGCTGACCTTCGACGAGCGCGTCAAGCTGATGCAGACCGCCGTCAAGGCGTCCGCCGGCCGCAAGCCCATCATCGCAGGCACCGGCTGCGCGTCCACCAAGGAAACGATCGCCCTGACGAAGGAAGCGGAAAAGCTCGGCATCGAGCTGTGCCTGATCGTCTGCCCGTTCTACAACAAGCCGACGCAGGAAGGCCTGTATCTGCACTATAAGCACATCGCCGAGAGCGTCAAGGTCGACATCATGCTCTATAACATTCCGATCTTTGTCGGCGTCAACCTCGCGCCCGAGACGGTCGGCCGTCTGGCTGCGATCCCCAACATCGTCGCCGTGAAGGACGAGGCCGGTGTCAACCCCACGCAGGTCACCGATTTCATCCTCGCCGCGCGTGCGGTCGATCCGGACTTTGCCGTCTACAATGGCGACGACGTCATGCTGCTGCCCACCATCATCCAGGGCGCACAGGGTCTGGTCTCCGGCGGCGCGCACATCTTCGGCCATGACATCCGTGCCATCTTCGACGCCTTTGAAAAGGGCGACAACGAAAAGGCAAAGGAACTCTTCGTTCCGATGTATCGTTTCTGCAAGTCCACCGGCCAGAACGGCCGCATTCTGCCCAACTCCATCCTTCGCCCGGCCATCGAGGCTGTTACCGGCGTGAAGCTCGGCAACGCCCGTCTGCCGCTGGCGCCTCCCACCGAGGACGAGATGAAGGTCACGCTCGGTATCCTCAAGGAGATCGGCAAGCTGTAAGCACAAGCGCAAAAAGAAGCATGAACCGCACCCCGTCAAGAGGACAGTGAAAAAATATAAAGTTTTTCCGGTCAGCAGCCGAGTGCTGCTGGCCGTTTTTTATGCGGCGAGGCAAAGCGTGTGCTTTTCCATCGGCGTCAGGAC
>CAKUOS010000048.1 GCA_934670025.1 uncultured Oscillospiraceae bacterium
GGCCGATGCCGAGCGCAGCCGTTGGCAGCTCTGCTGCCTTACGGATGCGGCCTGCCCTTTACGGGTACACATCGGCCTGTGGGTTTTCGACCTCTCAGGCGCTTCGCGCCAGCATCCCTACCCCCTTTGTCCCGCAGGGACAAAGGGGGTAGGGATGGTACCGAGCAAAGCGAGGCGGAGCGGTCGGGCCGGCGAGGCTGTTTTATGCTTCGGGCGCGGGGTCGGACGGCAGATCGGCCGGGGGTTCCGGGTTTTCGTTCCCGGCCGGCTCCTCCGCGGCGGGCGGCTCCGGCTCTTCGGGCGGCTGCTCCTCCTCCGGTTCCGGAGCCGGGCACGCGGGCGTCTGCGCCGCGTCCCAGGAATACTCGCCCGCCAGATCCTCGTCATAGCGCAGGCGCAGATGGTCGGCGTTCAGCAGATCGTCCAGCACATCCACGTGATAGCACACGCCGTCGAGCGTGACGATGTTCCACCACCAGCTCTCGCCGCCGCGCATTCCGCTGACGATCTGGCAGTCCAGCCCCGTTTCCTCGCACAGCAGCTGCCAGCTGCGCGCCATGCTGCGGCTGTCGGCCTTGCCCTGACACAGCGCAGCGTAGATCGGCGTGCGGCTGTCGGCCTGTTCGTAGGGGAAGCGCTCGGACAGATAGGTGTAGAGCAGCGCGGCCTTGTCGGTCTGGCTGCTGCAAAACCGGACGTAGACCTCGGCGGCAAGCAGACTCTCGGACACGTCCTGCTGCATCGCCAGCAGCGCCTGACGGCTCGCAGGATAGTCGAACTCCAGCTCGACGATGCGGTTGCGCGCATCCTGCGGATAGCTCGTCACGCGCAGCGCCGGGACGGCGGCAAGCTCGCGCCAGTTTTCGTCGCAGTAGCTCTGCACGAGCGTGTCGTAGTCGGGCTGGCTGGGGAACGTCGCGTAGAGCGTCAGATGGTCGTCATACGCGCGCAGCGCCTGACGGATCAGACGCGCGGCCTCGGCCTCGCTGCCGGTATATTCGATCTCGTCCAGCGGCGTCAGGAAGTCGCGGAACGTGATGTCGATCCTGATCTCGTAATACGCGACGATCAGCGTGCAGTCATGTGTGATGTAATCGATGGCGTAGGCGCCGAGCGGATCCTCGCGCGCGATCTCGTAGACGGCCTTCGGCAGATCGGCCTCCACGTCGCCGGTGTACTGGTTCGTGTGGATCACGCCGTGCTCCACGTCGTTCTGCACGAGCGAGCGGATATCATTTTTGAGCGATTTATAATCGCCAGCCTGCAAAACGTCGCTCTCCTGCGCGGGTTTGGACTGCGCGCTGTGCGGCGTGACGAGCGTATACTCGCCCGGCACGAGGCGGCTGCACCCGCAAAGCAGCGCCAGCAGCGCCGCAAGCGCCAGCGCGCACGCGATGCGCCGCTTCACAGCTCGTCTCCCGCGCGGCGGAAGCCCTCGCCCAGCACCTGATGCGCAGGCAGCAGGATCACGAACGCATTGGGGTCGATCTCGCGCACGAAGCTCTTGAGCTCCGGAAGCTCCTTCTGCCGCACGGCCGACATGAGGACCGGCCGCGGCAGGCCCGTATATGTGCCGCTGCCCTCGAGGCGCGTCGCGCCGCGGTCGAGCTGCGTCTCGATGCGCTTTGCGATCGCTTCATGCTCTTCGGAGATGATGAGCGCGACCGTGGAGTGATCGAGTCCGTACAGCAGCTGATCCATCACGACCGACGACACGGCCAGCGGCAGCGCGCTGTAGAGCGTCTTGGAAATATCGTGGAACACAACGCCCGTGAGCGTGATGATGAAAAGATCGATCGCCAGCATCACGCGGCCTAGGCTGGCCGAACGGAAGCGGCGGCGCAGGAGCTTGGCCGCGATGTCCGAGCCGCCCGTCGTCGCGCCCGACAGGAACACCAGCCCAAGCCCCAGACCGACGAGCACGCCGCCATAGAGGCTGTCGAGCAGGATCTCCGTTTTCGGCACGGGCAGGCCCGCGAAAAGATCGATGAACACGGAGCTGAGCAGCATCCCGGCCAGCGAACCGAACAGGAACTCCTTCCCCAGCCGGCGCGCACCCATGATAAACAGCGGCACGTTCAGCATCATCGTCAGAACGCCGATGGAGCCGAAGCCCAGCAGCTTTCGCAGGATCATGGCCAGACCGCTCATGCCGCCGACGTTCAGGTCGTTCGGCTCGAGGAACAGGTCGAAGCCCAGCGCGAAGATCGCGCACCCGGCTGTGATTTGCAGCGCCATCACGCCGAACTTTTTCCAGTTTTCACGTTTCAAACCGCGCGCCCCCTTGTGTGTTGATCGTTAAATATCGAGTTTCATCTGTGTTTCGCCGCTGTCCTCCTCGCGCAAAAGCGCGCCGGCGGCCGGCAGCGTCCGGGCGGAGTAGCGGCCGGGGTTCGCAATGGCCGTCTCCTCCAGCGGCCGCACGGCCTTTACAACGGCCTTGCGTTTGAGGCTCATGACCGCCACGCCCTGTGCGGTGCGCGTAGTCTTGACGGCCAGCTGCGCCGTGGAGAAGACGAGCACGCGCCCGTCGGTCGCATAGACGGCCAGCTGCTTTTCCCCGGGCAGATCGATCACGGCGGCGAGCGGACTCTTGTCCGAGTACGCGCCTGTCAGCCGCTTGCGGTTGGACTTGGTATCGTAGCAGCTCGCGGCGATCTTCGCCGCCTTGCCGTTTTCAAACACGAACAGCAGATTCCCCTCGTATTTGCCGGGGAAAATGACCGTCAGGAAGCTCTCGCCCTCGTCAAAACCGAGCTTGCCGGGCAGGAAATCGCCGAGCAGAGAGGCTTTTCCGTCGGCAAAATCGGAGATCTTCGCCTTGTAGACCTGATATTTGTCGGTGAAGACGAGCATTTCCTCGCTGTTCTGCGCCGGGCGCGTCAGCAGCAGACCGTCGCCCTCCTTGAATTTCTGTTCGCCCGACATCCGCAGCGACTGCGCGGTGATCTTCTTGAAATAGCCCTCGCGCGAGACGAAGACCGTGACGGGATAGTCGTTTTCGGGTTCGTCGTCGTCAGGCTCCGCGATCTCGTGGTCGTAGACGAGCGTGGTTTTGCGTTCTTTTCCGTATTTCCGCGCGACTTCGTCGAGCTCCTTGCAGATGAGCGCCTGCACCTTCTTCTCGGACGCGAGCGTCGCTTCGAGATCGGCGATCTCCTTTTCCAGAGATTCCGTCTCCTTCAGACGGTTCAGGATGAATTCCTTGTTGATGTTGCGCAGCTTGATCTCGGCGACATATTCGGCCTGCACCTGATCGATGCCGAAGCCGATCATCAGGTTCGGCACGACCTCGGCGTCGAGCTCCGTTTCGCGGATGATCCGGATGGCCTTGTCGATATCGAGCAGGATCTTCCCGAGGCCCTTCAGAAGATGCAGCTTATCCTTCCTTTTGCCCAGGCGGAAATAGAGCCTGCGGCGCACGCATTCCGTCCGCCAGGCCGTCCACTCCTGCAAAATTTCGCGCACACCCATCACGCGCGGCATCCCGGCGATGAGGATGTTGAAGTTGCAGCCGAATGCGTCCTGCAACGTCGTCATTTTGAAGAGCTTCTGCATGAGCTTGTCGGGGTCTGCGCCGCGCTTTAAATCGATGGTGAGCTTCAGGCCGCTGAGATCCGTCTCGTCGCGCATATCGCTGATCTCGCGGATCTTGTTGGCCTTGATGAGCTCGGCGACCTTGTCGAGGATGATCTCCGTGGCGGTGGTGTAGGGGATCTCGTAGATCTCGATCATATTCCCCTCTTTGACATAGCGCCACTTTGCCCGCAGGCGGAACGAGCCGCGGCCGGTGTTGTAGATTTGCAGCATCTGCGCCGGGTCGTAGAGGATCTCGCCGCCGGTCGGGAAATCCGGGGCCGGGAGCGTATCGAGCAGGTCCGCGTCGGGGTTTTTGATGAGCGCGACGGCCGTTTTGCAGACCTCGGCGAGGTTGAACGAGCAGATATTCGACGCCATGCCGACGGCGATGCCCATGTTGGCCGCGACGAGCACGTTCGGGAACGTGGTCGGCAGGAGCGTGGGCTCTTTCATGCTGCCGTCGTAGTTGTCGACAAAGTCGACGGTGTCGTCGTCGATGTCGCGGAACAGCTCCTGGCAGATGGGTTCGAGCTTTGCCTCGGTGTAGCGCGAGGCCGCGTAGGCCATATCGCGCGAGTAGACCTTGCCGAAGTTGCCCTTGGAGTCGATGAACGGGTGCAGCAGCGATTCGTTGCCGCGCGCCAGACGCACCATCGTCTCATAGATGGCCTGATCGCCGTGCGGGTTGAGCTTCATCGTCTGGCCGACGATGTTGGCCGATTTCGTGCGCGGCTTTGTCAGCAGGCCCATCTCGTACATGGTGTACAGGAGCTTGCGGTGCGAGGGCTTGAAGCCGTCGATCTCCGGGATGGCGCGCGAGACGATGACCGACATCGCGTAAGGCATATAGTTCGATTCGAGCGTCTGGCAGATCGGCTGCTCCGACACGGCGGCGTGCAGCCCCATCACGTTCGGATCGTCGTGTTTTTTTGTTTCCGGTTGTTTTTTCTTAGGCATAAAGTTTTATTCCTTATCGTTTGGCGATATATACAGGTTGGCGCAGGCCCATGCCTTCCCCTCCGGGGAAGGTGGCTGCGGAGCGAAGCGCAGCAGACGGATGAGGGTCCGGGAGTATTTACGCATAGATTGGCAGTTCCGGAAATCCATACTGCTCCCCTGCCCTCATCAGCCACGGCTTCGCCGTGCCAGCTTCCCCCAGGGGAAGCCGTTTCCATTGCGGTAGACTTTTGCAGGGCAACGTCTGATCCACAAATTGTAAGCATGGCAAGAGTACTGCCAAAATATGCAGCCACTCATGCCTTCCCCTCCGGGGAAGGTGGCTGCGGAGCGAAGCGCAGCAGACGGATGAGGGTCCGGGAGCATTTACGCATAGATTGGCAGTTCCGGAAATCCATACTGCTCCCCTGCCCTCATCAGTCACGGCTTCGCCGTGCCAGCTTCCCCCAGGGGAAGCCGTTGGGCAATGCAGTTGTCGATCTGCTCACAGACAGCCCGGAACTGCCTTTGTATCTCAAGATTCGTAAAACGCAGTACATAAACGCCGTAGCGTTCCCGCAGGATATCCGTGCGCTTTTCGTCATATTGCATTTGCGCGGGTTCATAATGGCCTGAGCCATCCAATTCAATTGCAAGGCGGGCACGATGCGCATAGAAATCAACGATGTATGGCGCAAAGACGACCTGTCGGCGGAACTGGATCGGATGATTTCTTAAAAACCCGTACCACAGCCATCGTTCTTCTTTTGTCATCTGCTTCCGCAGCGTCTGCGCACGAGACGTCAGGTTATCTTTCATTGTCAGGATACATCCAGCTGGTCGAGGTATTTATATCCGTTTTCGGCGATATGGTCCTTTCTGCCCTGCAAATTGTCGCCGAGGAGAAGGTCGAAGACCTGCATGGTGCGTTCCATGTCTTCGGGCATGACCTTGATGAGGCGGCGCGTGGCGGGATTCATGGTGGTCATCCACATCATTTCGGGGTCGTTTTCGCCAAGACCCTTGGAGCGGTTGATCGTGACCTTTTTTCCGTCCAGCTTTTTGACGATGTCCGATTTTTCCGCGTCGGTGTAGGCGAACCACGTCTTATCCTTGCAGGTGATCTCGTAAAGCGGAGACTCGGCGATATAGACGTACCCCTCCTGAATGAGCGTGGGACAAAGCCTGTAGATCATGGTCAGGATGAGCGTGCGGATCTGATAGCCGTCGACGTCGGCGTCGGTGCAGATGATGACCTTGCTCCAGCGGAGGTTTTCAAGGTCAAAGGCCGACAGGTCCTTCGTCTTTTTCGTCTGCACCTCCACGCCGCAGCCGAGCACGCGGATGAGGTCGGTGATGACGTCGGACTTGAAAATGCGGTCGTAATCGGCCTTCAGGCAGTTGAGGATCTTGCCGCGCACGGGCATGATGCCCTGAAATTCCGCGTCGCGCGAGAGCTTGACCGAACCGAGCGCGGAATCGCCCTCGACGATATAAATTTCGCGCTTCGACACGTCCTTTGTGCGGCAGTCGACGAACTTCTGCACGCGGTTGGCGATGTCAAGGCTGCCGGTGAGCTTCTTTTTGATGTTCAGGCGGGCCTTTTCGGCCGATTCGCGGCTGCGTTTGTTGACGAGCACCTGATCGGCGATGCGGTCGGCCTCCTGCTTGTTCTCAATAAAATAGACGTGCAGCCGTTCGCGGAAGAACTCCGTCATGGCGTCCTGCACGAATTTGTTCGTGATGGCCTTTTTCGTCTGGTTCTCATACGAGGTCTGCGTGGAAAAGCAGTTCGTCACGAGCACGAGGCAGTCGGCCACGTCCTGAAACGTGATCTTCGACTCGGCCTTCGTATACTTGTTCGACTGCTTGCAATAGGCGTCGATGGCATAGACAAACGCGTTTTTCACGGCCTTTTCCGGTGCGCCGCCGTGTTCGAGCCACGAGGAATTGTGGTAATACTCCAGCCGGTTCACGCGGTTGGAGAAGCACAGCGCCGCCGAGATCTTCACCTTGTATTCCGGCTTATCCTCGCGGTCGCGGCCCTTGCGCTCCGCCTCCCAGAACTGCGGCATGGTGAGCGTCTGCTCGCCCGCGATCTCGTTTACATAATCCAGAATGCCGTTGGGATAGCAGTAATCGGTCTTCGTGAACTTTCCGTTTTCCTCGTTCCGGAACGTGAACGTCACGCCCGCGTTGACGACGGCCTGCCGCTTGAGAATATCCTCAAAATACTCCTTCGGGATATTGATGTCGGTGAAAACGGCAAGATCGGGCTTCCAGCGGAAGACGGAGCCGGTCGTTTTGCGGTCGGCCGGCTCCTTTTTCATCTTGCCGACGAGCGCGCCCTTTTCAAAGTGGAGCGTGTACTTATAGCCGTCGCGGCGGACGGTGGCGTCGAAGTATTCGGACGAATACTGCGTCGCGCAGGAGCCGAGACCGTTGAGGCCGAGGGAGAATTCATAGTCGCCGCCGGTGTTGTTCTGGTATTTGCCGCCCGCGTACAGCTCGCAGAAGACGAGCTCCCAGTTGTATTTCCCCTCTTTTTCGTTCCAGTCGACGGGGCAGCCGCGGCCGAAGTCCTCGACCTCGATGGAATGATCTTCATAGCGGGTGACGAGAATGGTCTTGCCGTAGCCCTCGCGCGCCTCGTCGATGGCGTTGGACAGGATCTCGAATACGGCGTGTTCGCAGCCCTCGAGCCCGTCGGAGCCGAAGATGACGGCCGGGCGCAGCCGGACGCGGTCGGCGCCCTTGAGCGCGGATATGGATTCGTTGCCGTAGGCAGTTTGTTGTTTCATGCGGATTCCTCACAATATTTCGTGCTGGTGATAGGGATAAAAACCCATTATATTGTTTATAGTATACTTTCTTTCCGGTGCAAAGTCAAGTTTTCCGGGCCGCGGCGCATTCTTGTCAAAAGCGCGCAAAAACGCCGCGGAAACTTTGGTTCATTTTCCGGAAGCCCGCAGTTGCACGCGGCGCGGTTTCGCGGTATGATTTAGGGTGAACAAGTTTATGCTGTATCATTACTGTAGAAAAGGAAATAAACGACACTATGGCAAAAATCGGTTTTGATCTTGACAAATATCTGCGCCTGCAATCCGAACGGATCCTCGAGCGCGTGCATACCTTCGGCGGCAAGCTCTATCTGGAGTTCGGCGGCAAGCTGTTTGACGACTATCATGCCTCGCGCGTGCTGCCGGGCTTCCTGCCCGACAGCAAGATGAAGGTGCTGCTGCAATTGAAGGATCAGGCGGAGATCGTCATCGCCATCAACGCCGCGCATATCGAGATGAACAAGCGCCGCGGCGATCTGGGCATCACGTACGATCTCGACGTCATGCGCCTCATCGACACGTTCCGGTCGATCGGGCTGTACGTCGGCAGCGTCGTCATCACGCAGTACGCCGGCCAGCAGGCCGCCGATCTGTTCCGCCGCAAGCTCGAAGCGCTGGGCGTGAAGGTCTACCGCCACTACCCCATCGCGGATTATCCGTCGAATATCTCGCTCATCGTCTCCGACGACGGCTACGGCAAAAATGACTATATCGAGACGAGCCGCCCCATCGTCATCGTGACCGCGCCCGGCCCCGGCTCGGGCAAGATGGCGACCTGTCTCAGCCAGCTCTATCAGGAGCATCAGCGCGGCGTGCAGGCGGGCTATGCAAAGTATGAGACGTTCCCGATCTGGAACCTGCCCTTAAAGCACCCCGTGAACCTCGCATATGAGGCCGCGACGGCGGATCTTGCAGACGTCAACATGATCGACCCCTTCCATCTCGAAGCCTACGGCGAGACGACCGTCAACTATAACCGCGATATCGAGATCTTCCCGGTGCTCGAGACGATCTTCCGCGAAATTTTCGGCGAATGCCCGTACAAGAGCCCGACGGACATGGGCGTCAACATGGCGGGCTTCGCCATCTGCGACGACGCGGTCTGCCGCGAGGCGTCGTATCAGGAGATCATCCGGCGCTATTTTACCACAGCCTGCGCCGTCAGAAAGGGCATTGCGCTGCCCGAGGAGCTGCGGAAGCAGGAAATGCTCATGAACTCGCTGCATCTGGACGTGACGATGCGCAAAACCGTCCAGCCCGCGCGCGACAAGGCCGCCGAGACGGGCGCGCCCGCCGCGGCCATCGAGCTGCCCGACGGCAGGATCGTCACCGGCAAGACCTCCGGGCTGATGGGCGCGGCCTCTGCGGCGCTTCTGAACGCCATCAAGCTCTCGGCCGGGATCGACGACCGCGTGAACCTCATCTCCCCGATGGTGCTCGCGCCGATCCAGCATCTGAAGATCGAGCATCTCGGCAATGCCAATCCGCGGCTGCACACCGACGAGGTGCTCATCGCGCTGTCCATCAGCGCCGTAACGAACCCGACGGCGGAGCTTGCCATGGAGGCGCTGGCCTCCCTGCGCGGCAGCCAGGCGCATTCGTCCGTCATTTTGTCCTCCGTCGACGAGGGAATGTTCAAGCGGCTGGGCATGAACGTCACGTTCGAGCCGGTCTATCAGTCGCACGCGCTCTATCATAAGTAAAGGAGGCTCCTATGGATCACCCGCGCAGCAAAGTACCCGCTGTTCTGGCCGTTCTGTTCTGTATCGCGCTGCTCGGCGGCGTAGGCGTGCTTCTGTGGAAGACGCTGCCCGCGAAGCAGGCGCAGCCCGTCGAATCCATAAAGACCGACGGCGTATTCGCGCAGGAGCCGTCCACGGCCGAACCGGACCGGACGGAGCCCTATCCGGACGCGCTTCCGGACAGCGCCGAACCGCCGAGCGCGCAGCAGCCGTCCGGCGAAGCGCAGACGCCGTCCGACGAAACGCCCGCCGAGCCGTCCGAAGAAGCGCCCGCGTCCGACGCGGATGCGAAGGCGCAGACGCTGCTTGCGTCCATGACGCAGGAGGAGAAGCTCTGGCAGCTGTTTTTCGTGACGCCCGAGGCCATCACAGGCGTTGAGACCGCCACCGTCGCGGGAAATGCGACGAAGCAGGCGCTCGAAGCGTACCCCGTCGGCGGCATCGTCTACTTTGCAAAGAATCTTGAAACGCGCGAACAGGCGCAGGCGCTGCTCGCCAACACGCAGTCGTATGCGAAGATCCCGCTGTTCCTCGGCGTTGACGAGGAGGGCGGCACGGTCAGCCGCATCGGCGCGAACGACGCGCTCGGCGGTACGAAGGTCGCGGATATGCGCTCGTTCGGCGACAAGGCCGACCCTGCGGCCGTCTATGACGCGGGCCAGTCGCTGGCCGCAAATCTGACGGGCCTCGGCTTCAATCTCGACTTTGCGCCCGACTGCGACGTTGCCGCAGGACGCGACAGCGTCATCGGCAGCCGCTCGTTCTCCTCCGATCCGGAGCTGTGCGCGTCGCTTGCGGGCGTCGTTGCAAGGAGCCTGCGCGACGGCGGCGTCATCCCCTGCCTGAAGCATTTCCCGGGCTATGGCAGCGCGACGGTCGACGATCACAACGGCACGTCCGTCGTGGACAAGACGCTTGCCGAATTGCAGCAGACCGACCTTGTCCCCTTCGCGTCGATCATCTCCGCCGGCAATGCGCCGTTCGTCATGGTCACGCATCTGTCGTATCCCAATATCGTCGACGACGATACCCCGGCCGACCTGTCGGAGAAGATCGTGACGGGTCTTCTGCGCACGGAGCTTGGTTTTGACGGCGTCGTTATCACCGATTCGCACGCGATGGCCGCCGTCACCGACCGCTATTCCGCCGGCGAGGCCGCCGTGATGGCCCTTTCGGCCGGGTGCGACATGATCCTCATGCCCGCCGATCTGCAAGCCGCGTTCGACGCGGTGCAGGCCGCCGTGCAGGACGGAACGCTCTCTCAGAGCCGCATCGACGAGAGCGTCCTGCGGATCCTGACCGTCAAGGCGCAGTTCGGCCTGCTTTCCTGAATCCCGGCAGCGACTGAAAGGATGTGTGTTTATGGCTGCAACACCGAAGAAAAAGCCCTCCGCCATTCTGGGACTTGTTTTGATCCTGCTGCTGCTCACGGCGGTCGCGCTCGGCGGCATATGGGTCGTGCGCAAGGCGTTCCAGCCGCGTATGTCGGACGCACGCGCCGCGCAGGAGACTCCGGCGCAGCCCGCTGCGCAATCCGCGCCTGTGACCGGAACGCAGACTGCCGCACAGGAGGCTCCCGCGCCGGTCCAGCCCGCGCAGGAGACCGGCGGCGCGGCGCGCGTGACGCTCATGGCGCTCGGCGACGATCTGATCCACAACTGCGTCTACTGGTCGGCGCAGACACCGGAGGGCGGCTACGATTTCAGCCCGTTTTTTGACGATATCCGCCCCATCGTGCAGCAGTATGACATCGCGTGCATCAATCAGGAGACGATCCTGGTCGAAGACCGCGATCTCATCGAGAGCTACCCCGTCTTCGGCACGCCGGTCGAGATCGCCGACGCGCTGGCCGGCGCGGGCTTTGACGTCGTGACGCTGGCAAGCAACCACTGCTTCGACAAAAAAGAGACGGGCGTGAACGACACGCTCGCCTACTTCCATACCAATTACCCCGAGATCACCACGCTCGGCATCCACGATTCGGCCGGGGATGCGGAAAAGATCCCCATCGTCGAGAAAAACGGCATCCGCATCGCCATGCTGAACTTTACCTACGGGCTCAACAACTCCATGCCGGCAAACGACTGGATGGTCGATATGCTTTCCGGGAAGGAAGCCGTCTGCGCGCGCATCGAACAGGCGCGCGAACAGGCCGATTTCGTCATCGTTTTCCCGCACTGGGGCACGGAGGACACGTTCACGCCCGACGACAACCAGCTCTCCTGGGCGCAGGCGATGGCCGACGCGGGCGCGGGCCTCATCATCGGCGGCCACACGCACACGCTCCAGCCCGTGGAGCTTCTGACATCGGCCGACGGCCGCGACGTGCCGGTCTACTACAGCCTCGGCAATTTCCTCTCGCACCAGACGGAGAAGATCAACCTGCTCGGCGGCATGGCGGCGGTCACGATCGTGCAGGAAAACGGTGAGACGTGGGTCGAGAGCTACGAGCTCAAGGGCACGGTCAATCTCATCCTCCGCAACACGAACACCGGCTGGTACGACTACCGGCCCATGCTCCTCGAGCATTACACGCCCGCGCTTGCCGCGCAGAACCGCTTCACGGAGTGTACCGCCGACGCGATGCGCAGCCTGTTCGACAGCATCGTAAGCTGATATCCATCTAAAAGTAAAAGAAGGTACAGCCCAATACCGGGCTGTACCTTTTTGTATGTCTCCCGTATTTTGTTGTAGGGGCCGATGCCCACATCGGCCCGTTGGGAACCATCGAATTTGCCGAAGGGTTTCGCGTTTCGGATATGCCTGCTGCGCGGGCCGATGTAGGCATCGGCCCCTACCCCCTCCGAGGGCAGATTCTGCAAAAACCGGACCGCAAACCAGCGAAGTGTTTGCGGTCCGGAAGAAAGGAACGGCTTCTGTTATTTCTTTCTGCTGACGGCGTCGTAGTCGTCGAGGATGGCCTGCTCCGGTGCGGGCGTCAGGAGCGACACGACGACGAGCACAATGCAGGCCGCAATGAATGCCGGCAGCAGCTCATAGATCGCCCACGCGCCGCCCAGAGGCGCGACAAGGTACTTCCAGACGAAGACCATCACGCCGCCCGTCAGCATACCGGCCAGCGCGCCCTGGCGCGTCGAGCGCTTCCAGAACAGCGCAAACAGCATGACCGGGCCGAACGCCGCGCCGAAACCGGCCCACGCGAACGACACGACGCGGAACACGGAGCTGTTGGGATCCCACGCGAGGACAATGCCGATGAGCGCGATGGCGACGACCGTCAGCCGCGCGGCGCGCATGGTGGTCTTTGCGTTCATTTTAATGCCGAAGAAATCCTGCATCAGATCCTGCGACACGCTCGAAGCCGCGGCCAGCAGCTGCGAATCGGCCGTGGACATCGTCGCGGCCAGAATGCCCGAGAGGATGATGCCGGCCATGATGGCGAAGAAGACGCCGCTGCGGCTCATGAGATCGGCCATTTTGATGATGATCGTCTCAGCGTCGGCGCTCGTGGTGAGGAATTCGATCGCGCCCGTCTTGGACACGCTGTAGCCGATGATGCCGATAAAGACCGCGATGAACATGGAGATAACGACCCAGATGGAGGCGATGCGGCGCGAATCGTTGAGCTTTTCCTCCTCCTTGATGGCCATGAAGCGCAGCAGGATATGCGGCATACCAAAGTAGCCGAGACCCCACGCGAGCGTCGAGACGATGCTCAGGCCCGAGAACGTCGCGGCCGTGCCGGTCGCGGCGTCGTAGCCCTGCGTCAGGCTCAGATATCCCGGCAGCGCACGGGCGTTGTCCATGACGGCGTCAAGGCCGCCGGCCGTGTTGATGCCGAAGAGCACGATGACGATCAGCGCGACGGTCATGAAGACGGACTGGATGAGGTCGGTGAACGAGACGGCCATAAAGCCGCCCATGACCGTATAACCGATGACGACGATCGCGCCGACGATCATCGCCGCGTGGTAGTCAACGCCAAAGAGGCTGCTGAAGAGCGTGCCGATGGCCTTGAAGCCCGAGGCCGTATACGGCACAAAGAACACGAGGATGACGAGCGCAGCGATGCACGAGAGCAGATGCTTTTTGTCGCCGTAGCGGCGGGAGAAGAAATCCGGGACGGTGATCGCGCCGATGCGCGCGGAATAGCGGCGCAGGCGGCGCGCGACGATCAGCCAGTTGAGGTAGGTACCGGCGGCAAGGCCGATGGTCGTCCATGTGACCTCCGGAAGGCCGAACAGGTATGCAAGGCCGGGCAGGCCCATGAGCAGGTAGCTGCTCATGTCGCTGGCCTCGGCGCTCATGGCCGTGACGATGGGGCCCATCTTGCGTCCGCCGAGATAGAACTCGTCGGAGCTGCTGCCGCTGCCCTTTTTACCGAAATAGACGCCGACGAACACCATCGCGGCGAGATAGATGACAATGGTCAGGGAAATGATAAGCTGTGCGCTGGACATGGTGAGGATCTCCTTTTCTCTTTCTTGCTTTACGGAACTACCGTACTATATCACACGAGAATATAGACGTAAATGCAGAACGCCGTACAGAATATATTCTGTACGGCATTTGTTGAATTTGCAGTTTTTATATGTAATATCAACGATTTTTTACAAGACGATTTTTGATTCTATCAACAGAACGGAAAAATTATTTTTTCCGATACCCCTCGAGCAGCAGCGGCAGCATCTGCGCCGAATACTGCGGCAGCGAATACTCGCCGCCGGACAGGCACCAGTCGTACATCAGTCCGCGCTCAAACATGGCATACGCCTTGACGATGTCGTTGACGGTGCGCGCCGCGGTGAGCTCGCCCTGCGCCTGTCCGTCGGAGATGATCTGCCGCAGGAGCTTATAATACGTCCGCTTGCGGTCGAGCAGGTGCTTTTCGCCGCGCGTGACGAGCTGCGAGGCCAGCAGCCGCGTCAGAAGATCGATGGAGACGGTGTTTTCGATCGTCGTGAACAGCTCGAAATTCAGCCAGCACAGCAGCCCGATGCAGTCCATGCCGCTGTGGTCGCGCTGCATGAGTTCCTCGTATTTTTCATCGAACAGCACCGACAGGGACGACAAAAGCGCGTCCTTGCCGTCAAAATAGTGATAAAACGAGCCTTTGGACGTCTGCGACTCGAAGATGATGTCCTCCACGGTCGTCTGCTCGTAGCCCTGCTCGTAAAACAGCTTCCACGCCGCCGCGACGATGCGCCCTTTTGTATTGCGGCCGCTCTTTTTCGCCATATCTGCGCCTCCTTCGGGTTTTTTCTATCGTAATCCATCGCCGCATATTTGTCAACGGACGTATAAAGCGGCGCGTTCGGCCAAAACTAGCTGCGAGGTGAAGCATATGCAGCACGAAGAGACGTTCCGTTACGATCCCACGCCCATGAATCACGACTTCCCCGGCCAGCCGGAGGACTGCTTTGACGTCGTCAACCAGTACGGCACGTACAACATCCAGGCCACCGCCAACACCGACAACGAATACCCCGCCATCGCGCAGGGGGTGCCGAAGGTCGGGCATTTCGCGCGGCGCAGCAAGGCGATGTACGATCTGAGCCGCGGCAAAAAGCAGTGACGCTTATTCGCCGAACAGGCGGGTTTTGAGCGCCTGCAGCAGCTCCAGCGACCGGAATTTCACGCTGTAGCTCTCGTCCGCCTGCGTCATGAGCGCGATCTCCGCCTGCGTAAAGCCGCCGGCGGCCGCCGCGGCGGCGAAGCCGTCCGCCGTCGCGGGCGTACATAGAGACGGGAAAATGACGCACCACCAGTTGTGGCCGTTCCCTTCGCCGAGCGTCACGCGCAAAGACGGATAGACGCCCGCAGGCAGGGAAAATGTACTGTAGACGCGCGTGGGAAACAGCTCCCGCCGAAAGCTCACGCGCGCAGTATCGGCGCTTCCTTCGGCGCGCAGGGCCGCGTTCGCGGCCGCCTCCAGCTGCGGAAGCCCGCCGGCAATAGCTGCGCGCGCGTCGGAGGCATCCGCCAGAAGCGCCCCGGCCTCGGCGAGCACCGCGTCGCGCACCACGAGCTTGACGCGCTGGTCCTCAGCCGCGTCGGAATTCGCCACGACGTGCAGCCGAATGAGCTTTTCGGCCATGCGCTGCTGCTGGCTTTGCAGCACGGCGCAGCCGGTCACGGTAAGCACGCACAGGAATGAGAGCACAAGAGAGATCGTCTGTTTTTTCATAAAAAACACCGCCTGAACTGTTTTACAGACAGTTTAGACGGTGTTTTTATGGTTTATACGGTCTTTGCGAGGAAGATCCGGCTGTATTTCTCCTTGAGCATCGTGCAGGCGACGGTCGCGTATTCAAACGAATCGTAGACGCCGAACACGGCAGAGCCCGAGCCGGTCATCTGCGCGCCGTATGCGCCGTAGGTGAACATCATGGAGCGGATATAGTTGAGATCGAAATGCTCCTTCAGCAGCAGCGGCTCAAACACGTTGCACAGACTGCCGCCGATGCCGAGCAGCTCGCCCTTTTGCAGGTTTGCCTGCATGGCCTTGTGATCGGGGCGCTTTTCGATGTACGCCTCGTCGAGCTTCTGATACAGCTCCGGGGTCGACACGGAGAACTCCGGCTTGCAGATGACAAGGAAGAACTCCGGCGCGGGCGGGAGCTTCGTCAGCAGTTCGCCCCGGCCCTCGACCAGCACCGTGCCGCCCATGACGCAGAACGGTACGTCGGAGCCGACCTGCGCGCCAAGCTCACACAGCGCGGCAATGGACAGCGGATGGTCGAACGCGGCGTTGAGCGCGCGCAGAACCGCCGCCGCGTCGGCGCTGCCGCCGCCGAGACCGGCCTGCATGGGGATGCGCTTGTTGATGAAGATCTCCAAGCCGCCCGGGTCCTTGCCGGTGCGCGCAAAGAACGCCTCGGCCGCTTTCCACGCGAGGTTCTCCGCGTCCTGCGGCAGACCCTCGGTGACAAGCGCAGGCTCGTCGTCCTCTTTCGCGTTTTCCGGAAGCGCCTCGCGGTAGCAGTGGACCTGCCACGGCGCGCCCGTCTCCACGTTGACGATCACGTCGTCGTGCAGCGAGACGGTCTGCATGATGGAGCGGATATTATGATAGCCGTCCTCGCGCGTGCCGAGCACATCGAGCGTCAGATTGACCTTGGCAAACGCGCCTTCTGAAAATTGCCTCATTCCTTGATCTTTCTGCCTTCCAGATAGTAGCGCTTCTCGCGGCTGTGGCCCATGGAGAAGGTCTTTCTCGGCAGCACGCCGTCGGCGATGACGCCGCGGAACAGCTGGCTCTTTTCCATCGCGGGCAGCAGGAAGCCGATGGCGTTTTCCTG
>CAKUOS010000049.1 GCA_934670025.1 uncultured Oscillospiraceae bacterium
TTTCTGCTCTCATATTCGCTCCTTACTCCACGCGCGCCCGGTTTTCGCGCGCCAGCGTCGTTTTGCCGCTGTGCGTGAACCGGATGTCGTAGGTGTATTGCCCCTTCGGGAATTTTGCCGTCACGGTGCTGTCAAAATCCAGCTCCGCGCGGTTGTTTTCGATGCTCTGCAAGCTGAACGTGTGGATGGTCTCGTGCGTTTCATTGTAAAACGTCACGCTCACGCTGTCCGACGCGCCGATCGTGACCGCCTCGCCGTCCTGATCGCGGAGGTCGAACGTCAGCGTCAGCTTGAATATGTCCCCCTCGTACCAGCAGAGCACCCCCGCCGCCACCCGCGGACTGGGATATGCGCCTGGAATCGGCGTCGCCATATTGCATCCCTCCTTTTCATCCAGTGTAGCAGACGCGCCCGCGCGATTCACCCCACGCAGATTTTTCTTGCGCCCACTCAAAAATGTGTTATACTGGAACCATCAGAACACAGGAGGCAGCACCATGCTTGAAGAAAAAGATTTTGAGAAGATCCAGTCCATGATCGACAATTCCGTTGAGAGGGCCAAGGACGACACGCTGGCAAAAACCGCCGTCATGATCGAAACTGCCGTTGAAAAGGCCAAGGACGATATGCTACGGCAGTCCGCAGCCAACACGCGCGTCATCATCGAGAGCAGCGTCATGAAAAAGCTCGACCTCCTGATCGAGGGCCAGCAGGCGCTTCTTGATACGCTCGCGCCGAAAAGCCGCGTCGAAGAGCTGGAGGAAGAAGTCTCCTTCCTGAAATCTGTCGTCCGTCTGCACAGCCAGCGCCTCGCGGAGCTGGAAAAGGCGCAGTAACCGCATAAAGCCGAAGGCCGGGGCAGCGCCCCGGCCTTCTTTTTTACTTGTACGGATTGTTTTCTTCCTTCCAGTCCTTGCCCATCGCAGCCCAGATGGCGGCTTTCTGCCGTTTCGTCAGATTCAGTCCGTCGAGGATCGTCTGCACACGCTCCTGCGAGACGCTCTGCGTTCCGTATGCCTTGAAATACCCCTGCCTGTACTGCATATAGGCGTTGTAGCCGACGCCGTCCGCATCCAGCGCGTCCATCTTTGCCCGCTCTTCGTCGGATGCGAGGACGGAGTAATAATAGGCCGTCTTCGCATCCTGCGGAATGTCATAGGCGTAGAGCATGGTGAGCTTCGCCGTCTTGTCGTCGATCTTCTTCATCGCGTTTACAAATGCATAGCTCTCGCGCTGATCCGCGCCGCCCGCCGTCATGATCTGATACGCCGCCGTCTCCTTCGCGCTGAGGGATTTGAAGCCGCTCTCGACCCAGCTCTGCGCCTCCTCCGTGGCCGTTTTGCCGAAAAGGACCGCCTGTGTCCAGCTCTTGATGGCGTCTTTCGTATTGTCCGTATAGACCGGGTATTGCAGCAGATCGTTCCCCTCGTTGTCGACCGAGTAACTGCCGCCCTGCGCAGCGGTGACCGCGCCCTGATAGAGCTTGCGCAGCTGACCGCCGCCGAACGGCGTTGCCACGTACAGCGCCGGCTTCAGCAGCTCATCCGTGACGGTCCTCGCCTTTTTCGCCGGGGCCATATCCTCTCCGCTTGCAAGCAGCGCTTTCTCGATCTTGCCGAGATTCGGGATGGCGGACGCCACGGCGATCCTGCCGCTGTCGATATCCAGTCCCAGCGCCTCGTCGATGCCGAGGATCGTGAGCGCCTGCGTGCCCGGGAATTCGGAAATGATGTTTCCTTCAAAATTCTTGATGGCCTGATACGTGCCCGGCTTCTCCTTCGTAAAGTCCCATTTCCCGGACACTGCCGCCTGTACCGTGTTCGGCAGCTGATAGCCCGTGAAGTCTCCGACGGTATCGTTGATGATATCCAGCGGATCGAGCGCTGCGCGTCTGCCCACGATGGCCTCATAGAACTCATTGTAGATCCACGAGCCGATGAGGAACTTGAAAAGCGCCTTTGCCAGCGCGGCCACGCCCTTCTTTCTTTCCTCCTGCGCCATGTCCTTGAAGATCCAGCTCAGCTCGTTGTTGACCTCCAGCTGGAACTGCGTGAAGAGCTTCACAAGCGGGTTCCGCGCGGAATAGAGCGTCGGCGTCGAGCCCTTGCTGCGGTCTGCCATGACGCCGGCCGCGAACTGGTCTGCCTCCTGCATGGCGTTTGCCTCGCTCATGCCGCGGCGCAGATTCTGATAATACCGCGCGCGCACGACGCTGCCGGTCGTGAACGTATCGATCGACTCCATCAGCCAGCCCGCACCGGCAGAGACTTTGTCCATCGTCGTTTCTGCCAGCCGCCCGTAGCCCGAGCGGTTGTTGATGAACGTCGAGGCCGCGTCCAGCCCGTCGGCAGTCCTGTAATTTCGAAGCGTCTGCCACATCCCGCGCAGCACGTCTGCGGTCGATACCTGGCTCCACGCCTGTGTGATGGGAATGAAGTTCGTGAGCGCCGAGCCGACGTTGGCCGCGACCATGTTTGCGCCCACGCGGGACTCGAATTTCTTCATGACGTTGTACGCCCTGCGGCCAAGCATCTTCTCCATGCCCCGGTCGAGGCGCGATTTCTTGCCTGCCAACAGATTTGTGTACTCATCCAGCTCATCCACGAGATTCGAAAGCGCGTACCGCCCTTCCTTCGTCAGGTTTGCGATCTGGTCGTTCGCCTCATCCGGATTCAGGAACGGATCCATGCGGATGGCGTCGATGCGCTTTTGCAGCGCCTCGTCGGACGCGCGCCAGCGGATCTGCGTCGCCAGCGCCCGCAGCCTCTGGATATCCGCCGTGTGATAGATCACGTCGGACGCAACTTCGATATACCGGTCGAAGCCCTGCAAGGCGTCATAGGCCGTCGCGTAGCCGAGGCGGTTCTGGATGTTCGCCATATAGCGGATGCCGGGCTTAAAATGCGCCGTCAGGCCGTTGATCGTCGCGGGCAGCGGCGACACGTCGCCCTCGATCCCGGCGGCGCGGGCAAACTTTTGCAGCAGGCTGCCGCCCGTTTCATTCTCCTGAAAGTGCGGGAAGTAGCCCTGCAAATAGTTTACCGGCTCATATCCGTTTTCGATGCGCACGCGGTTCATATCTTCAAACAGCTTGTCGTATACTTCGTGGAAGACCTTCACGGCGCCGCGCACCTTGCCCAGATCCAGATTCGGGTTCTGCTTCTCGAACTCCTGAATGGCTGCGTTCCATTCATTAAAGTCCATGCCGCCGCGTTTTTCGACGCGCGGGTGCTGCTTGAGATAGTCCCGGTTAAATTCCGCTTCGCCCAGCCACTGCACGGCGTAGCTTTCCGAGACGAGATTGCCCTTGCGCACGTGCCGGTCGAGCTTCAGCGCGCGGATCTGTTCCTGCTTCTCCACAAGGTACGTCTTGCGCTTGCTCTCGTTCTCATGTACCGGCCAGAAATACCTGTTGATGAACGCATTTGCCTTTTCGTCGGAGACTTTACCGGCCCTGGCGATATCGCGGATGTTCCGCTCCATCGTCTCGCGCTGGTACCGGATGCCCATGGTTTTGTCGACCCACTTGACGGCCTCGGCCTCTGTCAGCGCCTGTTCGGCGAAGTCCTTTAAGCCCTGCCGCCGCTGCACGTTCCACGCCTTGAGCTTCAGCGCCAGCATATCGTACTCGGCCTTGGCCTCGTAGACCTTCAAAATCTGCTGCCCGTTCTCAAGCCCGGCCACATACGCCGGGTCCGTCTCGCCGCGCAAAAGCCGGTTCACGATCTTCTGGTCGGCCTCTGTGAGGAGCGTCTTGCCCTGCGCCTTTTCGACGGCGCGGCGCGCGTCCTTCAGCTGCGCCCACATCTGCTTTGTCTCTTCCTGCGTCTGCGGAATGGCGAGTTTTTCCTTCGCGCGGTTCTGCGCGTCGAGATACCGCTGCGCGATGCGCAGCCCGCTCGTCATGCGGTCGACGGACTCGGAGAAATTCGCCTGCTGCCACGCCTTGAAGCTCGCCGCCCGCGGGCCATAGTATTCATCCAGCGTCTTCTGCACCTTCTGGATGCCGCGCGCCACGTCGTAGATCTGCATGAGTTGGTCGCTTGGCGCGGTAATGTCCGCCGGGAACAGCTCCGGGGCCATTTCCTGCAACTGTTGATATGCCACATCCACCGGCAAGCCGTCCTTGCTGATCGTCAGCGTACCCATCGCCGCCTTGCGGAACAGGTTGTAGTCCGCAATGTCCTGCCGGTCCTTCTCGGAGATGGAAATTTTCTGATCCCGGATGAATTTTTTCAGGTCGCCGTACTGCTCGATGTACTGCGTGTCCTCCTCGATGCCGGCCTTGTAGGCCGTCTCAAAGAGGTCGTTGAGCTTCGCCCGGTCGAGCTGCCCGTCCGTGAAGAACGTCCGCAGCGCGTCCTCGGCCATTGGCCGCAGCACGTCGCGCTTTGCCTGACCCGGAACGCTCAGATTTTCGGCCAGCTCGTTCACCAGCCGCTGTTCGAGCCCGCGCACATACTGCGCCGGCTTTTCGCCCATCAGATCGCGGTAACTGCCGTCCTGCGCGGAGTAGCGGATATCCGGGTTCGTCTTGTCGAACATCCCGATGTTATCCGTAGCGGATTTGATCTGCGTGGAATCAAATACAACATAGAATTTGTCGTAAGCCAGATCTTCTTTGCTTCCATTATATTCAAAAATCACACCGTCGTGCCCGTGTTCTTTGGCGTAGCGAATAAACGGTGCTTCTGCAATGTTATCCGTGAATTGTTCCGGGGACAGTTTCACCGTGTACGGATTCTTCATCTTGAGATAGGCTTCAATGATACGGTTTCCCCCGCGTTCATCTGCCATGCTCTCTGCATAATCCCTGCTTTCACTGAAGAAGTACGCCCCGTTCTCCTGCTGAAAAATATTAAATTCCGCATTCGTCCCGTGGTAGACCACCTTCGGTGTTCCATCCGCATTCACAACCTTGCTCGCGTTCTCCGGGTGGTTCTGCCAGTCTCCGAACCAGCGCTTGAATTGTTTCGATTGTGTTACATTCTCTACGGACATATTGATTTTTGAATCAAACTTGCGTACAATACCATCAGAAGAAGCTGCGGCTTTCAGCTGTTCGGGGAATTGCACCCCGGCACCTAGAAGGTTCGCAGCTTCTTTCTTTACGTAGAAAATGCTGTTTTCTCCAGTATTGAACTGCGCAATTGCTTCATCAACAAGCGCGGAAGCATCTCTTTCATACGCGCTGGAAATCGCGTTAACATCCATGCGCGCGCCGTTTACCGTCCGCTCTGCTGTGATTGCGACCGGAATCACCATAGATTCCTTCCCGGATCCAACGTCAATTAACGCCACGACGCTGTGTGTGCTGCGCATCGGAGCGGTGCTTGCATTGACGTCTTTTGCAGAGATCACCATAACCGGATTTTTTACGAAATCCATGATATCCGCGACTACACTCTCGCCCAAACCGTGATAGTTTGTTCCTCTGTGTCGCTTCCCGTCCGCCGCAGCTTCTTCTGCCGTCTTTGCCATAGAGTACACGTGTCCGCTGCCAATCGCAAATGGCAAGTCTGGCATCCCGAGTTTTCTGTAGATTTCTGGCGTATAGCCGACAAGTAAGGCGTCGCTTGCGTTTTTCGCCCCTTCCAGAATGTCATGGACGTCCTGCTTATATTTCCGTGTGATTTCGTTCTGCGTTTCGGTTCGCCCGTTTTTAGGAGTCGCAGACATTTTCACCGGTGGCGCTCTTGCGCTGCCGGTTTTTTTCTGCCACTGGCCGGCCTCCATCTTCACGTCCGCGCGCAGCTGGTTCGTGCCGTACTCCGTGCGGTTCATGCCCGCGTAGGCGTCGGCGATGATCTCCTCGACGTATGCATCCGTATCGTCACCGTAGGCGCGCGCGTAGGCGTCCACATAGCTTTCGATCATCTCGCGCGTGATCTTCCCCTCGCGCAAAAGCCGCTGACGGATGCGCGCGGCCATCTCCGGGTAACGTTCGGCCAGAATATGATAGCCCTCGTGCTTCGCCAGCTCAAAGGCGGAATATTCCTCGCTGTCCGCGCGGATGAGCACCGTTCCGTCCTCCAGCACCGCGCCGTCGGCGTAGAACGTCTCGCCGTTCACCGTCTGCGCCAGCTGCCCGGTGAAGAACCTCGCTTTCTCCACGCCCGCCGTGCGCAGGAATTTCGCTGCCGCCTTGATATCCTCGTTTTGCACCTCGCCGCCCTGCGGCATGACGCGCACGGTCTGTGTCGATCCTTCGCCGAGACCGAGCGCCGCGCCGCTTACTTCATCCCAAGTTTTTGCGAGATTTCTTGCACTCTCCGCTCTCTTTCTTCCTGCGTCAGCTCTTTGCCGCTGCGCTGTGCTTTGCCGAACGCCGCCAGCCGCTCCTTCTGCACGCTGACCAGCTTGCCCGACCGGTCCTTGACCAGTAGCCTCGATACTGCCATTGTCTGCTCCTTTCTGCCCGGCGGCGAGGCCCGCGCGATAGGCGGCCGCCGCCACGTCCTGATTCATGCCCTCTGCGAAGCGCATGGCGCGCTGCTCACTCGCGCCGATCTCGCCCTGCTCATAGACCCGCTGGAAGCTCTGTGCGTACTGTTCTGTGGGCATACCTGTTGTATTGCCATTCAGAAAATACGCCGCCGTCTCGTCATCGTAGCCCGCCTCGCGTGCCCTCGCTTGCAGATATTGCTCCTCCTGCTGTATCGCAGCCGCATCCAGCGCCTGCTCGGCGTCCGCCGTCTGCTGCCGGGCATACTGCTCCACGTCCAGCTCACCCATGCCCTCCGCGCCGGCGATCGGTGCGAAGAGGCTGTTCTGGTCGTACTGCTGCTGCGCAGCCCGCTGTGCCTGCTGTGTCTGGCGCGCAAGCTCCGACGGCTCGTTTTCGGCGGCTGCGGCATTTTCTGCGGCGCGCCGCTGCGCCTCGTCATACTGCTGCGCGGCTCTGGTGTTCTCCTGCGCAGTCTGGACGGCGTCCTTGTAGATATCATATGCCGTGCGCTGCGCGGCTTCCTGCGTATTCTGCGCAGCTTCCTGCGCGGATTGCGCCTGAAGCTGCTCCAAGCGCGTCAGCGTCTCCGGAACGCGCGGCTCCTGCCCTTCGTCCACGGCGTTCTGCTGCTCCCGCGCGACCTCGCGCAGCGTGTCCTCCACGGCCTCCTGCGTCACTTCGCCGCCGGCCTGCACGGTCTGCTGCAATTCCTCAGCCAGCTGGTGGGCGCGTGTGCCGTCTTCCTGCGCAAGGCCATAATCGATCACGTCCTGCATTTCGCCCGACTCTATGACCGCTCTGGCCGTCTGCGTGATGTTTGCCTCGGAGATCACGCGGTTCACGCCCGCGTATGTCCCGGACATTGCAAGGCCAGACAGGCCACCGGCAAGGAACGACTGCCCGTCCTCCTTTGCAAAATCGCCGAACACCGCAGCCAGTGCCCGTGCGTCCGTCATGCCCTGCGCCTTGTACCCGTTATACGCTTCCAGAACCTCGCTGCGGCTGTGCCGCGCCGTCACGTCATACAGGCGGTTGAGCCAGTTGGAGGCGACTTCTTCTGCGCCCTCGGAGCCAAACGCGCGCAGCACCTTCTTCCACGCCGCTTTCCCGCTCAGCAGATTCTCGATGAGATCGCCGACGGAGTATTTTTCCGTGATGCCCTCGATCGCGCCCTCGACAATGCCGTCGATCATCGCGTCCCGGTTGGATTTCCCGTTTTGGATGCCCTCATAGACAGAATCTGCCGCGACTTCCGAGCCCATGATCCAGTTCATCGTCTCGGCTACGGCGCTTTGCGCCGTTTCCGTCGTCAGACTCCCGCCGACTGCACCGACGAGCCCCGACGAAACGGCCATGTTGACCGCGCTGTCGAGCGCGGATGTACCGGCCTGATATAGAAACTGCCCGACGTTCCCCATGCCCTGCATCGCGCCCTGACGGATCCCTGACGACAGGCGCGAAGCGTTGTATGCCGGGCTGTAGATGTTCGTCGGCATATCCTCGTTCTGATATCCGCCCGCCCACGACGGCAGAATGCCGCGCAGCGATTCCAGATTCCCCGCGATCTTCGCCGGGGCCAGCGCCGCCGAGAAGAGTGTGCCGCCGACCGGGTTCTGCCGGCCGATGATCTGGCCCTGTTTGCTCAGGCGCTGCGCGTTGTCGTAATCCTCCAGCAGCGTCTGAAATTCTGCCAGCTGCTTGATATATTTCTCGCTGTAGCCCTTTTCCTTCAGCGCTTTCAGCGCGTCGTGCTTTGCATAGGCGCGCACCATATAGCCGTTCAGCTCCTGCCCGCGGTACTGCCGCAGCAGATCTCTGTCCGTATCGTCCAGCGCGCCGACGGCCTGCTGCGCGCGGGCAAGCGCGGCGTCCCTGTCGACCGCCGTCTTCCGGTTTTGCAGCGCCACGATCTCATCTTGCAGCTGCGTGACGCTTTTCCCGTTCTCAGACAGGCCCGTCCCGGAAAAGTGCGTGTCGGCCTGTTCGACCTCGCGGTCATAGATCTCGTTCGCAAGCGTCTGCGACGTGCGGCGCATTCCGCGCACCTGATCCTGCTGCACGGTCTTCCACTGTGGCGTCCGTTCGCGCTGCTTCTGCCTTTCCTGCTCCGTGCGCGCATACCCGCTCGCCTGATCGTGGGCGATCATCGGCAGCGCCTGCCGCTGCCGCTCCTGCAAGGTGCGGATGTACCCGCGCATCTGATCGTTGTTCACCGTCTCTACCGCGTTTTTATACGCCTCATAGGCAGACAGGCGGTCCTTGCGCGTTCCCGTGCCGATCGCAGCCTTGTACGCCTCAAACGCCGATTGCGATACCCGGTCGTCCCGGCTCCTGTAATTCGGGTCGAACGGCGTGTCCTGTACGCTGCGCGGGCTTCCGTACTGCTCGTACTCCCGGATGGCGTCAAGGCCGCTACGCTTGAAGGACGTGCTTTTCGTTTTCGTCTGCATCTGCCGCCGCTGCATCTGCGGCTGCTCATAAGACGTCGCGGAGCTGGCAGCGGTACTGCTGCCAGCTTCGTATTCCCGCAGGGCGTCCAGCCCCGTCCGTTTTTTCTTTGCCATACCCGTCTCCTTATTCTAGCGGAATCCCGAAGCCCGCGCGGTTCAGGATCGAAACAAGCTCGTTGTACTGCTTTCTGCCCGCCGCGCTTGAAAGATCCAGCTGCCCGGCCATGCTGACGAACAGATCATACGCCTTTTGCTTCTGCCCGGACTTGATCCACTCGGTCATGCCTCGTTTGAGCTGATTGTAGGTCTGCGCCTGCGCGCCGCCTGTGCCGCCCTTGTTGTAGGTATTGTCGATGTAGCCCTTCGACGAGGACGACGAGCTGCTTCCGCTGCCGCCTCCGGAACCGCCGCCCGATTTTTTCGCCGCGGCCTGTTCTGCGGCCAGCGCCTGCAAATACGCCGCGTTCTCATTGTTCGCCTTGTCGGCCCAATAGCTCAGCTCCGTCTGCCAGCGGTTCATGTCGGCGGAATATTCCGTGTTATAGGCGCTGCGCGCGTCCGCCAGATCGGAATACCAGTCGCTGACCGTGTCGCGGTAGCGGTTATAATCCGTGCTTTCCCGGCCAAAGACGAGGTTATAGCGGTTATAAAGATCTGTGCCCTCATCCTGATACCGCTGATATGCCTGCTGCTGGAGCTGCGGCACGATATCGTTGAGATTCTGGAGGTATGCGTTGTACGCCTGCTGCCCGACCTGTTCGCCGTAGGTCGAGCCGTAGCCTCCCGTCAGCGCCGCCGCCTGTCCCATCGTGTCCTGCATTGCAAGCCGCCCCTGCCGCTGGTACTGCTCGCGGTACTGCTGATACAGCGGGTCCGTGCCCATGTCGTAGGAGAACTTTTTCCGGTTTGCGATCTGATCGTACAGGCTCGTCAGCTCTGCGTCCCATCTGGACTGATACGCGCCCGGGCGATTTCCCTTGATCTGGTCGAGATACGCCTGCGCGGCCTGTACGCCCGCCGACGGCGTATAGCCGCCCTCGAGCGTGTTCAGGCGGTCCTGCGTGTAGCCCGACACGCCCGCCGAGGTATACGGGCTGTTTCGCTGCGTATAATTGCCGCTGTTGTAGTTGTACGTCGTCTGATTTTTATTCACGAGCTGCGACTGGTAGCTGCCGTCCGCATTCACGCCCGTGATGCGGTACGTGCCGCCGCCGGTCACGACCTCGTCGCCCGCACGAAGCCCGGCCGGCGCGCGGCCGCCCGCCTCCACTTTGTATACGCCCATTGTTTCACCGCCTTACAGTTTGAAATGCGTGGCGTACTGCTTCGGCATATACGCCTGATTGTAGGCGTTGAAGTACCCCTGCCAGTAGCTGTTGTACTTCGCGGCCTCGTTCGAATACTTTGTCGTCTCGCCGTTGGCGTCGCAGATCTTCATCCCCAGATACCAGCGGTAAATTTCGTCATACGGCCACGGAATGAGCAGCTCCGTTTCCAGATCCACATCCTCGCCGTAGCCCGTGAACGGCTCCGGGGCCGTCTCATGTTCGTGCGTGCAGATGATGTCCCGGTACACGATCCCATCCAGTTCCGAAAGCCAGCGGAGCTTATCCGGGTTCTCGTACTGATTCGGCATCAGCCGGTCGACCGTCTCGATTGCCTGTCTGATCTTCATACTTCCTCCTTACGAAAAGAAGGGGCATCCCTGCCCCTTCTTCTGCTTCATGCCGTCAAACGGGCATTTACTTGTCAGGTGTCCGCCTGCGCGCGGCGGTATGCCTCTTCCTCTGCCATGCGCGCGTTCGCGAGGACTTCGTAGACAGGCAGCGGTACCTGTACGTCCTTGCCCTTCGGCACGATGAACGTCCTGCCGTTCACGCACACGAAGCGGCTTTTTTCCTCGCTGCTCTGCTCGCGCGGCAGGAAGATCGTCCGCATATCGTCCCACGCGTCTTTCCGCTCTGCCGCGTTCTCTGCCGCGTTCTCTGCCGCGTTCTCTGCCGCGTTCTCTGCTGCGGCGGTTTTTTCGGTTGCCATCTGAAAACGCTCCTTTCTCAGTTCGCGCCGTCGACGTCGGAGTACTTCGAGCAGCTCTCCACACGCACCATGCGGTCCTCATAGAGGAGCTTGGCCGCCATTTCGGCCTTGTAGCCGACGGTCGAGAACTGATCCAGCGGGCCTCCGATGTCGGACTTGCTCTTGACGATGACCTGAAGATTGCCGCCCTCGGGGTCGACCATCTTGAATGCGTCCTTGCCGAAGAACAGCGTCGCATACACGCTGTAGTAGACCGCCGGGTTGCCGTCCGATGCCGCGGTCTTGACCGGGCAGGTCGAGTTGTTGAAGATCTTCGCCTCGGTCGTCTCGATGAAGCGCACGCCGTGCAGCTCGCCGATCTCGCCCTCAAACAGCTCACGCACCGAAGCGTACTTGTGCGCCTCGATCCACGCATCGGAAGATCGCAGATCGTAAGCCACCGACGGGTGGATGATCGCTACATACTTGCCGTCGATCTTCGGGGCCTTCAGCTTTTTGAGCGTCGTCACGGCACGGTTGACCTCATCCGGGGTCAGCTTCGCGGTCGTGTCGAGCCCGGAGCGGCTCGTGACGGCGGTGTGCGCACCTGCGGACGATACCTTGTCGCAGTACTGCGCGTTCGAACCGGCGACGATGGCGTCGCGCACGCGCTTGTCGATGGACGTACCGGCAGAAGCGCCGAGTTCTTCGGTCGCGCCGAGGACGGTGTTGTCCAGCGCGTGCAGCTCCAGCTGGTCGGAGATCGTCACGTAAAGGCCGATCTGCTTGATGCTGGTCGTCGTGCTGGTCTGGCCCATCTTCTGGCCCGTCGGGATGACGCCCTCGGTCAGCTCCTCCGCGTCAGGCAGCGTGTTCCACTTGCGCCATTCGACGGTCTTGCCGTGGTTGCGCGGCAGCGCCTGACGGCCCGCGAGCTGCGCGTGTACGAGATTCGGCCGTGCATTTTCGAGCAGCTGCGTGTCGTAAAACGTCTTCATGGTCGGTGCGAGCGTGTTGTTGCCGCTGAACGCCGTGGTCGCGCCCGTACCGGCGTTTACGTAGTTGCCCGTCGCATTGACGAGCGTACCCACGTCCGCAAAAAACTGAAATCCGATTTTTCTGTCAAACATGGTTTCCTGTCTCCTTTCTCAGGGGATGACTCGTTCCCCCATCGCTGCGCGGCGGCGCATATCCTCGACCTCCGCGCGCGTCCAGTGTGTTTTCATGGGGACAGTCTCACCGCCGCCGGCGCCCGCACCGATCTCCTGCGGCCTTGCGCCCTGCGCCTGAATGGTGTGCATGACGTTTTCGCGCGCCTGATCGGCAACCAGCTGCGCCCGGGCCTGCGCGATCTCCTGCTGGTGGACGACCTCGTAGGCCGTCTTCACCGGTACGCCCGCGCCCATGAGCCGCGCAAAATCCGGATTCTGCATTTCGGCCTCAAAGCTCGCGCCGTACTGCGCCGCCACATCCCGCTCAAAGTCTGCCTGTAACCCGGCAAAGGCTTCGCGCATCTGGTACTCCTGCAACTGCCGCCGCATGGCCGTGTTCTCCGCACGGTTCGCGTACTCGTTCCGGAGCGCATCGGCCGATACGCCCTTTTCCAGCGCCTCGGCGCTGTAGAGCCGGTCGTCGGCAGAGAACCGCTGCGCCAGCGCGTCAAAATCCGTCTTGCGCGGATCCGAGGTGTCGATCCCGTACAGTGCGCCCAGCCGGTCGATGATCGGGGCCATCGCCTCTGCCTGCGTCTTGTACTGGTTCATGCCCCGCACGCGCTGCTGCACGGCTTTCTGCATCGCTGCGTTGAAATCGTTTTTGTAGCGGCCCTTGATGAGACTGTCGAAGGTTTCTTCCTGTGCTGCCTGTCCCTGAGCGTCGGGGACGTTGGCCGGCTGCTGCTGCGCCTGCGCCTGCGCGGCGGCAGTCTGCCCGCTCTGCTGACCGGCGACGTCAGCTGCGCCCGTGACCTGGACGCCTGCGCCCGTTGTTTCTTCTGCCATTTTTATAAATCCTTTCTGGCATTTGATTCTATAGCCAGCTTATCACAAACTTTTCCGGACTTCACCCCACGCAAATCACGTCGGCTGCGTGCTTTCTTCCGACTTTTTGCGGGCATTTTCCACGATTTTCGGTTCCTGCCGCTCGCCGGTGCTGATCTCCGGGGCCCCGGCTGCGGCCGCCGGTGCGGGCACGGCCTGTCCGCTCTCCTGCAAGATCTGCTGCGCCAGCTTCTCTCCGAGCGTTGGATCGTACCGGTCGGCCACGGCCAGCGCCATCTTCTGCCACGCGACGAGCTGCTGCTGCAAGTCCGCATTTTCCTGTATCTTCTGGATCACGGCATCCTTGCCGTCGAAGTCCATCATATCGAGCGTCGCAAGCGCCTGATCGATGAGCTGCGGGTTGAAAAATCCCAGCTGGAAGAATTGCAGCGCCAGCTCATTCTGCGCCATCGCAGCGTATTCGCTGGCCTTCTGCGCCGATACCTCGATGTCGAACACAGGCTTCCGCATTCCGTCCGGTTGTCCGTCCGCGCCGAGGAGCGTCTGCGGCCGCAATCCCTGATTACTGTACTGCACGAATTCCTCTGCACCGCGCTTGCCGACAATGCGGAACTGCCGCGGCAGATCGTAGAACTGCCTGATGCGCTCGATGACCATGCGGATGAGGCGCGCGTATGCGCGGTAAGCCGATTTGGTGGAATCCTTGCTGCTGCGTCCGGACGCCTCCTGCAAGGCCGCGATGGCCGATGCCGCCGTCACGCCAGACTGCGTCGCGCCGTTGTTGACGTCGGTGTTGCCCGTGGTCCATTTGAGCTCTTCGATCTTGTTTTGCAGGATCGTGATGTAATTACCTGAGAGCATATTCACCTGGATCGGCTGCAAGGAGTCCTGCCCCAGGTTGCCGTCCACATGGACGAACGGCTTCGTCCAGTCGGCGAACTCTTCCTCGTTTACCGAGCCGTCCGTGCGCCTGAACCAGCGCGGCGTGGCGGTCATGATGGCGTTTTTTACGATGGCCTGATTCATGCGGTCGATCTGCTCCTGCGTCGACTTGCCGATGTCGATATAGCCGTAGCCCGCGATAGAGCCCTCGACCGGAAACAGCGCGTCGACAATAAACGGATAGTCGCCGTCGTCATACAGGCCTGTCTCTGCCAGCGGCTTGCCGACGGGCTGCTGCCCGATGCTGCCGTCCGGAAGCGCCGTCTCGGCATATTTCTGCTCCGTATCGTTTTCCGTCGCCTGCAAAACCGTGTCGCCGACAAACTTCACAAAATGCAGCACCAGCCGCCCGTTCTGATATTTCTTGTAATACCAGTCCACCACCATCGACTTGTTTTCGTTGGAGATGACGTCGTCGGTGTTGTACTTCCGCGTGACCTCTCCGGAGCTGTTAAACTTGCCGTGCAGCTCCGGGTATTTTGCAAGCAGCAGATCGTTGTCCACCATCTCGGTCAGGAAGATGTTTTTTGACTTCTGGATATCCCGGACGCCCGGCTCCCAGAAAAACGACAGGATATCGACCGGCTGCACCGAGATATCGCCGAGGCCGTTCAGCTTGGACGCATCCCACTTCACGTGCCAGATGAGCGTGCCCTGCTTGAGCTTCGTCCACTGGCTGTCAGAGTAGACCTCTTCGAAATCGTTCTGCTCGAGGATGACTGGCAGCACGGACGACAGCCGCGTCGCCTCCGCGCGGTCATCCGGTTCGCGCGGCCGCACCGCCGGGGCCGGGTAAGCCGCGACGGCGTCCGCGTGCTTGCCCATGATGACGTTAAAAAGCCACGCCGACGTCCACTTGTCGTCCTCCGGGTTGCCCTTCTGAATGCGCTGCCAGCTGCGCATCCGCCACCAGTCCTCCGAAGCGATCACGCGCGCTTCGAGCGCGCTTTTGCCCTTTTTGTATTCCAGCAGCGTGTTCATCGCCTTGCGGGCCTGTTCTTCGCCGATGGCCCGCACCGCCGTCTGCCCGCTCATCGACTCAATTTGCTGCGTCATCTGTTCCGTCTGCATGGTCTGCATCCTCCTTCTGTGCATTTTCTTCCGCTTCCAGCAGTTGCACCTGTGCGCGCACCTGATCGAGCACCATGCCGACGATGCACGGCGGCAGCCCGGATGCGTTAATCGTCTCCACCAGCCCGGCCCGCAGGCCGCCGATGGACCTCGAAAGTTTGCTCATCGTTTTTCCTCCAATCGCTGTACGCGCTGTTTTAATTTCTGGATCTGGCCGATGCACAGCGCGATAAATTCCTCGTACCGCAGCCCGTAGCTGCCGTCCTCCGCGTGTACGAACGCCGCAAGATCGCGTCCCGTCAGGCCGCAGTCCGCCAACGCCTGCTCCACGTCCTGCGCGATGAGACCCGTGTGCGTCCTGCCGGATGTGCCGTCCTTGATCCGGTAGCTCGCGGGCTTCAGCCGGTCGAACAGCCGGTCGTATCGCGAAATATCGTAGCTGATCTCCCGCTTTTCCCGCCGGTCGGACGTCGAGATCGCGCTCGTCGCCGCGTACACCACCGACCAGCGGTAATTGGAGTACCCCAGTGAATACGAATTGTCGCTGCCCGGGGCCGCGCCGCCCGAAACGGACAGGCCGCCGCCGACTGACAGGCTGCAATTCGTCTGCGCGCCATTGGCCGTGACCGACAGCGTGTTGCTCGAATAGCACAGCTTCGCGCCCGCCGACGTCGCCACGACCTCGCCCGCGCCCTTCATCATGTGGATGCCCGCGCCGCCGTAATCGCCCGTCGTGTAGCCGATGTACCCGCCGACGACGCTGCCGTACAGCGAGGAATAGACCGTCATGTCGCCGCCGAGCTTGATGTAATCCGCCGACAGCTGGCCGGTCGTGATGTCGTCGGCCGACAGATGGCTGACGGAAAAGTTGTTGAAATCCAGCGTGCCGCCGTTGATGCGCGTGGCGGAAAAATTGCCCGCCGTAATGTCGTCCGCGCGCAGGCCCGTGACGGTCGCGTTCGTCACGTTGAGGCTCGTGGCCGTGATCGCGCCCGAAATGTCCGCGCCGGAGCACGTCAGCTTGCCGTTCGCATCGACCTTGAAGGTGTTCTTCACCGACAGGCCGCTCGTGCCGAAGTACATACTCGCGCTGCCGCCGAACTCGTTGGCGACGCGGTAAATGCTGCTCTGCGAGATCGTCCACGGGCCAAACGACGACCCGGCTGCCGCCGTGACCGTCCCGGAAAGCACCGCGTCATACGCCTCCAGCGTCCCGGACGGAAAATGCAGCTTCTGCTCAGACAGATACGCGACTTCCTTTCCCGACTGCCAGAACGAGATGCGCGCCGGCGTGACGGTCACAAGCTCGTTCCGGCTTTTGTCGATGACGTTCTCGCCGCC
>CAKUOS010000050.1 GCA_934670025.1 uncultured Oscillospiraceae bacterium
TTGCTTTGCGGCCGGGTGTTGTTCGCTCAATCGTCTGGGGTCCCCGCAAAGTCGCAAGACTTTGTGGGGAGAGGAGGCGCAGTGTAATGATCGAGCTTTCACGCTTGCGTGGAAGCGAAAGATATGCAGCTTACTCCGACGACGTCATGGCGCACCGGCTGTATGGCTCGGCACATACAGGAATGTATCCGTTTGCCTTATACTACGGCGCCGGCCTCCCAACGGGCTTTCTTTGTCAAGGTGCTGCATCCGGCCACGAAAGAGAGAAACAGGGAAAGGGTAAGCTGTTTCTGCTTTCAGACCAGGTTTGTCAACTCATGCTGACAATGGAATGAATGAGCTTGATCTCTAATCGGCGCTTCATGTATTCGTCCACCCGAACATGGGGCTGGCCGTCAGGATCGTAAAGCATCCGGGTGCAGAGCTTATTGATAAGGTCGAGGATGATTATCTATTGACGGCAAAGCTGTTCTGCGGGTACTGCAGCACGTACCTCTGCGACGAGAGCTGAACGAGCCGCACGGGTGTGGTTCATCATTACTACAAATGTGTTTCGGTCAAGAAAAAAGCGCAGAGTTCCACAAAAACCCGTTAAAAAGGACTGGATTGAAGATCTGGTAGTCAAAGATGCTCCAAACCAGATCTTCGTCATCAGAGTTTGGTTCGGATCGTTTGCTTTCCCTGAATCGTATAGATCCAGACGGAATCCACACGGCGTGATCCTCCGCAGCCGTTATCGCGGCTCTTTCGGCACGTCGATCAGTTCATTGAGCACCCGCGCGAACTGAAATTGCAGCCGATTCTCAAGATCAAACGGATCGCGTGGGCATAGTTCAATAATCTTCCGCTTTCGCTGCAAGACCGTATTCTTATGGATATACATCCGCTGCGCCGTAAGATTCGTATCCAGATCGCACTCCAGCAATACCCGGTAGGTCTCCTCCAGACAGCTGTTTGTCTTTTTGTCATACGTGCGCAGCGGTTCGATCAGTTCGCCTTCCAGTCTGCGGCAGACGTCCTCCTGTCCGCGCACGGCATCGAGCAAATAGTGATAGACCGGAAATTCGTCGCTGAAGACGATCCGGGGCCTCCTGTAGATCCGGTTGGAAATGTCGATCGCCATAATGGCGCTGCGGTAGCTGTCCTTGATCTCGCGAAAATGCCGGCAATAGCTGCCGATACCGACAGACACCTCCAGCTGCAAGGCCTCGCGCAGCGTATCGCGGATCTGTCCGGCAATGTATTCCAGCCGCTCGGCCATTTTATCCTCCGGGATGTTCCCCGTTACCAGGATCACATGCTTGTCGCTGATGTTGCAGCCGATGCTCTCCGGCGAGATCCGGCGCAGCAATGCATCCGTCCGTTCAACGAACTCCTGCTTGAGCGCCTGTACCTTCTGCTCGTCAAGCCGCAGCACGAGCTGCTGAAAGCCGAAAATATCCACCACGAGCACAGCGCGCGTATGCGAAAGCGTATGGCCGATGTAGGCGCTGCGGTTGAGGATCAGCTGTTCATTAGAGCAGTAGCCGTGGATCAGATCGTCGATATATTCCGTCATCAGCCGCGTCCGATGCTCAAATACGTCCGTTTTATGCAGATGCATAATATACAGCGCGTTTTTCGTCTGCAAGATCGCCGCCTCATCGAGCTCCGTCAGCGTCCGCGTCTTTTCCACAACGATCACGCCATAGTACATGATGTTGCTGTAAAGCGGGTATAGAAGCAGCGACGGGCCGCTCTGGTACCCCGGCACGACGATCTGCTCGTAGGAGTCCATAAAAGCCAGCACGTTTTTTCGGATCTGGTCGCGGATATAGTCGAGATAGTCCTCCGGCAGTCCCGCGGTCTCCTCCGCGCGCAGATTATGGTTGAAGTACAGCGTCCGGCAGCCGATCAGATGGCTGAGATTCGTGATCACGCTGCGGTTCGTATTCTTGTGCAACAGCAGATCGATGATGGAGTCGTACATCTTCATTTTACTGCCGAGCGCTTCGTTCTCCTGCGACAATACAAGATCGGAAACAACGGAGATGATCGCCGAATAGCTGAGATTGGTCGGCATAACGATCAGCGGCAGCGCCAACCGGTTGCACTCGTCGAGCAGCCGCGGCGAAAGCTCCTTGATGACCATGCCGAGATGGCACAGGCACAGCGCGCTCGCGTCCTGCTCCTTGAGCATGCGTACCGTCCGGATCTGCTCGTCCACGCTGTTCATCACCGAGTACATGGATGAGACGACGATATCGCCCGCATGCGTAAAGACCTGCCCCTCGGGGATCTCGATCCAGCTGACCTCCAGCACTGTCACGCCGCGAACGACATGATCCAGCCCGCTGCCGCCGGCCACCAGCCGCCCCATTGAGATCGGCTCAACTTTGAGTATATCCGCTACCGTTGCCAGCATGACGATCGTTCCTCCTTCCCAATGCGCCCTGCGCCGTCAGGCAAATGTTCCCGCGCACCGTTTGCCACGTAAACAATGTATTTTCACTACATAGAGAATTTTAGCACAATCGCCTATACTTATCAAGGAAGAATAATTTTCCTTATTCAATATAACAAAAGGAGTGGTTTTCTTGTTCAAGTTCACGCTGAATAATCGTGAACAGATCGAGGATTTTGTCCGTGGTGTCACCTTCTACGGCACAGGCGGCGGCGGATCCTATCAGCGCGGGATTGACCTGCTGATGGATCAGCTTGCAAAGGGTCATACCGTCGGATGGGTCGAGCCGGACCGGCTGGCTGACGATGCATATTCCTGCTGCCCGTTCCTGATGGGCTCGCTGGCCGGGCCGGATGAGGCGACCAAGCGCGACATGAAGGCAACCTATGATCTCGACGCGCCGCATGTGGATGAAACTGCGCGTATGGTCCGCGCCGTGCGGGGACTGGAAGAGAAAATGGGGAAAAAGGTCTCCGCACTCATCCCCATTGAGCTCGGCGGCGCGAATGCGGCCGCCTGCATTTCCGCAGCAGCAGAGCTTGGGATCTTTGTGCTGGACGGCGACTATACCGGCCGCGCGATCCCGGAAATCCAGCAGACAACGCCCTTTATCTATGAACAGAATCTGACGCCGGTCGTCGCCTGCGACGGCTGGGGCGATATTGCGACCATCGAAAGCGCAGTCAACTGGCGCATGGTCGAGCGGATCGGCAAGCAGCTTGCCGTCGCCGGCTTCAGCTACAGCGCGCAGGCGGGCTTCTTTGCAAACGGCGCCGACACGAAAAAGTCGCTGATCCACGGCACCATGAGCGACTGCTACGCCGTCGGCAAGGCGCTGCGCGAGGCGGTGGAGGCCGGTCTTGATCCCGCGGACACCATTGCCGCGAAGGTCGGCGGCTGGGTCATCTGCAAGGGCACCGTCACCGGCAAGCACGTAGAGGACAAGGATGACTATTACTGGGCCACGCACGAGATCACGGGCAAGGGCGCGTATGCGGGCACCGATCTGAAGGTCTGGCTGAAAAACGAAAACCACATGTGCTGGAAAAACGGCGAGGTCTTCGTCACGAGCCCCGATATGATCCAGATCATCGATTCCAAAACCGGTCAGCCGTATACAAACAATGTCATTGAGGTCGGCATGGAGGTCTCCGTCATCGCCATGAAGGCGCGCGACATTTTCCGCACGCCGCGCGGCCTGCTCGCGCTCAGTCCTCGCGCGTTCAACTTCGACATGGATTACGTACCGGTCGAGGCGCGCATCGGGGAATAAAATCCATCCATATTCCGCAAAAAGGAGACAAATATGAACCGTGAACGTCTGTTTCAGCGCTTTGTGCGATATATTACCTGTGCAAGCGAATCGTTCCATGAACGCGATTTCTGCCGCATGATGGAGCAGGAGCTGCTTGCGCTTGGGCTGCAAGTCGAACGGCAGGAGATCGGCGCGCAGATCGGCTCCGACGGCTGGAATATCCACGCATTTCTGCCCGGCACGGGTGAGCCGCTGCTGCTGTGCGCACATCTGGACACCATGCCGCCCGGCGTCGGCATTCAGCCGGTTCTGGAAAACGGCGACATCCATTCCGCCGGCGACACCATTCTGGCCGCCGATGATAAGGCCGGCATTGCGGCGCTCATGGAGGCCGTGACCATGCTGGTCGAGACCAGCGCCGCGCACCGGCCTGTGGAGATCCTGCTGACGCTCTGCGAGGAGGTCGGCATGCTGGGCGCAAAATACGCGGATTACAACGCGATCCGCAGTAAAGAGGCCGTTGTGCTTGACTTTGACGCGGTCGGCACGCTCGTCAACCGCTCGCCTGCGTTCATGCGCCTGTACTTTGAGATCCACGGAAAGGCCGCGCATGCCGGTCTTGCGCCGGACGAGGGCGTCAACGCGCTCAAGGCCGCCGCAGACGCCATTGCCGCGATCGACTGCGGCTTCGTCGGCGAGCAGAGCGTGCAGAACGTCGCGAATTTTCGCGCGCCCGGTCTGACGAACGCCGTATGCAGCTTCGCCGCGTTCGACGCGGAGATCCGCTCGTATGAAGAGACCGTTCTTCAACAGCTGATGGCCGACATGCAGGCAAAGGTCGCGCGCGCATGCGAAAAGGCGGGCGCGACATACACGCTGCGCACGGAGCGCGTGTCCGACGCGCTCTACGTTCCGGAGGATCACCCGCTGATCGGCGCGCTGTGCCGCGCGATGGAGGCGTGCGGCGTAACGCCGTCCGTCGAGCGGACCTTCGGCGGCTGCGACGCGACGTGGCTGGCCGCCAATCACATCGCCGCCATCAACATCGGCGTCGGTATGGAAGGCGCGCACAGCGTGCAGGAGCACATCGCGCTGTCCGATCTTGAGTCAGTCGCGCAGATCCTGCTGCGGCTGCTCCGCGTCTGAATCAGGGAGGGAGCCGTCATGCCGAACTGTGCAAACTGCCATATCCACGCCTGCGACCGCAAAGCGGTGCAGGAGATGCCGCCCAACTGCCCGTCGCACGACATCCGCGACGAGACGCTGCTGGAATATCTGACGGAGCGGAACCGTGATTTCGGGCGCGAAGCGTCCGTGGTATCCATGAGCCCGGACGGAAAAATGCCCCGTATTCTGGAGATCATCGACGTTGCACGCCGCTGCCGCTTCCAAAAGCTCGGCGTTGCATTCTGCATGGGCTTTGTCAGGGAAGCGGAGATTCTGGTTTCCATCCTCAAGCACCATGGATTTTCCGTTGAATCCGTCGTCTGCAAGGTCGGCGGGATCGACAAGGCGCATCAGGGCATCGAAAACGGCGGCAACGCCATGTGCAATCCCATCGCACAGGCGCAACTGCTCAACGACCGCCGCACGGACTTCAACATTGCGCTCGGTCTGTGCGTCGGCCACGATTCGCTGTTTTTCCGGTATTCTCAGGCGCCGGCGACGGTCCTTGCCGTCAAGGATAAGGTCCTTGCGCACAACCCGCTCGGCGCGCTCTACACCGCGGACGGCTATTACAGGGATCTTCTGTACCCTGAAAAGCCGTAGACCCGGCAATCGTAAAAAAGCAGCCTCCCGTACGGGAGGCTGCTTTTGCAGTTCTGATGCTCAGTTATATGTTTTCTGCCCACCTTTGATGTAGCACACGCGGCTCTGGCGCAGCTTCATGCGTACCAGACTCGCGGCAAACTGCACCGCCGCGGAGTACGGCTCGATCACGGGCACGCCGAGACGCTTTTCCAGCGAATCGCGCATGGCCATCATGCCCGTACAGCCGAGTACGATCGCCTGTGCGCCGTCCTCGTCAACGGCCTTCCTTGCCGCGGCGTACAGATGCTCCTCGGCCTCCTGTTCATCCTCCAGCGCAAGCACTGGTACGTTGGCCGAGCGGATGGATGCAACACGCCCGGAAAAACCGTACATGTCCAGATGCTCGCCGATCTCATTGGCAGTGGTCGGCAGAACCGTAATGACGGAGAACTTCCCCGCCACCATCATCGCCGCGTGATAGCTCGCCTCACCGGCCGAGACGACCGGCAGCTCACTGATCTCGCGCGCCGCACGCAGCGCGGGATCCGCCGCGCAGTCAATGACGACCGCGTCGCAGCCCTCGGCCTCTGCCGAGACGACCTGCTGCAAAATATACGGGGCGGCGATCGCCTCGTCATAGGCCGATTCCATGGAATCCGGCCCGTGCGGGATATTGACGACAACAAGCTGCACCTCGTCTGTGCTCATGGCCAGACGGCGGCCGGCATGGGCGTCGTAAAATTCTTTGCTGGAATTGCACATGATCGTTTTGATCTTCATTTTCTCTCTCCTGTATTGTATGACGCGCCGCCCGGCCGCCAATGCGGTCGGGCGGCTTTTTGTCTTTTGATCCGGTCTGCGCTTATTTGCCGTTGACGTAGACGCTGATGTCGGGCATGAAGAACGGATAACCCATCAGGTATGCGTTAAATTCGCCCTTCTTGGTCGCCTCGCCCGCAGGCCATTCCACGTAGGTGGTCTGATAGCCGACGCGCTCGGCAAGATCCGCGACCCACGTGCTGGGGCACAGCTCGTCCACAATGTAATTCTGGATATCGGCGTACTTCTTGAAGCGCTCGGTGTCGTCGACCGTTGCCATGGCGTCGTCGATCATCGCGTCGAGCTCCTTGTCGTTGAGCCAGTTACAGTTTTCATAGGTACCCGCGCACTTGGTGTGGAACTGCGATTCGAGCGTTGCGCCGGCTTCGTTGAACTGCGGACCGGAGTTGACGGTGCAGACGTTCGCGGTGGTCTCCGGGGTGCTCATCTCCTCTTGCAGAGAGGTCCACGGCGTGTTGGAGATGACGACCTTGATGCCGACCTGCGCGCACGCAGCCTGGAAGGCCAGCGCCAGCTTCTCCAGGAACGGGTTCTCCGTGATGAGCGAGAAGCTCAGCTCGATCTGGTCGAGCTCATCGGCATATTTGGACGCGGCGAGGTATTCCTTGGCCTTCTCAATGTCATACTTGGGCTGCCATGTGTCGACGTGACCGGCTGTTTGCAGCGAGACAGGGCCTGCGGGCTGCTTGGAGCCGACGAAGCAGGTTGCGAGCATCGTGTCGTAATCAACGAGGCAGCACAGCGCGCGGCGGAAGTTGACATCGTCGGTCGGATACTTGGAGCAGTTGAAGTAGAGGTTCTGCACAAGACGCGTGGAGTAGGAGGCCAGATCGACGCCCTCGAGCTGGTCAATAGCCGCCAGAGACTCCGCAGACTGCCACATGTCGGTGATTTCGAGCTGCTGCGTTGCCATCATGGTACGGACGGTTGCGGGCTCGGTACCGTAGATGATCTTGAACTCCTCCGGAGCATTTTCATTCTCCCAGCCCTTGTGCCAGTCGGCAAAGCGCTCTGCAAGGAAGTAATCGTTCTGTACGAGCTCCTTGAATTTGTACGGGCCGGAGCCGGCATCGTTGGTCAGGAGCCACGCCGTGCCATAATCGCCGAATTCGCCGTAGGAGCCGTCGGCAAGGTTCGCCATAACAAGATCCTCGTTGACGATGTACATGCGGACCAGCGTGGAGACGAACGGCCCATAGGGGTTGTTGAGCTCGAAGCGGACGGTATAATCGTCGTCGGCGATCACGTCCTTGATGGTGGAGGTATACAGATAGGCGAAGCCCTGACCGATGGCCATCAGGCGCTTGGCGCTGAACACGACATCGGACGCGGTGAGCTCAGATCCGTCATGGAACTTGACGCCCTTTTTGAGGTGGAACGTGTAGGAAAGGCCGTCATCGCTGGCCTCCCACGATTCCGCCAGATCGGGCTCAACGCTGTCAAGCGTCGGGAAAACGAGCGTATCGTACAGATTGCAGTACGCGATGGAGCTGGAATTGCCGTTATGCGCTGCCGGGTCGAGGATCGGCGTACTGTCGGCGGTCAGGCGGATGATGCTCTGATGCGCAGCGCCGGTCGTTTTGCCGGGATCGGCAGCTTCAGAGGCCGGGTCGCCGTTAGCGGCGCCGGTGCAGCCGGCCAAAACCGACAGCAGCAGCGCAAGGATCAGCAACAGGGATGCGAGTCTTTTCATGTTTGTTTCCTCCTTTTTGTGTGTGGGCATCTATTGATCCAACTTCTGTCTGGAACACGCAGGGCCGCGCGCGGGCGTTTCTGCCTTCCGGTTGGTCAACACTGGCTTGTGATCCGCGCGGCGGATCATTTCATGCACATCTTTTCACACAGATGGCAACGGACAAAATGTCCCGGCGACACCTCGCGCATAACGGGATCCTCCTCCATGCAGCGGTCGGTCTTGTAAATACAGCGCGTGTTGAAGCTGCATCCCTTCGGAATATTGACGGGCGACGGAATTTCGCCGATGCACTCCACCTTGGAGGGCTTGACCGCCTCATCCTCGTCCGAAATGACCGGGATCGCGGACAGCAGCATCTGTGTATAGGGATGCAAGGGCCTGGAATAGAAGGTTTCTGTTGGCGCGACCTCACAGAGCTTGCCAAGATACATGATCGCAACGCGCGTGGAAATATTGCGCATCACGCCCATATCGTGTGTGATGAACATATAAGTCAGGCCGTTTTCCTCGCGCAGCTTCATGAGCATATTGAGGATCTTCGCCTGAATGGAAACGTCCAGCGAGGACGTCGGCTCATCGAGAATGATGAACTTTGGGTTGCAGCAGAGCGCGCGCGCAATGGATACCAGCTGCCGCTCGCCGCCGCCGATGGAGTTGGGCGACTTGTACATAAAGTCCGCCGGCAGCTCCACCATATTGAGGATCTCAACGATCTTTTCATCGATCTGCTTGCGCGGCACGACCTTGTGCACCTTCAGCGGCAGACTCAGGATCGAACGCACGTCCTGATACGGGTTCAGAGACGAGCCCGGATCCTGAAACACGATCTGCGCCGTCCGCCGGAACTCCATGCTGCGCTTTTTGCTGTCCTTGGTGATGGTCTCGCCGTTAAAAATGATCTCACCGTCTGTCTGGTGATACATCCCCATCACCGTATAGGCGATGGTGCTCTTTCCCGAGCCGGATTCGCCGACAATACCCAGCACATCGCCTTTGTTGATATAGAGATCAACGCCGTCGACCGCGCGGACAAAGCGATCCTTTCCGGCCGGAAAATACATCTTCAGGTCTTTCAACCGCAGGATTTCCTGATCCATACTCTCACGATTCCTTTCGCAGGGCCCGTGCATATCGCAGTGGCCTAAACATATTTGAAGCAGGCTACAAAATGCCCGGGCTCAACCTCCACCTGCGGCGGCTTGCTCTGTTCGCACTGCGCTGTGCAGTATTTGCAGCGCGTGCAGAACCGGCAGCCTTTGGGCGGATTAAAATAATCGGGAACGTAGCCGTAGATGCCGGTGGAGATGCCGCCGCCGACCAGACGCGGCGCGCAGTCGAACAGGCCCTGCGTGTACGGATGCAGCGGATTTTTGAACAGCGCCGGCGTCGGCGCGTTTTCCACGATGTTTCCCGCATACATGACATAGATCCGGTCGACCAGCTCGCGGACCACACCCAGATTGTGCGTGATCATGATGAGCGAGCGCCTGTCCTCCTCCACGAGCCGGCGCAGCAGCCGGTGGATCTGATCCTGCACCGTCACGTCGAGCGCCGTGCCCGGCTCGTCGGCAATCAGCATCTGCCGCGGCGTTACGAGCGAGGTCGCGATGCAGATCCTCTGCCGCATGCCGCCGGAGAGCTGATAGGGATACGAGTTCAGGATCCGGTCAGGGTCAGAAATCATGACCGACGTAATGGCCTGCCGTGCGGCCTCCAGCATCCCGGCCTTGTCCTTTTTATCAAAATAGCCGGAATACCGGATCACGTCCATCATCTGCTGCCCGATGGTGAACACCGGATTCAGCGCCGCCATCGGGGACTGCGAGATCATTGAGATCTTTTTGCGCCGCAGCGTCAGCAGTGCCGCCTTTTTCATGGCCAGCACGTCCTCGCCGTCAAAGCTGATGACTGCGCCGGGGCGGACCTTCGCGTTTCCGTCCTCCTGCAAACGCAGGATCGCTTTCATCGCCGTCGTTTTGCCGCAGCCCGATTCGCCGACAAGGCCGACCTTTTCACCCTTGTTGACGTAGAACGAAATATCGTCGACGACCTGCGCGAAACCGCGATAGGTTTTATACCAGACCGACAGGTTCTGGATATCCAATAATTTCTCACTCATGATTGTTTCCCTCTGTCAAACATGTCGCGGATCCCGTCGCCGAAGAAGTTGAAGCCGAGAATGATGAAGATGATGCCGAGCGCCGGCATGATCGCGATCCACCACATATCGGGCAGATACTTCGAGCCGTCGGAGATCATCGTGCCGAACGACGGCGCAGGCGGCTGCTCGCCAAGACCGACGAAACTCAGGCTCGCGCCCTGCAAAATGACCCAGCCGACATCCAGCGCCATCTTCGTCAGGATCGGCGACAGGCAGTTCGGTAAAATTTCCTTCACCAGAATATGCAGCTTTGACGCGCCGATCAGCTCTGCTTCCTTGACGAAGTATTCCTCGCTCAGGCTCACCGTGCTGCTGTAGACCAGACGCGTGTACCATGGCCACCACATGATGGTGATCGCCAGCATGGAGTTCATCATGTTGTACTCCAGCATGGAGGCAATCGCAAGGCAGAGGATCAGCGGCGGCATCGACAGGAAGATATCCGTGATGCGCATGATGACGGTATCGATCTTCGTGCCGTGGTAATAACCCGCGATCAGGCCGAGCGCCGTACCGACCGGCACAGAGATGGCAAGAACGACGATCGACATCAGCAGCGCGCCGCGGAAGGAATAGATCACGCGCGTGAAAATATCACGGCCGTTGGTGTCAGTGCCGAACCAGTATGTCGCGTTCGGCGCCTGCCCGGCGTTGGCAAAATCTACGAACTCCTTGACGTGCTCGGGAAAGCGCGTGACAGTCTGCGGGAACAGCGCCAGATAGATCGATAGCAGAACGATCACCAATCCGACGATTGACAGCTTATTGCTGCGGAAATTATACCAGTAGATCCGCAGATTCTCACGCGTGGACGGCTTGAGCAGTCCATGCCGCTGCGGCGCACCGCCTTTTTGGGGTTGACTCATAGCTCTGCACCTCCTTACGAAAGCCGGATCCGCGGATCAATCGCCGCGATGATCAGATCCACGATCAGGTTCACGATCAGGAAAACGATGCCGATGATCATGACGACCGCGCAGATGGCATTCAGATCCTTGTTCAGCATGGCGTTCATGCCGTAGCGGGAGACGCCCGGCCAGTTGAAGACCTTTTCAACCAGAAATGCGTTGCCGACAAGAACCGCAAAGTCCATGCCCATGACGGTAATGACCGAGGCGGATGAGGACTTCATCAGATACTTGTTCATCAGCTTGCCGCGCGGCAAACCATAGGACTTGGAGACCTGCATGTATTCCTTTTCCGCGTTTTCCGTCAGCGCATTGCGAAGCAGACGCGCATCCTGGAACATGCCGCCGAAGGCCAGCGCCAGCGCAGGAAGAATCAGATGCAAGAACGCATCCCACGCCACGGCCGGTCTGCCGGTCAGAAGCCCGTCCAGAATGTACAGGCCCGTGATGTCCGTGGGCGGCGTCACGCCGCCTGACAGCCGTCCGAGCACCGGGATTACCGGCCATACATAGCCGAACAGCAGCAGGAACAGGATTGAAACGACGAACGACGGCAGCGCGATTCCCGTATAGGACATAACGCGGACAAGGCCATCGACAAACGAGTCCTTGAATCGCGCCGCCAACGTTCCCAACAGAAGTGCACCGCACACCATAAACACACCGGCCACCAGAACCAGCTCCAGCGTTGCCGGCAGGAACTGCGCCACATCCTGACTGACGGAGCGCTTCGTCACGATAGAAATTCCAAAATCGCCCTTAAAAACATCACGGATCCAGCACGCATACTGAACCGGAAGCGGCTTATCCATATACAGCTGATGATTGAGCTCATCAACTGCCTCCTGTGTGGCGCGCGGGCCGAGCGCCAGCCGCCCGGGATCGCCCGGAACGACACGCGACAGGACAAAAATCATAATTGAAACGCCGAACAGGACGAAAATGCCCTGCAAAAGACGCTTCAGCACATATCGTACCATTGCTTGCTCCTCTTCATTTTCTTGACCGCGCGGCGTCACGCGGGCCTGTATCGCTCACGCCTTCGTCGCGTCGATCAGACGGAAGGCAATCTCCTGCAAGATACCCCCGAACGCCGCCTGATCATACATGCAGGTCAGCTTGTTTTCTTCAATATACGTTTCCAGCTCGGAAAACGCCGGATCGCAGAACTGTCCGTTCTGTCTGCCGAGCCGGATCACCCGTTCCATGCAATCGATCAGGCGCAGCGGTCCGTAAACCGGCGGCTCCTCCTGAAGTCCGATCGCGCTTGTGATGCAAAAGGCAAGCAGTTCATTCCACTGCGTCTGCATATTCCTCTCCCCATCCATTAAAGTAAAGCAGTTCGCTCAGCGGCCGTTTCGGCGGCATTTTTCCGATACGCTCCGGGTATCCCAGTGTGATCAGAAGCTCCGGCATGATGTGCTCCGGGAGCTTCAGAATCTTTTGCAGGATCAGCGACGGGAACGAGCGCACCGCGCAGGTCCCAAGCCCCTGATCGACTGCCGACAGAATGATATTCTCCGCCGCCATGGAAATATCGATCAGGCTGAGCTGATCGCGGCCCATCACGCCGCCCTTTTCCAGCGCGCGGCGGCGGTCGGTGCAGAGAATGAGGATGCACGGCGGGATCTTTCCGATCCCGGGACTGAAGCGGACCAGCTCCGCGACCAGCTCCGGTTCATCCGCCACGATAAACTGCCACGGCTGGATGTTGCTCCCGGACGGCGCCATGCATCCGTTCCAGATCAGCTCCCGAATGATCGCACGGTTGACTGGCTCCTCGCGAAAGATTCTAACACTGCGCCGGGTCTGTATGCAATCCTGTAGTGCTTTCATAGACGGCGTTCTCCTTTGCTTGCGATATATGCGTTTCCTTTCATCCACGCGGCGCGCGGATGAAAGGAAACGGTCTGTCTGTGATTTATTTACCCATGACCTCGTCGACGGGAACATGATCAATGTCAAAGCCGAAATATCTGGGCATCAGCAGCGTCGCGTTCTGCTGCTGCGGCTTGCAGCGCATCGCGATGAGCGCAACCTTCTGTCCGACATAAGACAGCGGGTTCGGAACGGGCTCGCCGGTCTCGACGTCGACCGCAGCAATGATGTCCGGGCTGGTGACATACGGCTCGCCGTCCTTCCAGACGACGTGGTTCTCGTTCTTGAACCAGTACTTGAGCTCCTTATCGCCGCAGTCCACCGTGACCGTGCCCCAGTAATAGCCGACCGCATCATAGTCATCCTTGACGGTGATCGTGCCGCGCCCCAGCTCATAGCCGCCGAATTTCGCCAGCAGCTCTGTGACGACATCCTTGCCGGCCTCCTTTGCCTCGCGCATGCGCTTGCCAGCCTCGTAGCATTCGCTGAGCGTACCGGCGATAACGGTATCGCGCGTATTCTTGCCGTCGAGCGCCATGCCTGCCTGACCTGCCAGACCATATCCCGCGACACTGATGAGCTTGCCAATGTGCTCGACCGTGCGGGGATTATTCGCACGCTTGATAATGCATTCGTTGTCCCACTCGTCGACGGACGCGATCGGCGTCAGGCAGTGGCCATTGTAGTTAAAGGTGATCTGCACGATCTCCGGGATCGCGCGGCCCGTATAGTCGCCATCGACCGTCACGATGCCGAGCTTGGATGCGGCAGCCATCGCCGCAGGGGTATTGGCGCCGGCCAGCTCGATGGGAACGATCACATCGAATTTTTTTCCGGTATATTCCTGAAGTGCGAGGACGGCCTTTGCCATTCTGTCTCCCTCAAGATTCACGCTCGTCTCCGGCGTCATGTCGTAGGAAGCCATTTCCTTGATCGTGGCTTCGTTGTGCGGCGCGATGGAGCCCATCAGGAACGGGCAGCAGCTCATCATATCGTCCGTGATCTCACTGACATCGACCCAGCCGACGCTGCGTCCGGCTTCGATCTCATCCATCAGGGAGCGGATTCCGTTCTTCGGCAGACCGCCGCCGCCGGTCGCAAACAGGGTGCAGCCGCGGATAAAGTCTTCGACCTGCTGTCTGTTGGTAAGTTTCATAGTAGCCATTTGTATATCTCCTTTAACGTAGAGTCGCCATAACGGACGCGTTCTTTCTGAACTTGGTCATATTATAAATGCTTTTGAGACGGTTCGCAGTATTTTGTCGCACGTTCATTGTGCGCCCAAAGTAGGCAGTCACACATTTTCACATTTTCATGTCAAAAAAACCATACGCTTTATGTCAGTTTTGCCAATGCGCACGGGTGCCGCCGCGGCTTCCGGATATCCGCCCAAACGATGTTTGCCCGCATATCTGGCAGACGGGGACAGAAAAGGACATATCGGAACAGATCCTGCGCGCGCTGTAATGGCTGTCTGCAAACGGCATCGCGTCGGCCTCGCCGACCTGAACGAGCGATTCGCCGGTGGCTTCGTCGACCCAAAGTCTCAGGATTCTGTTAGCACGACATCTATTTCGATTGAACAGTATTCCGATAAACACTATAAACAGTATTCGCCCAAGGCGGTTTACACAGATAAAAGGGTGCCGCTTGCCATAAACCCACCGTGTTTCAATTGCGATACGGTGGGTTTTCCATATTTTTGCCCGTTTAGCCTTGCGTTGTCCTTGCCTGTGCAAAATCGGCCCCGGGTCGTTCCTGATGGAACGGCCCGGGGTTTTCCTTGTCTACCTGCACAGAAGAACAGGTTTTTTCTTGTATAAACTGACAAATTGACTTCATCTGAAAAACGTGCTACTCTGGCATTAGGCAAACGGTTGCATGAATAAATTCGTTATATCCCGTTGGATTTTATCGTCGCAAACAAATATACTCGATATTTCCTTGCTTTTATCGCTGTTTCAACGCGAAATTTCAAGAAATATCGGTAAACCGTTTGCACGGAGGTGCAGGATGGCAGCAACGATCAAGGATGTGGCGCGGCTGGCGGGCGTTTCGCCGTCGACGGTTTCGCGCGTG